>JBCDIS010000071.1:0-33195 GCA_038748685.1 Acidobacteriota bacterium | reverse complement strand
CGCGTGGCGGCCGGAAGCGGCTACCGCGACGTGGCGGCGGCGGTGCATGCCGACCGCCTGGACTGGATCGGGCTGGCGGGTCTCTTCTCCCACGGCTTCTTTCCCGACGACCGCACCCACTACGACGAGATACGCCAGCTCCGCCCCGCCTGCGGCTACCGCTGGACGGCCCGGTCGGGCGCCGTCGGTCCGGTGGGGCGACGGTATTGGTCGTGGGCCCGGCGGACGTGGGGACACGGCCGGGACGAGGCGGTGGACGAGTTGGGGCGAAGGCTCGGGGCGGTGATGGCGGACCTCGGTCCGAGGCCCGGAGACGGAGCCCGGGTCGCCCTGCCCCTCTCCGGCGGCCTCGACTCCCGCAGCACCCTGGCGGCCCTGGGGGACGGGGCCCTCGGAGACGGAGCCGGGCTCTGGACCTACGGCTACGGCTACGGTCGCCGCAGCATCGAGACCCGGATCGGTCGCCGGCTGGCGCGGCGCCGGGGCCTCGACTTCCATGGCTTCGAGATCGGCCCCTACCTCTTTGACCGCCTTTCCGTCGTCGCCGGCGCCCTGGAGGGCTTCCAGGACGTGATCCAGGCGCGACAGGTCTGCGTCTCCGAGGAGCTGGCGGCCCGGTCCGACGTCGTCATCGCCGCCCACTGGGGGGACGTCTGGCTGGACGGCATGGGGGTGCGTCCGGACGCCGGCGACGACGACCTCGTCGACTCGGTGCTGCGCCGGGTGCAGAAGCGCGGTCGGCGCTGGCTGCTGGATGAGCTCGTCCGCCCCCACCTCGGGGAGGACCCCGACCCCCTCCTGCGGCGTAGGGTCGGGGCCAGCTTGGAGGGCTACCGCCACCTCGACGACCCGGACCTACGCCTCAAGGCCTGGAAGACCGACCACTGGTCGGCGCGGTGGACCACCGCCAGCCTGCGGGCGTTCCAGGTCGCCAGCTTCCCCAGGCTGCCCTTCTACAGCACCCGACTGACGGATTTCCTCACCTCCCTGCCGACGCCGTGGCTGTCGGGTCGGGGCCTGCAGATCGACTACCTCAAACGCTTCGCCCCGGACCTCGCCCGGGTCCGCTGGCAGGCGGGGGACGCCAACCTCTACCTCTACCCCTATCGGCGGGCTCTCCTGCCGGTGCGGGCGGTCCGCAAGCTGGGGCGCCTCCTGCGCCGGGAGCGGGTCCTGGAGCGCAACTGGGAGGTCCAGCTCCTCGGTCCCCAGGGTCGGCGGGGGCTGGAAAGCCGACTGCTGGCGCCCGGGCTTCGCCTACACGACCTGGTGCCGCCGGCCCGGATCCGTCCGCTGGTGGAGCGATTCCTCGCCGAGCCCACGCCGGCCCTGGGCTACACGGTGTCCATGCTGCTGAGCTTCGGGGTCTGGTTGGAGGGCGGGTGATGTGCGGAATCTGCGGCATCTTCCAGCCGGAACGGGGCGCGGCGGGGGACCGCGCCCGCCGCGCCGTGGCCGCCATGGCCCGCGGCCTGGAGCGGCGCGGTCCCGACGACGAAGGCCTGTGGAGTGACCCCGAGGGACGTCTCCACCTGGGGTTCCGGCGCCTGGCGATCCTCGACCTGAGCGACGCCGGACGTCAGCCCATGGCATCGGCGGATGGGCGCTCGATCCTGGTCTTCAACGGCGAGATCTACAACTACCCCGACCTCCGGCGGGAGCTCCAGGGCCGCGGCCGGACGTTCCGTTCCAGCGGCGATACCGAGGTGCTCTTGGCGGCCCTAGAGACCTGGGGCCTGGGCGCCCTGGACCGGCTCGACGGCATGTTCGCCCTGGCGTGGTACGAGCTAGGGGAGCGGCGCCTGACCCTGGCCCGCGACCACGCCGGCATCAAGCCGCTGTACCTGGCCGACGGCCCTGGGGGCGGGCTGGCCTTCGGCTCCCAATACGATTTGCTGTCCCTGGCCCCCTGGGGCCCCTCGGGGCCGCCGCGTCTGGACGCCCTCCACCTCTACCTGAGGCTCGGCCACCTGCCGCCCCCCTGGGGCCTTTTGGCGGGGAGTCGCCAGCTGGAGCCCGGCGGTTGGCTGCGGGTGGACGGTCAGGGGCGGCGGGAGTCGGGGTCTTGGTGGCGGCTGCCCCGACGGTCGCGGCCGGACCTCTCGGTGGACGAAGGGGTCGAGGAGCTAGCGGAGGTCCTGGAGGGGACCGTCGAAGGGCAGCGGCTGGCGGACGTGCCCCTCGGGGTTTTCCTATCCGGCGGCATCGATTCCCCCCTGGTGGCCGCCACCGCCCGTCGCCAGACCTCCGACCAGCTGCGGGCCTACACCGTCGCCAATCCCGGCTGGGGGCAGGACGAAGGCCCCCAGGCGCGGATCTTCGCCGCGGCCCTAGGGCTCGCCCACCGGGAGCACGTGGTGACCGATGACGACGTGCTGGCCACGGTGGAGGAGGTACGGGGGGCGCAGCACGAGCCCTTCGGGGATTTCTCCATTGTGCCGACCCTGATGATCAGCCGATTCAGTCGTCGGGAGGTGACGGTGGCGCTGTCGGGGGACGGGGGGGACGAGCTGTTCTTCGGCTACGAGCGGCCCGTTTCCCTCCTGCGGGACGGCCGGGACTTCCGCTGGCCCTGGCCCCTGCGCCTCGCCCTCTACGGCGCCGGGCGCTACGGCCTCGGCCGCCGTCGCAGCGACGTGATCGTCTTCCGCGATCCGGGCCGGTACTACTTCGAGGTCCACTCCCGCCTCCGGGCCGCGGACCTCGCCCAGATCGCCCCGGGTCTGCCTGGTCCGCCGGAGGCGTTCGACCTCTACCGCCCCGATCCTTACGACGGCCCCGAGTCCCTGGCGGACTTCTCCCGGCGGGTCGAGCTCTACGGCCAGCTCCAGCGGGGCCTGAAAAAGGTCGACATGGCGTCGATGCACCACAGCCTGGAGGTGCGGGTGCCGCTCCTGGGGCGCCGGGTGTTGGATCTTTCGACGCGGATCGACCCGGTGGCGGATCTCCTGGCGGGGCGCCGCAAGCCGGTCCTGCGCCGCCTGCTGGCCCGGCACCTGGGGTCCACCCCGCTGCCGGAGCGCAAGCTCGGCTTCAGCATCCCCCTCGCCGACCTGCTCCGGGGGCCCTTGGCGCCGCTGGTGGAGGGGACCCTCCTGGACGGCCCCTTATATCCCGAAGGCGTGTTCGACCGCGCCGGGGTGGAGGCCTGGTGGCGGGAGCACCGCGAAGGCCGGCGGGACCACAAATGGGGGCTGTGGGCCCTGATGGGCCTCCAGTGGTGGGCGCGCCGGATGGCTGAGCTTCGCCCCCCTGCTCGCTGAGCTCCTGCGCCTTGGCCGCCTTGGGGCCGGTAGCGTCAGCGTTCCGGCGCCGGGGGCGTGGCGGCGGGGAGCCCTAGCCGCTCCCGGATCACCGGTTCGAGGCGGGTCAGGCCGGCGTCGAGACCGAGACCTAGGGCCGCGTCCGGAGGTGTCCCCGTCTCCGCCGCCACGAGGGCGAGCAGGGCGCCGACCCGGTTTCCGCTGGCGCAGTGGATCATCATGGGCCGGGCGTCCGCGTCGTCAAGGAGGGCCTTCAGGCTGAGGATCCTTTCCCGATCGAGGTCGCCAGCGGAGGCGATGGGCAGGGTCACGTAGCGCATGCCCAGGGCCTCCACCTCACCGGCCTCGTCCCGGCCTTCGTCCCCTTCGCCGGCACCGCGGAGGTTGAGGATGGTCCTGTAGCCAGCCGTCGCAGCCTGTTCCAGGGCTTCCGGGGAAGGCTGGCCGCCGGTGAGCACCCCTTCGAGGGGAATGCGGGCGTTGGGGATGTCGACGGCGGGGGCCGTCGCCTGGTCCCTTGAGGAGTCGGCGGTTTCCGCGGAGGCGGCGGGGCCGAGGCCGATGGCGAGCAGAAGGGCGAGGGCGGCGGCTGAGATGGCTCTGGACGTATGGGTGCTCATGGCTTGGATTTCCGGTGGTGGTGTTCCGGCGCGGTTTAGGTTCCTGGGGCTCGGGTCCCAGCCTATCGGACAACGGAGATAAGCTGTCGGGGCGCCATGGTTTTTAGCTCCCACCTCTTCTGCTTCTACTTCCTGCCGCTGTCCTTGGCGGTGTACTACCTGCTGCCGCGGCGGGGGAAGCATCTGGGGCTGACCCTGCTCAGCTACCTCTTCTACGGCTGGGCGAATCCGGCCTTCGTCGTCCTCATGCTGTTCTCGACGACGGTGGACTACCTCTGCGGCCTGGCGGTGGCGGGGGCCTCCCCCTTCGGAAGGGATTCGGTGGCGAAGTTGGAGGAGGGCGGCCCGCGGAACCGGCGGCAGCGCTGGGCCCTCGGCATCTCGATCGCTTCGAACCTCTCGCTCCTCGGCTTCTTCAAGTATTTCAACTTCGGCGTCGACAGCTGGAACGCCACCTTGGCCGCCCTCGGGCTCGGGCACCTCGCCCTCGAAGGGGTGCTGCGGGTGACCCTGCCCCTGGGGATCAGCTTCTACACGTTCCAGTCCATGAGCTACACCTTCGACGTCTACCGGGGGCGCTGCGCCGCCCTGCGTGATGCCGTCGACTTCGCGTGCTACGTCTCGATGTTCCCCCAACTGGTGGCGGGGCCGATCCTGCGCTTCTCGGAGGTGGCGGACCAGCTGCGGCATCGGGTCCACAGCGTCTCCAAGGTGGCCCGCGGCCTGACCTTCTTCTGTTTCGGGATGGCTAAGAAGGTGCTCCTCGCCAACCCCTGCGGCCGCGTGGCGGACGCCGCGTTCGGGGCCGACGTCCTGGGCCCCCTCGAAGCCTGGTACGGCGCCGTGGCCTACGCCTTTCAGATCTACTTCGACTTCAGCGGCTACTCCGACATGGCCATTGGCCTGGGGCTGATGTTCGGCTTCGTCTTCCCCAAGAATTTCGACGGCCCCTACCGTGCCCGCTCGATCACCGAGTTCTGGCGGCGATGGCACATGTCCCTCTCCCGGTGGTTGCGGGATTACCTCTACATCCCCCTCGGCGGCAACCGGCTCGGACCGCGGCGCACCTACGTGAACCTGATGATCGTGATGCTGCTCGGGGGCCTTTGGCACGGCGCGGCTTGGAACTTCGTCGTTTGGGGTGCGCTGCACGGCGGGCTGCTGGCGCTGGAGCGGCATCGCCGGGATGCCTTGAAGCGGCCCGCTGGTCGATGGGTGGACCTCCGACGGACGGTGACGACGTTTTTCTGGGTCTTGCTGTCGTGGGTCTTCTTTCGGGCGGCGGACCTGGGGGACGCCGTGGCTTACCTGGGGCACATGGTGGGCCTCGGGGCGGATGACCCACGGTCGGCCCTGGTGGCGGGCCTTTTCTACCGCCCCTACGATCTGGCGATGATGGGGATCGCGGCGGCGGTGGTCTGGGGGGCGCCGCAGACCTGGGACTTCACCCGTCGGCTGACCCCTTGGAAGGTCGGCCTTGGCCTCGTCTTCCTGTGGATCTCCCTGGTGGCGATGGAGACCCAGGGCTACAACCCCTTCATCTACTTCATCTTCTGAGGCCGCGATGACGATCCCCGAGCAATCAGGCCCCCCTCCGGCATCTGTCGCCGCGGACCATGAGCCGCGGGATTGGCCCTCGGTGGATCCGTGGCTGGCGTGGGTCTGCGTGGTGGCGGTGCTCGTGCCGCTGGTTGCGGTGGCGGTGGTATCGATGGCGGTCGGCGAGCCCCTCGGGGCCGGCTGGCCCCGGCTGGCAGCCGACGTGGCGGGGGCGTTGGCCCCGACCGTGGGCGATGGGGAGGAGACCTCTGCGGCGGGTCCCTTCGACGTCAACCGGCGGCTGCTGGAGAGCTTCGACGCCTTTGAGCGGCGGCTCGAAGACGGATCCCCCCTCCTGGCGGTCACCCTGCCGGTCGCCCAGAGGCTGTTCCTCGCCCTCGGGCTGGGCAACGAGGACGTGATCCCCGGTCGCGGCGATGCGGGGGAGGGCTGGCTGCTCTACGGCCCGGGGCTCGACCATGTGTTGGGCCCGCCGTTCCTTGACCCTGCTGTGTTGGAGCGCCGCCGTCGGTCCGGCCCCAGCTGGCGCCCTCCGCCGCAGCCCGATCCCCTGCCTGCCCTCTTGGATTTCCACCGCCAGTTGATGGACCGGGGGATCGCCTTGGTGGTGGTGCCCACCCCCACCAAGGCGATGCTGCACCCTGGGATCCTTGCGTCGTCCCTGGAGGTGCGCGGGGAGCCGGTGGGTGGGCTACTGAATCCCTCGTTCGTCGAGTGGAGGGAGCGCCTCGAAGCGGCGGGAATCATGGTGTTCGACCCGCTGGACACCCTGCGGGCGCTGCGCCGCTCCGGTGCCCCTGCATTCCTGCGGAGCGATTCCCACTGGAGCCCGGAGGCGGTGGGGGCGGTGGCGGCGGCGCTGGCGGCCGAGCTCCGAAGTGGATTCCAGGGGCTGCCCCCACGCCGACCCCGATGGCAGCAACGACGCCTGCGGGTGGAGGGTACGGGGGACCTCGCCCGCATGCTGGAGGCTCCGGGGCACCGCCGCTCCCAAGGCGACCCTCCGCCGGCGCTTTCGACGGCGGGGACCGCCGAGGGGGTGGAGATCCTCGCGGTGGAAGGGGTCGACGGTCGCCTGTGGCGCCCGCGGAGGAGGGCTCCGGTGCTTGTCCTCGGCGACAGTTACACCAACGTCTACTCCGAGGCCGCCCTCGGTTGGGGCTCGGGTGCCGGGCTCGCCGAGCAGCTGGCGTTCCACCTCGGTCTCGCCGTCGATCGTCTGGCGATCAACGACGGCAGCGCCACGGCGGTGAGGGAGCGCCTGGCTTTGGAGGCGGCGGAGGGGCGGGATCGGCTAGTGGGTAGTCGGGTCGTGGTCTACCAGATCGCCGTGCGGGAGCTGTCCTTCGGAGACTGGAGATTGGTGGACCTGGATTCCGGCACACAAAAAGGGCCGGAGGCCGATGGGGCCCCCGGCGTCGTGGCTAGAGACTAGGTTCGCAGGGCCGCGGCGGGGGCCCGCGCTAGAGCCCGCACCGGAGGGATGTCGACCCCGTTTTGCAGGCCGCGCGCAGAACCGCGGGACGGCCCTCGGGCCTCTGGACGTCCTCGGCCTAGTCCCGCGACAGGAAGAGCCGCAGGACGTACCAGAACATCAGGGCGATGGAGGCGAACAGCTCGAGGGCGGCGGCCACGTAGCGGTCCCTCGGGTAGTGGTGGAGGATGTTGGAGGTGTCGTAGAGGATGGCGCCGCCGGCGAGGCCGATCATCGCCACCGAGAAGAAGGTCCCGAGCTGGAAGCCGAAGATCACCCCGGCGACGATGAGCACCAGCGCGCAGACCATGGCCCACTTGAGGATGCCGCCGAGGAAAGAGAAATCCTTGCGGGTCGCGAAGGCCACCCAGGTGAGGCCGAGGAAGCCGATGAGGGTCACCAGGGCGGCGCTCTGGATGCCGCCGGGGACCTGAAGCTGGACGATGTAGAGGAGGGGCACGAAGAGGATGGCCTCCGCCAGCACGAAGCCGACGAGGGCGGCGTACTGCACCCCTAGGGACTCGGCGCGGTGCGCCACTCGGCTGGCCAGCCAGCTCACCACAATGAACGCCCCGAGGACCGCCAGCCAGCTCACCGAGAGCATCGCCGAGGCGATGGGCTCCGCCAGTCCGGAGCGGAAGATGACGACCTCCAAGGCGGCGAATCCGAGGACCGCGCCGAGGAGATGCTGGTAGCTCTTGACGATGAACGTAGCGCGGGTTTCCACGTCGGTGGCGGACACCGGCACGGGCCCACTCAGGGGATAGGAGTCGTGCATGGAGGGGGTTCCTTTCGTAGTAAGGTGGGCCGGCGTTCCGCCGCTTCCCAGGTCGCTGAAAATATACAGGTTTTACCTGTCATTGCCAAGATTTTCCACTACACCGGATGTCTGAAGATCCCTTCGACCTCACCGTCGTCGTCCCCGCCTACAACGAGGAGGATCGTCTTGGGGGCTCCCTGGACCGCCTACAGAGCTACCTCGGCGGCTCGCCCCGGCGGTTCGAGATCGTGGTGGTGGACGACGGTAGCGCCGACGGCACTGCGGAAGTTGTGCGGGGGTTCGCCCCGCGAAGCCCTGGGGACGGCGGTCAAGTACGCCTCCTACAGCTCGGCGAGAACCAGGGCAAGGGGGCGGCGGTCCGCCGCGGTGTCCTGGACAGCCGCGGCCTGCGGGTCCTGATCTCCGACGCCGACCTCTCCACCCCGATCGAGGAGCTGGAGCGGCTGGAGCCCCAGCTGGAAAGGGCTCCGGTGGTGCTCGGCAGCCGGGCGGTGGACGGCGCCGACATCACCCGCCGCCAACCCCTCTACCGGGAGATCATGGGTAAAACCTTCAACCGGCTGATCCGCCTAGCGGGCGTTCGGGGAATCCGTGACACCCAATGCGGGTTCAAGCTCCTCGACGGCGACGTCGCGCGCCGGATCTTCGGGATGGTGATGACGCCGGGGTTCGCCTTCGACGTCGAGGTGGTGTGGCTGGCCCACCGGCTCGGCTACGGCGTGGCGGAGGTTGGGGTCCGCTGGCACAACTCCCCGACCTCCAGGGTCCAGCCCCTGCTCGACCCGCCCCGAATGTTGGCGGAAATCGTCCGTTTCCGCTGGCACCATCGGCGCCTAGGGCGATCCTGAGGGCGCCGCCCCGCGTGGTCCGGGGCGGGTGGATCCATCAGTGCTCGTCGTATCGGTCCGCGAAGATCTCGTGCTCCCGCTCCTCGATGCGGTCGGCTTCGTCCCGCAGCCCCTGGTAAAGGTGCAGGGCTGCGCCGGCGGCGGCGAGGGCGGGGCGGAGGTCGTCATCGTCGGTCCGGGGTAGCCACATCACCTCCGGTGAGGAGATCTTGTCCACCGCGGCGACGGTCCGGCCACCCTGCACCAAGGAGAAGCCGGCGGGCACGTGGAAGGGCAGGCGCTTGTCCGGCAAGCGGATGTTGTGGTGGATCTCCACCACGGTCTCGTCGTCGGTCAGGTAGCCGGCCATCACCGGGTACGAGACCCACGGGGGTAGCCAGTCCGCCACGGGCTCGGCGCCTACGTCCCCCAGGGCGAGGATCCAGACCTTGCCGTCGTCGAGGCGGCGCAGGGCGCAGGACATCGATTCGATGTCCGCCGTCAGCTCCATGGCGCACTGGCCTTCCCAAGCCGGCTGGCCGTTCTGGCTGAGCTCGAAGCCGTAGTCGCTGACCCAGTCGGGGCGGTCGTCCCACTCTTCGAACTGCCAGGACCAATGGGCTCCGGCGACGGCGAAGGGCGTCCAGTTGCGGAACACCAGGTTCCAGCGCTCCCCGCCGACGGTGAAGTAGCTGCTCTCACGGCGGGTCCAGCCGCGGTCGACGTCCTCCACCCGAAACTCGCCGTACTTCACCCGCTCCCAGAAGACCACGTTGCGGTACTTGTGGCCGGTGATCTCCAGGGGCTCCAGCCGTTCCGCCACGTCCGGCGGGAGCTCCAGGGCAGGGGGGGCGACGGTGGAAGTGCTGCAGCCGATGGCGGTGAGGGCGGCGGCGACGGCGGCGGTACGGGCGAACGTCCCGAAGGACGGGGCTTTGAAAGTGGGCATCTGCGGTCTCATGGTCGTCTCCTCGATTTCGAACCTCCGCGGCCGTTTGTCGCGGATATCCGGTTCGAGAGCAAGGGACGTGCCCGTCCTCGGGGATCGCGCCTCGGTTAGGGTCGAATCCTGAGGAATCTCTCAGAATGTCCACCCCGTGGGGAATCCGGGGCGTTCCCGGGGCAGTGCCGTATGGAAAAGTAGACGCTGTCGACTCCGGAACACGTGAACGGCCGGGGACAGGGCGCCCCGGCCGGAGGACGGTGCAGACGGGACCCTAGGACGACGGCAAACGCCAGGCGAGCGGGGGGGCGGGGTAGTGGCTTCCTTCCGAGCGGTCTTCCCAGAACTCGGCGGCGTCGGGAAAAGCGAAGGTCAGGGAGCCGTCGTCCCCGAGGGTCCAGGTGAGCTCACCCCCCGCCAGGGGGTCTTCGAGGTTGTCCCCATCGAGCCCAAGGTCCATTGGGCGGGCAGGGTAGGTTCCGTCCGTCAGGTGGGAACCCCTCGCGGCGACGGCCAGTCGAGCCAGGCGCCGACCGGCGATCCGAAGGCGGTGCCGTACCGGTAGCTCGGCGAGGTTGGGAATCAGCATGTCCGCCGCCGGGGCGAAGACTAAGGGGCGATCCATGGCTTCCTTTGTGTACCCGTAAACATCGGCGATGGGCTCGCGGGACGCCTCGCCGATGGCTTGGTAAAGACTTAGCATGGCGGCCTCGTCGAAGGGTCTGCTGAGGGCCAGGGTCAGGCGTCCCAGGGGAGACGTCTCACTGGACTCGCCGCCGACTCCGAGGATGCGCCGATAGGGGGCGGCCTCCACCGCCAGGGCGTCGAAGTAGGCTCCGTCGTCGAGCTCGGCCCCTAGTCCGCGCTGCAGGCGTTCCAGGGTCTGGAGATCGAGGTCGGGACGGGAAAGGAGCTCCTCCACCAGGTCGAGGTGGCGACCGGAGATCGCCAGCCGGATCAGCTGGTAGATCATCAAGGGCTCCGCCGCCATCGCCCTACCCAGGGCATCCAGGCTTTCCGCGGCGTCCGCGGCGGCGGCGAGATCCCCCGTTCCCCGCAGCGCCGCCCGACCCTGGATATGGAGGAGGCGGGAAAGTGGCAGGAGCCCCGTGTTCAGGGCGGCGGTCTGGGGGGAGCTGTAGTCAAGGTGGAAGTTGGAGCCTTCGGCCCTCCGCGCCGGCGCCGCGAGGTCGAGGGCCCGCTCGTAGCGTTCCAGCAGCCCTTCGGCTTCAACGAGGAGCTCCGGGGTCCAGGGGCGGCCATCCCCCAGCCGACGGATTCGGGGGTCGTCCTCGGGGATCCACTGACTCGCTTCGGCCGCTTCCAGCCAGAGGTCCGCCCCGTTGCGGTCCGCCGGCACCTCGGCCGGGACGTGGGCCTTTGGATCGAGGGCTCCGATCTCCGCCTCGAACTCAGCCCGCGCCCGATCCTGGACCTGCCTGCCCCAGAAGAAGATCACGACCGCCGCCAGGCCCACGAAGAAGGTGACTTCCAAGGCCAGCAAGGCGATGATGCGCCTCTTTTTCCCCATGCCGCCGCCCCTTTCTCAAAAGTACAGGTGGGAGGAGGCTAGGGTACGGCCCAGGGCCCCGTGCCATTCGCGGAATCTCGGGTTCCTTCGGAGCGGATCAGCGACAGAGCCGCTCCCGCAGGCCAGGGTGGGTGGCGACGGCGGAGGTGAGTCGGCCGTAGGCGGACCCGGGGGAGCTGCCGGGGCTCGAAACGCCGGCGTTGTATTCGGTGCCGAGCACGACGTAGTCGGCCGCCGTCGGCCCTTTGGGGCGGCAGCAGCTGATGCCGACGTCGCGGCGTTTCTGGAGGTAGCCGAGGTAGGAGAGGAAGAGATCCCGCCCGCCGTCCCCGAGCAGCGCGTCGGTGGTGCGTCGCCAGGTGGCGTCGTCCAGCGCGTCGATGGGCTGGGCGTCCTGGAAGCCGCTGGCGACCCAGGCGGCGGTGCTGACCTTCATCTGGGCGTCGCCCAGGGACAGGTCGTAGCCGTGGAGGAAGCCGATGTAACGCCCGGCCGCCACCACCGAACGCTCCACCGTCGTCTCCAGCCTAGAGTGGTCGGCCCCCTCCACCATCAGCAACGCCGCCGCGAGGCACGGATCCGCCCCCGCCGCCTCCGCCCGATCCCCGAGGCCGTCGACCCAGGCAGGGGGGGGACGGGTGAGCAGCTCAGCGGCGACCCCCTCCTCCTCCCCCGGCTCGGCGAGGATCGACGACGGGCGCCGCCAGGCTTCCAGCAGCAGGATTGCGGCGATCAGGAGGATGGCTACGACGAGGATCCGGCGCGCGGCTCGGGCCAAGAGTGGGGGGTCCCTCGGGTCGACGGTGGTCGATTCGCCGGGGCCGACGGCGCAGCCGCTGGCCCCCTCGGCGTCACGAGCAAGCTTTCCAGAGGCGCCGCGGAAGGGTGCTCAGGAAGGCCGTAGGGGCGGAGCGTAGCATGGTCCCGCCGGTCCCCGGAGGGGTCCCGAATCCGTCGATCAACCCCCGGCGGCGCGGCGCAGCTCGTCGTCCACGAGGGCGGAAATAGCGTCGATGGGGGCCCCGCCCCCCACCATGTTCACAGGCCGACCGTTGACGAAAATGGAGGGGGTGGAGCCCACCCCTACCTTCAAGCCCTGGTCCACATCGGCCTGCACCGTGTCCGCGTGCTCTCCGGACTCGAGGCACGCGGTGAAGGTCGCGATGTCGAGGCCGAGGCCGGCGGCGTGCTCGGTGAGGGCGGCGTCGTGCATCTCCCGGGGGTTGGCGAAGATGGCGTCGTGCATGCCCCAGAACTCCCCCTGATCGGCGGCGCACAGGGACGCTTCGGCGGCTTTCTGGGCCTGGGGGTGGATGTTGCGGAGGGGGAACTGCCGGAATTCCAGCTTGACCTTGTCGCCGTAGCGTTCCATCACCTGTTCCAGCACCGGCACGATGCCGCGGCAGCCGGGGCATTGGAAATCGGAGAACTCCACCAGGGTGACCTGCGCCCCGGGGGCTCCCTTGGCGGGGGCGGGGCTGGCGCCGACCTCGTGGCGGAGGGGCTCGAGGAGGGTCACCACCTTGAAGCGTTCCCGCAGCCCTTGGGCGAGCTCGCGGCGGAGGGGCTGGGCCTTCTGGGCCGTCAAGTAGGCCCGGAGGTCGTCGAGGATGGCCTCTTTGGGCCGGCCGATGCGGGCCTGGTTCTGGGTGTAGAAGGTGTCGATTTCCTCGTCGGTGACCTTGGACTTGGCGTCCACCTCGGCCTCCAGGAGGGCTTCCGTGGATAGTCCCCGGCGCTTGGCTTCGAGCTCGAAGAGCCGCGTTTCCAGCAGCCCTTCGAGCCCGTCCTCCAGAACCCGTCGGCGCTCGGCTTCGAGCCGGGCCAAGGGGTCGGCGACGAAGGCTTCGAGCTCGCCGAGGGAAATGGGCTCACCGCCGATGGTGGCCACCGCGTTGGCCGGCGGAGCGTCGGCTGGGACGGCGCAGGCGGCGGCCGGCGCGGCGGCGGAAGGAAGGGTGGCACCGTGGGCGGGGACGGGGGCTTGGAGGAGGAGAAGGAAGAGGGTCAGGGGGAGGAGGATGCGCATGGTCGAGGCTCCGTGGGTCTGCGGTCGAAGGTGTTGCGGCCGGGGCCGGGGGAACGTCCGCCCGGCGACCTCCAAGCTAGCGACGACCTCTCCTCAGGCGCTTGAGATCCACCTCAGAAAAACATCAGAAGCCTCGGATCTCCCTCTTTTTCAGGGATTTGAGTCAGGGAGTCGAGATCGGCACGCCGAGTCGGGTGCGGATCTGCCGGGCGATCTCCAGGGCCATCCGGCGTCGGGTGGCGGGGGGGTCGTCCCCCAGGGGGCGGTCGAAATTGCCGCCCCAGAGGAGGCGCCCCGTGGATAGGTCCACCAGCTGGACGGTCACCCAAGCCCGTCCCGACGACAGCTGGACCGAGCCCTCCAGCACCGCGTCGGCGTCGAGGGGCAGGGCGGGGCCGCCGGCCCGCTCGACGTCGATCACCTCGAAGGCGCCGGAGAGGGCGAGGTCTACCCGGAGCATGTCGCCGAGGCCGGCGGCGAAATCGGCGCTGCCGCTGTCTTGGGGGGAGAGCACCACATCGAGGGGCTGGACCGCCAGCACCTGGACGAGTCGGGAGACCTCCGTCCGGGCGGCTTCGTTCTCTGTCTCGGCTGGGCTCTCGGGGGCCTCGGCTCGGACCTCGGGGCCGCCGGCCTGGGTTTCTGGGGATCCCCGCTGGAGGGCGACGCCCCCCAGCAGCAGCAGGGTCGCCGCCACCCCGAGGACTAGGCCGGCGGAGGGCCGGGGTCTGCGCTCAGCGGCGGCCGGCTCGGTGTCTTTGGCCTGCGTTCCCGGGAGTGGAGGGGCGGGGGTCGCCTCCCTGGAGACGGCTCCAGCGGAAATGGGGCGGCGGGGGAGGGGCGCGTCCTGATCCGCGCCTGCGGTGTCGCCCCGGGGGCCGCCGGCGGGTTGTGGCTGGTCCTGCTCAGAGGTTGCCGCTCCGGTGGCCTCTGCTCTGGGTCCCTCTGCTTTGGAACCTTCCAAAGGGTTGGCCTCCACCGCCGCCACCAGTCGATAGCCCCGGCCCCGCACCGTGGCCACGTAGGACGGCCGCCGGGCGTCGTCCCCCAGGGCGCGGCGCAGCTCCCAGATCACCGTCGCCACCGCCTCGTCGCTGACGGCGGCGCCGCCCCACACCTCGGCCACCAGGTCGTCCCGGGCCACGACCTCACCGCCGCGTCGGGCCAGCAGCACCAGGGCGTCCATGGCCTTGGACCCGAGCTTTCGGGTCTCTCCGCGGCCTTCGACCGCGTTCAAGGACGGCCGAATCCGCCAGTCGCCGATGTGGAATTCGCTGTGCATCGAGTCTCCATCCCCCGCGCCGCGCTCCGCTCCCCCCGGCGGTCGCGGGCGTCGGCGGCCCTAGCTTATTCTCTGCGACGCTTCCGCGCCGCGCTCGAGACGGCCCGGCGCGAGCTGGTACCCTTCCCGGATGTGGCCCCTCCGCTGGACTTCGGTCGCGGTCCTGTCGACGACCGCCGCCCTCGCCCTGTCGTCCGCCGCCGTCCTCGCCTCCGATCCGGTGGTCGCTCCGCTCCGCGGGGAGCCCGCGGATCCCGTGGCCGAAGAGTTCCGGGAGGTGTGCCGGAGGGCGAAGGACAGCTACCAGCTCTACCACGGCGAGCGCCGCGCTCGGGAGTACCGGTCTCGACTCGACTCCGACCCGACCGACGGGGATGAGCGGCGGTCCCTGGAGCGTCGGCTGGGCTGGGAGCTACTCAAGTTGGGCCGGGCGGAGGAGGCGGCGGCGCTGCTGGATGCGGGCTTGGACCGGGCCACGGCGCCGGGGGCTCCGCCGTTGGGTCCGGAGGACCACGCCGACTGGCTGCAGCTCTCGATGCTCGCCCATCTGCAGGCGGCCGAGGACGCCAACTGCGTCGGCCACCACGGCTCCGGTAGCTGCATCGTGCCCCTGCGTGGGGAGGGGCTGCATCGCCTGCCGGAGCACGCCCGCCGGGCGGGGGACCGGGCCCTCGAGAGGATCCGGGTCCAGGGGGGCGCCGGCCCCACCGTGGTCTGGCTCCTCAATCTGGCCCGCCGGCTCACCGGCGAAGGGGAGACGGTCCCCCCGTCCCTGCGCCTGCCGGCGGAGGCCTTTACCGCCGGCGCCGCGTTTCCGCGGTGGCGGGAGGTGGGCTCCGATCTAGGTCTCGGCGGCGCCGACCTGGCGGGGGGGGCGGTGATGGACGACTTCGACGGCGACGGCCGCCTCGACCTCGTCAGCTCCACCAGCGACCCCTGCGGCAGCCTGCGGGCCCTGCGCAACGACGGGGACGGATTCACCGACGTCACCTCCGCCTGGGGGCTGGACGGCCAGCTCGGGGGCCTCAACCTGACCCACGCCGACGTCGACGGCGACGGCCGCCTCGACCTTCTGGTGCTGCGGGGGGCCTGGCTCCACCAAGAGGGACGGGTGCGCAATTCGCTGCTGCGCAATGTCGCCGCCGAGGGGGCCCCCAGATTTGAAGACGTCACCCGGGAGGCGGGCCTGGCGTCCCCCGCCTACCCGACACAGACCGCCGCCTGGGCCGACTTCGACGGTGACGGCGACCTCGATCTCTACGTGGGCAACGAGAGCACCGACCGGGGCCGCGCCTACCCGGGGCAGCTGTTCCGCAACCGCGGCGACGGGCGTTTCGACGACATCGCCGCCGCGGCTGGGGTGCAGAAC
The DNA here is from genome assembly GCA_038748685.1 of Acidobacteriota bacterium. Taxonomy (GTDB): domain Bacteria; phylum Acidobacteriota; class Thermoanaerobaculia; order Multivoradales; family J023; genus JAUIJL01. Next base: position 17,516 of record JBCDIS010000071.1, on the reverse strand, counting down.
GGTCGCCTGGCCAAAGGGGTCACCTGGGGGGACTTCGACGACGACGGCGACCCGGACCTCTTCGTGTCGAATATCGGTCCGAACCGCCTCTACCGCAACGACGGTCCTGTCGACGAAGCCCCAGGGGGCGGCGGCTCGGGGTGGCGGTTTACCGACGTCGCGGCGGAGGTCGGGGTCCTCGGCCCCGACGGTAGGACCTTCGCCACCTGGTTCTTTGACATGGACAACGACGGCGACCTCGACCTCTTCGTCGCCGACTACCGCTCCCGCATCGGCGACGTGGTGCTGCCCTTCTTCGGTCGCCCCTCCGAAACCGGTCAGCCCTGGCTCTATCGCAACGACGGCGGCCGCTTCACCGAGGTGTCCCGGGCCTTCGGCCTCGATCGGCCCCAGCTACCCATGGGGGCCAACTTCGGCGACCTCGACGCCGACGGCTGGCCCGACGTGTACCTCGGCACGGGGGAGCCCAAGTTCGAGGCCCTGATGCCCAACGCCATGCTCCGCAACGTCGGCGGCCGGCGGTTCGAAGACGTCACCTTCGCCGGCGGCTTCGGGCATTTACAAAAGGGGCACGGCGTCGCCTTCGGGGACGTGGACGGCGACGGCGACGAGGATGTCTTCCACCAGGTTGGAGGTTTCTTCCCCGGCGACGCCTTCGCCAACGTGCTGTTCGAGAACCCCGGCAACGGCAACCGTTCTGTGACCCTGCGGCTCGAAGGGCGAAGGTCCAACCGTTTCGGCGTCGGCGCGCGGGTCGAGGTGAAGCTGGTGGGGAAGGATGGGCCCAGGTCGGTCCACGCCCTGGCGGGGACCGGCGGCTCCTTCGGCGGCAACAGCCATCAGCTGGAAATCGGGGTCGGCGACGCCCGGGGGATCGAAGAGATCGTGGTCCGCTGGCCCGCCGGTGGTCCGCCGCAGCGGATCCGCGATACCCCACCGGGGGCGGTGCTGCGGATCGAAGAACCGGCGGGGGTGGAGGGGCCGGCGCCGGGCGCGACCCCTCCCGAGACCGGCGATTAGCCGGCGACGAGGCCTTCCAGCGTATCGGCGTGGAAGCCCACCAGCAGGCGGTCCCCGAGGCTCAGGATCGGCGCCCGGTAGTTACCGGTGGGACCCTTGAGGTCGTCGAGGGTGGCCTCGGCGGCGGGGAGCTCCCGCAGTTTGCGGCCCTTGGCCACCAGCACGATCTGGGACGCGTCGATGAGGCCCCGGGCCTCCTCGTCCGTCAGCGGCTGCTTGCGGCTGTTGCGTTCTTCTTGAACTTCGGCGGAACTACGGTCCAGCACCTCACGGGTGCGTTTGCAGCTCGTTCAGCCGGGGCGGTGGTAGTACAGGTCGATGGCGGTCATCGCGTGTGCTCCTCTCGAGGATCCGTTGGGAGTTGCTCTGGCGCGGGTACCCTATCGCCTTTGCGGAAGCGGCCCAAGTGGATGGCGGCGGCGTCAGCCGAAATCGGCGCGGCTGCAGCGGATCAGCAGGGAACGCTCCAGCGCCTCCTCCCGCAGGGGCATCGCGTCACGCCGGTAGTCCTCGTCGTCCACCAGGGCCTGGAAGGCCTCCCAGCTCGGCCATTCGACGACGAAGAACAGATCCGGATCCCAGTCGCCGATCAGGGCCTGCTCCGGGTTGAAGGCATCGAGGAGCCGCCCCCCGAGCCGTCCGATCACCGGCGCCGCCGCCTGGGCGTAGCGGCCGTAGGTTTCTCGGCCCCCTTCTTCCTTGAACCAGAGGACATTCAACATGTAGACGGGCTGCTCGGCCATTTGGGGATCACTCCTCGCTGTCGTTGTCTTGGTGGGCGTCGTGCCCTCGGGGGTCTTCGTCCGGGGCGCCCTTCTCCAACTCGATGCCGTGGGAGCGGCAGAGCTCCACGAAGCCGTTGGGGTTCCAGCCCCGCCCGAGGAGGGCGAGGGCCGGCGGATGGGCCTCGGCGGTGCGGCCCAGGGCGAGCAGGGCGCGGACGCGGTTGTCGATCAAGTATGAAAAGTCGAAGGTCTCGGCGAAGGGGGCGCTGAGGTCGACGACTTCCTCCAGGAGCCGTCGCCGGCCTTCGGGGTCTCCGGAGGCGAGGCGACATTCGGCCATTTCGAGCAGGCCAGAGGAGAGCTGTAGGGCCACCTCGGCGTTGCCCGTATCCCGCTCCAAGGCTCCGCGCAGAAGGTCGAGGATCGGGGCGAGGGCCGCTTCCCCCTCGGCGGTGCGGCCGAGCTTTCGAAGGACCCCCGCGCGGGACGTGAGGGGAAGTGCCCGGGTGATGGCGTACATGGGATCCTGCGGGGCCGCGTCCTCCGTTTGTTCCGCCAGCTCCACGGCCCGGTCCAAGTGGGGAAGGGCGCCGGCGGGGTCCCCGAGGTCTTCGAGGACCACGCCGAGGTGGAGCGCGACGCCGCCGGCGGTGGCCGCCAGGTCGGGCGGAATCTCACCGCCGTCCAGGTGCCGGCGAAGCCGCTCGTCCGCCGCCCGGAATTTCCCGTGGGCCTCCTCCAGCCGCCCCTGGCCGTAGAGTACGACGCCGGCGGAGTCGAGGGCGTCGGTCTGCAGCATCACGAGCTCGTTGGTATCTTCGTCGGTCAGCTCCCCGCGGGCACCCCAGGTGGCCTCCAGCTGTTCGATCCGATCGACGCTCCGCCGGTAGAGCTCTAGGGCGTCGGAGAGCTTGGCCTGGTCCCGGAGGGTGCCGGCGAGGCTGAGGCGGGTGTAGAGCTCGAGGAAGTCGATGTCCAGGGAGGGCGCGTCGGACACCCGCTCCAGGCGGTCCAGCAGCTCGCGGTAGGTGGCCTCCGCCCCCGCGACGTCCCCCCCTTCGTGCAGGACGGCGGCGACCGCGTCGAGGGCCTCGGCGTGATTCAGCTGGACCTCGGGGGAGAGCTCCCGCACTTTCTGATCGGCGTAGTAGGCGTGGACCTGCTCCGCCACCGGACCCAGCAGGTCCAGCCGGCCGATGGGGGAGAGCTTCTCCCATAGGTCCTGGAGCATGAAGTTGGCCAGCGTCTCCGCGCGGTCCCGGGCCGCCTCGGCCTCCGCCCGCGCCGCCTGGGCCCGTCGAGCTTCGAGGCTGCGGGCGACGAAGCCCGCTGTGAGGGAGAGCAGCAGTAGGACGACGGCGGCCACCGTCCCCCGCCGCCGGCGGACGAACTTTCGGATTCGGTATCCGGTGGATGCAGGGGCGGCCCGCACCGGCTCGTGGTTCAGGTGCCGCTCGAGGTCGTCGGCTAGCTCCGCGGCGGAACCGTAGCGGTCCGTGGGCTCCTTTTCGAGGGCCTTCATGACGATGCGGTCGATGTCCCCCTCGAGGGCGCGGACCGCGGAGTGGGCGGGGGAGGGGCGCAGGGCCCCGAGCCACCGTCCCCAGGGCCCGCTGGTCACCGAGGTCTGTTCCGCCAGCGCGCGGCTCGGCGGCGGGGGCTCATCCCCGTGGACCACCTCCCGCATCAGGGCGAGCTCGCTGGCAGTCTCGTGGCCGTGGGGCAGCCGCCCCGCCACTAGCTCGTAGAGCACCACCCCCAGGGAGTAGACGTCGGACAGGGTGGTCACCGTATCCCCCACCATCTGTTCGGGGCTGGCGTAGCGGGGGGTCATCAGCAGCTGACCCGCCTGGGTGTGGCCGCCGCCGTCCTCCGGGCCGAGGAGCTTGGCGATGCCGAAGTCCAGGAGCTTAACGGTGCCGTCCACCTCCACCAGGATGTTGGACGGCTTGAGGTCGCGATGGACTACCAGGTTGCGGTGGGCGAATTCCACCGCCGAGCACACCTGGAGCATGAGGCGGATCCTGGCCTCGGGCCCGAGACCGGAGGCCTCGGCGTAGACGTTGATCGGCTCCCCCTCGATGTGCTCCATGACCAGGTAGGGGACCCCGGTGTCGCCGGTGCCGCCGTCTAGGAGGCGGGCGACGTTGGGGTGGGACAGGCGGGCGAGGATCTGCCGCTCCGCCAGGAACCGCCGGCGCATCTCCTGGGTCACGAAGCCGCGGCCCACCACCTTGAGGGCGACGGTCTGGTCGAACTCGCCGTCGGCCCGTTCCGCCAGGTAGACGGTCCCCATGCCGCCGTGGCCGAGCTCCCCCAGGATCCGGTAAGGCCCCAGCCTTTGGGGCTCGTCTTGGGGGCCGGGCCTGGCGGGCGGGGGAGCAGGGGAAAGGACCCGGGTGGAGTCGGGGTCCACCCCGATCGTCCCCTCGACGACCTGGAGCAGGGACTCCAGGACGCGGCGTTCCTCCGGTGAGTCGGAGGCGCGGTGCAGGAAATCGCCGCGCTGCTCCGGCGGCAGCCCGAGGGCCTGGTCCGCGAGATCCCGTAGGCGCTGCCACGACGGATTGGAAGGGGTTTCCATGGACCCCATGAGCCTACTGCCGGGCTCGGGCCGGTGCAAGGGACGCCGGTTGGAGATGCGCTCGCCGGTTCGCCGTGAGCCCTCTCCACCCCGTGAGCTCCTTTTTGCTCTTTCTCCGCGTCTGGGGAAACGCCGGCGACGTGCCGGCCCGATGCGAATACCGAAAGGAGCTCGACATGCACAAGCGCCCGACCCCCGTCCTCGTCCTTCTGCTGCTGGCCACCCTGGCGCTGGCCTCCGGAGCGGCCGCCCAAACCGCCACGGTCTGGATGCCGAAGTTTGTCTGCGGATACGAGACCGGCAATGTCCCCCTGCTCAACGACCCCAACCCGCCCCTCGGCGGCAACTCCTACGAAGGTTTCAAGCCCGGCAACTACGCCACCACCATCAACATCGCCAACGCCAGCCTCGCGCCGCAGACCGTCTTGCTCTCGGCGGTGCTGACCACCGGCGTGGCGTCCGCCCCGTCGGTGACCGGAAACCTCACGCCGGTGCCGGTGAACCCCATCGGCGGCACCGTCGGTACGGTCTTCCGCATCGACTGCACCGACATCTTCGGCGCCCTGCAGCCCTTTTTCCCCGCCGTGCCGCCGCCGGCCCCCGGGGAGCTGATCGAGGGCTACCTCCTGATCGCGACGGCAACCGGTGGCCCCGGCCTGCAGGTGGACACGGTTTACACCTACTCCAGCCAGAACGCCTTCGAGCGGCACGTGCTCTGGGGCACCGACGTCTTCGGGCGTACCGGCGTGGTGAAGCAGTTCCAGGGGCGGACGCTGTCCGGGATCCTCGGACCCATCGGCCTCGGCGGCCCCGTCGGTGAGGAGCTCCAGGACATCGCCGCCAGCGGCGCCGGCGGCCTCGGTCTCGGCGCCTCCATCGACGTCGAGCGCTGCGAGCCGACGGTGGTGGACCTGGCGGGGGGCGGCGTTCCGGCCCTGCTGGACGCCTTCGACGCCAAGCGCTGAGGCCGACCGGGGGCTTCGGACTCGAAGCCCCCGGTCCCCGTCTGCTAGCCTTGCCCTTTCCGAAAACCGGTTGGGGACTTGGCGATGGATCCTGCACGCTGGCAGCGTCTCAAGGGTCTGTTCCAGCGGGCGGTCGAGCTGGACGGAGCCCGGCGCAGGGAGTTCCTCGACGCCTGCGAAGACCCGCTGCTGCGGGCGGAGGTCGAGGGGCTGCTGCGGGACCACGCGGCAGCCGGGGACTTCATCGAAGGTCCCGCCGTCGTCGAGCCGTCCCCGGACCGGTCCCTCTTGGGACGGCGCTTGGGTCCCTACCGGATCCTGCGGGAGCTGGGGCACGGCGGCATGGGGAGCGTCTACCTCGCCGAGCGTACGGACCAGCAGTACCAGCAGCAGGTGGCGGTGAAGCTGCTGAAGGCGGGCCTCGGCTCCGGCGACCTGGTGGCCCGGTTCCGACTGGAGCGTCAAATCCTGGCGAACCTTGCCCACCCCGGAATCGCCCGCCTGCTGGACGGCGGAACCCTGGGGGACGGCCGTCCCTATCTGGTGATGGAGCTGATCGACGGCGAGCCCATCGTCGCCCACTGCGGGCGCCGCCGGCTGCCGCTGGAGCGCCGGGTGGAGCTGTTCCGGGAGGTGTGCGACGCCGTCTCCTACGCCCACCGTCGCCTGGTGATCCACCGCGATCTCAAACCCTCGAACATCCTGGTGACCGCCGACGGCGCCCCCAAGCTGCTGGACTTCGGGACCGCCAAGCTCGTGGACACGTCGGGGGACGAGGCCCCGATGACGGCGCCGGGCCTTCGGCTCTTGACCCCGGACTACGCCAGCCCGGAGCAGCTGCGGGGGGAGACCATCACCACCGCCAGCGATGTCTATTCCCTCGGGGTGGTGCTCTTCGAGCTGCTGACCGGAACCCGCCCGTTCTCCAGGGGGGATGCCCTGGGGGTCGGCCCCCGGGCCGAAGGGGCGGAACCGCCCAGGCCCAGCGCCGCCGTGCCTCCCCAGGACGCCCGTGCCCTCGAAGGGGACCTCGACAACATCGTCGGCATGGCCCTGCGGGACGAGCCCCTGAGGCGCTATCCGTCGGTGGATCAGCTGTCGGAGGATCTGGGGCGGTACCTGGCGGATCTGCCGGTGCGGGCCCGGCCGGACACGGTGGGGTACCGGACCGGCAAGTGGATCCGCCGGCATCGGGCCCTCGCCGTGGCGCTGACCATGGCGGTGCTGGCCCTCCTCGGCGGCATCCTCGCCGCGTCGTGGCAGGCCCGGGAGGCACAGGCCCAGCGGCAGATGGCGGAAGCCGCCTTCGAGTTCGTCGTTGGAGTCCTGAAGGAGTCGGACCCGCGGGAATCCGGGGGTGAGGAGGTGACCGCCCGGCAGATCCTCGACCGGGGCGCCGACCGCCTGCTGGTGTCGCCGCCGGATCGACCCGAGCTGCGGGTTCGCCTCCTCGACACCATCGCCGACGTCTACTTCCAGCTGGGGGTGATCGATCGGGCCGAGGTCCTGCTGGAGGAGGCCCGAGGGGTGGCCGACGCCCACGCCGGGGCGCTCTCGGAGTCGAGGGCGACGGTCCTCGATCGCCTGGGGCAGGTCTACGGCGTCCGAGGGGATCCGGACGCCGCCGCCGCGCTGCTGGAGGAGGCCCTCGACCTACGTCGGCGGCGGCACGGAGACCGGCATCCGCGGGTCGCCGACAGCTACAACAGCCTCGGCGTGTACCACTACGCCACCGGTGAACTCGCCGCCGCCAGGGACTTCCACGAACGCGCCTTGGAGCTGCGCCGGGCCCTGGGCGTCCCGGGCCCGCGGATCGCCGACAGCCTCAACAACCTCGGCACGGTGCTCCTCGCCCTCGGGGAGCCGGAGGCCGCCCAGGAGCGGCTCCGTCAGGCCCTCGACGTGCGGCGGGCCAACTACGGCGATCCCCATCCCAAGCTGGCCAACAGCCTCAACAACCTGGCGGCGGCGCGGCTCTCCGCCGGCGCCCTCGGGGAGGCGGCGGAGCTTTTCCGGGGCGCCTACGAGATGCAGGATCGCCTCTACGGAGGTGCCGACCACCGCCGCAGCGCCGCCACCCTCGCCAACCTGGCGCTGGTGGAGGGCCGATTGGGGCGCACCGCGTCGGCGGAGGGTCTGTACGGTGAGGCCCTGGCCATGTGGCGCCGCCTGGGCGGGGACGACCATCCGGAGGTGGCGGCGATCCTCCACGACCTCGGGGTGCTCTTTGCGGACGCCGGGGAACCGGCCCGCGCGGCGGAGCAGTTCCGCCTGGCGATCGACGCCGCCGCCGATGCCGGTATCCAGAGCCTCTACCGCAGCGACCTGGCTTGGCACCTCCACCGATCCGGCCGCCACGAAGCCGCGGCGGAGGAGTTTCGCCGCCTCCTGCCGGGGGCTGCGGAGGGAGCGTCGAAGTCGGGGGACGGCCTCGACCTGGCGACGGTCTCCTACGGTCTGGGTCTGTCCCTGGCGGCGCTGGGGGATCCCGGCGCCGGGGAGGCGCTGCGCCGGGCCCTGCGGCTACGGCGAAGGGACCTCGGCCCGGACCACCGCCGCACCGTCGCGGTGGCGCAGAGCCTGGACGGGTGGGAGCGCCGCGCCGCCGGTGGGGGTGGCGGCTGAGCCGACCGGGGGTCGTCAGTCTTCAACCCGGGGGCGGCATGCCCGGGCGGGCATGGACGCGGATGTGGATGTCCTTGAGATCCTCGCCGTCGGCGTCCAGTCGGCCGGGCAGGTTCCCGTCCTCCGGCTCGGGGCCGTTGGCGCCGGGTTCCCCCGATTCCAGGTCGAGGAGCCATCTCAGGTGGAGGCCGGAACGGTGCACGCCGTCGGCTTCATCGATGTAGAGGCTGCTCAGCTCGTGGGTGCGCCGGGTGATGTAGTCGGCGCAGGGAAGGTCCGTGCTCTGGCTGCGTCCCTCACCGTCGTCGTCACAGGCGGGGGCGACCCGGTCGGCGGCGGGCGCCAGGCGCTCGCCCAGGATGTCCGCGGGGTCCATGCCGTAGCCGATGAAGAGGAGGTCCTGCCCAACGTGCTCGGGGGGAAGCTCCGGCATCGGGAGGGACAGCCAGATCGACGGCATCCGTGGGACGCCGAACCAGAGCTCGTCGGGCCCGACGACCTGCTCAGGTAGGAGGGTGATTCGCTGGGAAAGGACGGGGATCAGGCATCGGTAGCCCCCCGCCGCCGGTTCCGTGCGCCGGGCACTGACCACCCGGAGATCGATGTCGACCCCGTCCTGCGGCAGGTGGGGTCCGGTCCAGAACGAGAGCTCCAGCCGCTCCGGGGGGCGATCGCCGTCGAGGTTGAAGAGGTTGCCGAAGTACCGCCAGCCCGGGACGGTGGGGGGCAGATCGGCGACCGATCCGAGGCACGGGTCCCCCTGGGACGGTTCGGCGGCCGTCGCACCCCAGGGGAAGGCGAGGGCCGCCGCAAGGGCGACCGCCGCGGCGAGCAGCTGGGTAAGGGCGGATGGGGACCGCCGCGATGTCATGGGGAAGGGTCGGAGAGTCATGGCTTCACCTCTCGGGTCGGAGCGGCCGCCGGCGGTGGCGGAAGCTCGGGTCACGGATGCCCCAGACGCGGAATTCGGCGACGGTCGGGCTCATCCCCCCCCTAGGGGCCTATGTCCATCCCCATCGCCTTCCCCCGTCGTCTCGTTGGGGGCCGTCGCCAAGCGGCCGAAGAGCCACGCCTTCGCCATGCTCCACTCCCTCTTGACGGTGGCGGGGGATAGCCCCAGGACCTCCGCGCTCTCGGGCACGGTGAGCCCGCCGAAGAAGCGCAGCTCCACCAGGCGGGCCTGCCGCGGGTCGAGCTCGGAGAGCCGGCGGAGGGCGTCGTCTAGGGCGATCAGGTCGACATCGGCGGCGGGGGCCACGGCGGGGTCCTCCGCCAGGGTGAGCCGCTGGCCACCGCCCCGCTTGGAGGCCCGGTGGGAGCGGGCGTGGTCCACCAGGAGGCGCCGCATGAGACGGGCGGCGATGGCGAAGAAGTGGGCGCGGTTGCGCCACTGCACCCGTCGCTGGTCCACTAGCCGAAGGAAGGTTTCGTGCACCAGCGCGGTGCTCTGCAGGGTGTGGTCGCGGCGCTCACCCCGGAAGGCGTTCTGGGCGATGCTCCGTAGCTCCCCGTAGATCAGCGGCGTCAGGTGTTCGAGGGCGTCGCCGTCGCCGTCGCTCCAGGCCAGGAGCAGCCGGGTGATCTCCGAAGTTGAGGGTCCGCTGGACATCCCGTTTCCCCGTCGGTGCGACGCGCCCTACGCGCCCCCGCCGGTCGATCCTGCCACAACCGCCGTCGCGACGGCGCCGCCACGGTTCGTGGTAACGTCAGACCGGCTGCAGATCCGAGCCCAACCTCAAAGGCCCTTCCTCAGCACGGGTCCACCGCGAGGCAAAGGAGGGAATACCTCCGGATCACCGGCAATTCGTTTCCTGAATTCTAGCCAGGCCGCCGGCCTCGCTGCTGAGGAGTGACGTCGCGGACTGGGGAACAGGAACCGAAAAAGATGCCAAAGAACAAAGATCTGAAGAAGCTCGTTCGCGAGCGCATGGAAAAGACCGGTGAGTCTTACACCACGGCCCGCGTGCAGATTCTGGCCAAGCGGAGCCACGCCGGGGAACGGTTGAGCGAATCGGAGCTGGCGGAGCTGGCGCGCCTGTCGACCGAGGCGGTGCAGCGGGCGACGGGCCACGACTGGACCTGGTGGCTGGATACCCTCGACGCGGCGGGTTTCCGCACCGGAGAGCACCGCGAGATCACCCGCTACGTCGAGGCGACCTTCGACATCTCCGCCTGGTGGACGCAGTCCGCGGTCATCGGCTACGAGCGGATCGTCGGCCTGCGGGAGATCGGCCAGCGGCGGGAAGGCAGCTACGATGCCAACAAGAGCAAGACCTTCCCGGTTTCCGTCGCGACCCTGTACCGAGCCTTCAGCGATAGTGCCAGGCGGGAAGCCTGGCTGCCGGATACCGAATGGAAGGTGCGGACGGCGACCGAGGACCGCTCGATTCGCCTCGATTGGGGGGACGGCTCTCGCGTGGGGCTGTGGTTCACGGCGAAGGGTGAAGACAAGAGCACCGTGCAGGTCCAGCACGGAAAGCTGGCCTCCAAGGACGACGCCTCCCGGGCCAAGGATGCCTGGACCGAGCGGCTCGAAGCCCTCGCTGGGTGGCTCGCGGCGTCCCCCTGAGGACGCTTGACCCGAAGCTCGAATCTCTGAGGCTGGGCCCCGCTGTAGGGTTGGGGTCCGGGCTCAGGGGGCGGCGAGGGCCGGGAGGTAGCGAGCTTCGAGGATCCCGCGGTGGTGGATCTCGTGGCCGACGAGGATGTGCGCCAGGGCGCGGACGGTGAAGGTGCAGCCGCTGGCCTCCAGGGTGCGGCCCCAATCCCCTCCGTCGAAGCCGCGGAACATGGCCACGTGGCTCCGGCGAACGTCGTCGAACTCCTGGAGCAGATCTTCGAGGGGACGGTGGTGGGCGTTGGAGGCCGCGGCCCAGACGTCCTGATCCATACCCGGCTGGGCCGCCGGGTCGAGCCGGGCGGCCCACAGGGCCCTGAAGCCGAAGACCCGCTCGGTGTCGAGCATGTGGCCGATGACCTCCCGGATCGACCACTTGCCCTCGTCGTAGCGGAAGGTCTCCCCGTCGACGGGGACGGTTTCCAGGAGTTTGGCGGTCACGCGGACGCCCGAGGCGAGCTGCTCCAGGACGTCGGCGTGCGGAACCTTGTCGACGTAGGTGCTGTAGTACTCGTGGTATTCGGTTTCTGCGGGACGGACGGGCTCTTGACTGGACATGGCGTTCCTCCTGCGTTGCTTGGGCCCCCGGGCCCATTCCGCGATCCTGCCACAACCGGCGTAGAATGCTAACCATGGAACCACGAACCCGCCGGACCGCCGATACGCCCCCGGTACGCCAACGAACATCAGGCCCGAAGCGGGCGGCCCGCTGGCTGACTCTCGCGGTGGTGATCACGGCCACCCTCGGCTGCCAGAAGGTCACCCTCGTTTCGGACGTCACCGACCGCGAGCTGACGTATACCTGTGGCTTCGTCCGGCCCCAGGCGCAGACGTCGGAGGACCGCAAGATCCTCGCCGCCAACTACACGGACGTCATGCGCTACGCCGAGAGAAACTACCTGGAGGCCGAGAAGCTCGCCCTCCGGGAAGCCTACGACGGCGGTAGCACAGTAGCTCTGGAGCGGGCGATCGTCCAATTTCACTGCGACCACGAGATGGACTGACCGAGGAGACGCGCGATGCAAGACGGAGTACGGGCCCTGGTGGGGGCCCTGGTGCTGGCGGCCCTTTCCACCTTCGGAGACTGGGTATGGGCCGAGTTCATCCCGCAGGACAAGGGCATCCACGGCGTGGTCCACGGCGCCGTTATCTTCGCCGCCATCGGAGCGGTCTTGGGCTGGGCGGCGGGTTCTACGGACGCCCTGCGCCGGGCCGTCCTGGGGCAGATAGCCCTCGGGGTGGTGGTGTCGGCCTCGTTCTATCCGCTCTACCACCTGGTGGGCATCGCCTCCCTATTCCTCACCTGGATGGCCCTGTGGCTCGGCACCGCTTGGCTTCAGCGGTGGGTCCGGGGTCAGGACGAAGCCGCCCGCCGCGCCCTGATCCGCGGACTCGTGGCGGCGGTGGCGTCGGGACTGGCCTTCTACGCTATCTCTGGAATCTGGACGCGTCCGGATCCCGAGGGGCCCAATTACGTTTGGCACTTCCTGTGCTGGACCTTCGCCTTCCTGCCGGGGTTCCTGGCCCTCTTCCTCGGCTCCCCGCGGCGTCTGGATCCTTGACGGGGTCGACGGGGTCCATTAGCCTATTGGCCGATCGGCCAACTGTCTGACCGGCCGATTCTAGGAAGCGAAACCCCATGGCCATCCTCATCGGCGACCAACGACCCCGTGACGAATCCGGCGCCGCCGACGCGGCGGAGGAGACCCGTCGCCGGCGGGACCCGGAAGCGACCCGCAAGGCGATCCTCGACGCCGGCGAGGAGCTGTTCGTACGAAACGGGCCCATCGGCACCAGCCTGAGCCAGATCGCCAAGAAGGCGGGGGTCACGAAGAGCCTGATCCACCACCACTTCGGTTCGAAGGAGGAGCTGTGGCAGGGCGTCCAGCGCCGCCACTTCCGCAAGTACTTCGAGCTGCAGAAGCGGATGATCCAGGAGTCCTCGAGCACCGCAGAGCTTCTGGAGGAGTCGATCGTCGCCTACTTCCGGTTCCTCCAGCAGGATCCCAAGTCGGTGCGGTTTTTCTCGTGGACCCTAGTGGAAGGGGAAGACGGACACTGCCCGATGGACGAGGAGAAGGAACTGTTCGAGCTAGGGATCGAGAAGATCCGTGAGGCCCAGGCCGCCGGCGAGATCCGCGACGACCTCGAACCCTTCTTCATCATCAAGACCCTCATCTCCCTGCCCATGGCGTGGTTCCAAACCCACGAAGACACCCGCGCCCTGGTGGACTCGGAGATCGACGCCGCGGGCCTCGACGAGATGTATTTGCGTGACATGGTCGAGATTTTTCTCGGCGGCGTGCGTCCACGACCGACCTCCTGAGCGAAAAGCTCACCAACGACGCAACCCTCGACAATGGGGTTCGTAAATCCGCTTAACTTCACTATTGACCGGCTGGCCAATTCATAAATCCGCCGCCGAGTTTCTACATAGGCCGACCTACTTTCAAAAGGAACGTCCCGTGATCAAGAAATACCGCCACGTCCTGGTCGCGCTGCTCACCGCCCTGGGCGCCGTCTACCTGGCCGCAGATTCCAACCCATCCACGTCCACCGAGTCCACGGGCATCACCAAGCGGGTGATCGCCTCGGCGGTGGAGGCCGCGACGGACGTCCGGGAGCTTCGGTTCTCCGGCGTGACCCAGGCCGCCGACCGCGCCCGTCTCGCCTTCTCCGTCGGCGGGCGGCTCACCTCCCGCCCGGTGGACGTGGGGGATCGGGTGTCCGCCGGCCAGGTGCTGGCAAAGCTCGACGCCCGGGAGTTGGACAACGCCGTCGCCACCGCCCGGGGCGCCCTGGAGGAGCTGACCGCCCGCCTGGCTCAGGCGGAGCGGGATCTCGCCCGTGCGGAGCAGCTGGCGTCGGCCAAGGCGGCGACCTCGGAGGAGGTGGAGAAGGCCCGATCCGACCTCGACGCGTTGCGGGCCTCCCGCCGGTCCGCCACGGCGCGGGTGCGGGAGACCGAGCGGCTGCGGGGGGAGGCGAGCCTGGTGGCCCCGTACGCGGGAACCGTCACCGAGGTCCACTACGAGACCGGTGAGTACGCGACCCCCGGGCGGCCGGTGGTGGTGCTGTCCGGGGACGGGGACCTCGAGCTCGAGGTCCAGGTCCCCGAAACCGTCGTGCCGCGGATCCGCGTCGGCGACGGGGCGCAGGTCCGGGTTCCCTACCTCGGCGAGTCCGTCGACGCCACCATCGAGTCGGTGGGGCGCACGGCGGCGGGGCCCGGCAGTATGTTCCCGGTCACCGCCGCCCTGCCGGCGTCGGCGGAGCTGGTGGCGGGGGCCACCGCCGAGCTGGTGATCTCCCTGTCCTCCGACGCCGCCCTGGCGGTGCCGGTGGAGGCGGTCATCAACCCGGGCGGCCGCCGGCCGGCCCTGTTCCGTTTGTCGGACCGGGCCCCGGGTGGCGGCGCCGTCGCCCAGAAGATCTTCGTCGAAGTGGGGACCCTCCTGGGGGACCACGTGGTGGTCCGCTCCGAAGCCCTCGCCGTCGGCGACGTGGTGGTGGTGGGTGGTCAGCGGGGCCTCCTGGACGGTGAAGAGGTGGAGATCGTCGAGGGTGAGGCGACCGGCCGGGGGCTGCGGCGATGAGCGGCTTCGTGGACACGCTCCTGGGCCGCCGGCGGCTGATCGTCGCCACGACCCTGCTCCTGGCCCTCACCGGCGTCAGCTCGTGGCTCACCATGCCGCGGGAAGAGGACCCGCAGTTCCCCAAGCGGGACGGCTCCCTGGTGACCCCCTTCCCCGGCGCCGACGCGGAGACCGTCGAGCGCCTGGTGGTGGAGCCCCTGGAGGAGTACCTGGCGGAAGTGGAAGAGGTCGTCAGCGTCAACTCCACCGCCCGCGCCGGCGTCGCGATCCTGCACATCGAGATGAACGAGACCGTCTACGCCACCGACGAGGCCTGGGACGACGTGCGGGAGGCCATCGACAAGGCCCGCCGGGAGTTCCCCGCCGGGGTCTTCGAACCGGAGCTGGACGACGACCTGATCTCCCAGGAGGCCATCGCCTACGCCGTCACAGGCTCCTCCGATCCCCTGGTGCTGCTGGACGCCGCCGAGCGGGCCAAGCGTCGGCTGCTGGCCCTCGACTCGGTGAAGGAGGTCCAGCTCGTGGCGGACCCCGGCGAGCAGATCACCGTCGAATACGACGACGCCGTCGCCCGCCGCCTCGGGGTCGACCCGGCGTCCCTCGGCCGTCAGCTGAATCAGCGCAGCTCCATCGTCCCCGGGGGCCTGATCCACCTCGGCGCCAAGACCGCGACCCTCAAGCCCGAAACCGAGTTCCGCTCCCTGGACGAGATCCGCAACACGCCGGTGCTCCTGCCGTCGGGATCCTCCGTACCCCTCGGTGAGCTGGCCCGGGTGCGCCGCGGCCCCCAGGAGCCCCCGGCTGCGATCATGCGCTGGAACGGCGAGCCCGCCGTCGGGGTGTCGCTGGTGCCCCAGGACAACATCGACCGGGTGCGCTTCGGCCAGCGGGTGCGGGAGGAGGTGGCGGCCCTCGAAGCCTCCCTGGATCCTTTGCGGCTGGAGCCCATGATCTTCCAGCCGGACCTCGTGGAGGCCCGCCTGGCGGACCTCACCGGTTCCCTCCAGCTCGGTATCTTGATCGTCGCCGCGGTGCTGTTCCTGGTGATGGGGCTGCGCCTCGGGGTGGTGGTGGCCACGGTCGTCCCCCTCGTGGCCATGGGGGCCATCGCCCTCTTCGCCGCCGGCGGCGGCATCCTGCATCAGATCTCCATCGCCTCCATCGTCATCGCCCTCGGCATGCTGGTGGACAACGCCATCGTCGTGGCGGAGAACATCCAATATCGCCTCGACCGAGGACTGCCGGTGCGTCAGGCGGCGGTGCGTTCGGTGAAGGAGCTGGCGCTGCCCCTGGGCACCGCCACCGGCACGACCCTGGCCGCCTTCGTGCCGATGCTGATATCGAAGGGGAACACCGCCGACTTCACCCGTTCGATTCCGGTCCTGATCATGCTGACCCTGACGGTGAGCTACGTCTTCGCCATCCTGGTGACGCCGGTGCTGTCGGAGCTGCTGCTGCGTCCGCGGGCCAAGACCGACGACGACCGCAGCCGTCGGCTTGCGTCCGGGGTGGCCCGCCTCGCCGTCGGCCGCCCGGGCCTCGTACTGCTGGGGGCCGTGGCGCTGCTGGGGCTGACGGTGGTGACGAGTCGGTGGGTGGACGTGAAGTTCTTCCCCGCCGCCGACCGCGCGACGGTGGTGGTCGAGCTGGAAATGCCCGAGGGCACCCACCTGGAGGCCACGGACGTCATCGCCCGGCGGGTGGAAGACGCCCTCCTCGGCCATGAAGACGTCGCCACGGTGGGGACCTTCGTCGGTCGCAACGGGCCCAAGTTCTACTACAACCTGCTGACCCAGCCCCAGAGCCCCCACCGCGCCATGCTGATCGTGGACACCCACACCATCGAGGACGTCGAGCCGATGATCGGCTGGGTGCGGAACCTGGTGGCGAGGGATCTTCCGGAGGCTTCGGTGGTGGCCCGTCGGTTGGAGCAGGGCCCCCCCATCGAGGCCCCCTTGGAAGTGCGGGTCATGGGCTACGACCTGGAGGACATGGAGGACGTCGCCGACCGGGTCCTGGCGGAGATGCGGGCCGTGCCGGGGACGCGGGACGTGCGCCACGACCTGGGGCTCGGGGTGCCGACGGTGGTCTTCGAGATCGACGACGCCGCCGCCGGTCGCCAGGGTCTGTCCCGGGTGGACGTGGCGCGGGCGCTGCTCGGCCGCACCCTCGGGGCCGAGGTGGGCCAGTACCGCCAGGGCGAGGATCCGGTGCCGATCCTGGTGCGGTCCAGCTCCGGCGAGCAGTTCCCCGCCGCCGACCTCGCCACCATCGACGTGCCGGCGCCGGGGGGCCGCTCGGTGCCCCTGGCCCAGGTGGCGGAGCTCGGGGTGGAGTGGCGGCCCGCCGCCATCTACCACCGGGACCGCAGCCGGGTGGTGAAGGTCCAGGCCCAGCTGGCGGAGGGCCTCACCGCCCACGGCGCCTTCACTGACCTGGAGCCCCGCCTCGCCGCGCTGGAGCTGCCGGACGGCGTACGCCTGGAGATGGGCGGCGAGTTGGAGGAGTCCGGCAAGGCCAACGCCGCGATCCTGGGGAAGATGCCCCTGGGTTTGATGCTGCTGCTGTTCTTCCTGTTGCTGGAGTTCAACTCCTTCCGGCGGCTGGGGATCGTCATGGTGACGGTGCCCCTGGCGGCGGTGGGGGTGGTGCCGGGTCTCATCCTCTCGGGACAGCCCTTCGGTTTCATGTCCATGCTGGGGGTGATCTCGCTGGTGGGCATCGTGGTCAACAACGCCATCGTGCTCCTCGACGTCATCGAGACCAACCGCCGGGAGGGGGCGTCCATCGACGTCGCCCTCGAAGAGGCGGTGCGGCGGCGGACCCGGCCGATCCTGCTGACCATGGCGACGACGGTGGCGGGGCTGTCGCCCCTCGCCTTCTCCGAGGCCACCCTGTGGCCGCCCCTGGCGTGGGCCATGATCTCGGGCCTGATGGCGTCGACGGTGCTCACCCTTCTGGTGATCCCCGCCCTCTACAAGCTGCTCTTCGACCGCGGGTCGTTCCGCTTCCTGCGGCGCGGGGGACCCCAAGGGGCTCCGGTGGCGGCGGCGCTGCTTCTGATGCTGGGGGGCACCCTGTGGACTTCGACGGCGCGGGCCGAGGGGACCCTTACCCTGGACGCCGCCATGGAACGGGCCGCCGACCGTCCGGCGTCCGCCGCCGCCGCGCTGCGGGCGGACGCCGCGGACCGCAGGGCGGTGGCGGAGCGCCGGGCCGCCCTGTGGCCGTCCGTCGGCGTGACGGCGGGGGCGACCCGCCGGGATCGGGACTTCGAGTTCGACACGCCCCTCGGCGGCTTCACCCTCGGGGACCGCACCAGCACCGACGGCGCTATCCAGGTGGTGCAGCCGATCTTCGACCCGGCCCGGCTGCGCTTCGGCG
>JBCDIS010000070.1:0-33331 GCA_038748685.1 Acidobacteriota bacterium | reverse complement strand
GCAGAGGCCGCGGAGGTCGCCCGCGGGGCCGACGTGGTGATTCTGGCCATCGGCGACAACGAGCAGACCAGCCGGGAAGCCTGGGACGCCGGCCACATGGGGGATCGCACCGACCTGCAGCTGGTGGGGGAACAGCAGGAGCTCGTGCGGGCGGTGGTGGCCACCGGCACGCCGACGGTGGCGGTGATGATCCACGGCCGACCCCTGGCTATCCGGTGGATCGCGGAGAACGTGCCGGCCATCCTGGACGCCTGGTATCCGGGGCAGGAGGGGGGAACGGCCCTGGCGCGGGTCCTGTTCGGCGACGTCAACCCCGGCGGCAAGCTGCCGGTGACCATTCCCCGCAACGTCGGCCAGCTGCCGATGTTCTACAACCACAAACCCACCGCCCGGCGAGGCTACCTTTTCGACACCACCGAACCCCTGTGGCCCTTTGGTTTCGGCCTCTCCTACACGACGTTCAAGCTCTCCGAACCGACCCTCGACCGGCCGACGATCAAGGCCGACGGAACGGCCACCGTCTCGGTCGAGGTGACCAACACCGGAGCCCGGGCGGGCGATGAGGTCGTCCAGCTCTACATCCGCGACGTGGTGAGCTCCGTCACCCGGCCGGTGCAGGAGTTGAAGGCCTTCGAACGGGTGACCCTGGAGCCGGGGGGACGGACCACGGTGTCGTTCGCCGTCGGCCCCGAGCAGCTCCGCTTCTACGATAGAAGCATGCGGAGGGTCGTCGAACCCGGGGCATTCGAGCTGCGTCTCGGCACCAGCTCCAAGGACCCGAAGACCGTAACCCTGACGGTGGAGTAGGGGCGTGGGCTACTTCCTCGGCTTGGATGTCTCCACCACGGCCACCAAAGCGGTTTTGGTGGACGAAGGGGGCCGGGTGGCGGCCGCCGCGGGCAGCGGCTACGGCCTCTCCGTGCCGCGGCCGCTGTGGGCCGAGCAGGATCCGGAGCTTTGGTGGCGGGCCGTCCGCGAGAGCGTTCGACTGGCGATGGATCGGGCCGGGGCAGACCCAGCTTCGATCCGCTGCGTGGGCCTGACCGGGCAGATGCACGGCCTGGTCCTGCTCGACGAAATGGGCAGGGTCCTGCGGCTGGCGATCCTGTGGAACGACCAGCGGGCGGCGGCGGAGTGCGCGGAGATTCGCCAGCGCCTCGGCCTCGAAAAGCTGGTGGGCCTCACCGGCAACGACGCCTTTCCCGGGTTCACGGCGCCGAAGCTGATGTGGGTGCGAAAGCACGAGCCCGAGGTCTACGCCCGGGTCCGGCACGTGCTGCTGCCGAAGGATTTCGTCCGCCATCGGCTGACTGGGGAGCTGGCCACCGACCGGGCCGGCGCCGGCGGCACGCTGCTGCTGGACCTGCGTACCCGGGACTGGTCCGGTGAAGTTCTGGACGCTCTGGACTTGCCCTCCAGCTTCCTGCCGCCTACCCACGAAGGGCCCGAGATCACCGGTCGGGTCAGCCAAGGGGCCGCGGAGCACTTGGGGCTGGCGGCCGGCACGCCGGTGGTGGCCGGCGGCGGGGATCAGGCGGCGGAGGCGGTGGGGGCCGGCGCCGTGGAGCCCGGCGTGGTGTCCATGGTGCTCGGCACCTCCGGCGTCGTCTTCGCCTCGACCGACTCGCCCCTGGTGGAAGAGCGGGGCAGCCTGCACGCCTTTCCCCACGCGGTGCCCGGACGCTGGCACGTGATGGGGGTCATGCTGTCGGCGGCGGGGAGCCTGGGCTGGTTCAGGGACCGGTTTGCGCCGGACGTTCCGTTTACGGAGCTCGATCGCCTGGCGGAGGAGATCCCACCCGGGGCCGAAGGGCTCTCCTTCCTGCCGTACCTTTCCGGCGAGCGGACGCCCCACGCCGACCCCGAGGCCAGGGGGGCTTTCCTCGGCCTGACCCTGGCCCACGGGCGAGGGCACCTCGTACGGGCCGTCCTCGAAGGGGTGGCCTTCGGCCTCGCCGACAACCTGGCCCTGATGCGGCGGGTCGGGCTCGCGAGCATCCAGGAGGTGAGGGTGGCGGGGGGCGGTAGCCGGAGCGATCTCTGGATGGGCATCCTGGCGGACGTGCTAGGCGTTCGGCTGGTGCGTTCCGGAGCCTCGGAAGGGGCCGCCTTCGGCGCCGCCCTGCTCGCAGGCGTCGGGGCGGGGCATTGGTCCGATGTCCAAGGGGCCTGCGCCGAAGCGGTGACCCTCGGAGAGACCGTGGTCCCCGCTGCTGAGCGGCATCGCCTCTACACCGCGCTCCACGGCCGGTTCCAGCGGGCCTATCCGGCCCTGCGGGAGCTCCAGTCCTGAAGGTTGCTCGGGACGCGGGGACCCCAAGACTCTTGGGAGCCAGAGCGATCTGCGCCCGGACGCCGGGGCCGCGGGATCAGGGGGGCGCCAGGTGGCGATGGAGCCAGGCCCGGGCACGGCGCCACTGGCGGTAGACCGTCGACACAGAGAGGTCGAGGGCCTGGCTGATTTCGTCCATTTCGAAACCGGCAAAGAAGCGCATTTCGACGATGCGGGCCCGCTGCGGGTCGAGGCGGGCGAGGTCTTCGAGGGCCTCGTGGACCTCCAGGACTTCCTTGGCGTCGTCGTCGGCCAGCGGGGGAGCGTCGTCCAAGGGGAGGGGGCGCTGGCCGGAGCCCCGCTTCTTGTAGCGCACGCGCCGGGCCTGGTCCACCAGGATCCGGCGCATCATCTGGCTGGCGATGCCGAAAAAGTGCCGGCGGTTCTTCCACTGCACGTCCCGCTGACCGGCGAGGAGCAGGAACGCCTCGTGGATCAGCTCGGTGGTCTGCAGCGGATTGCGGGACTCCCGCCGCAGGTGGGAGCGGGCAAGCTGGCGCAGCTCGGAATAGAGCATGGACGAAGCGCGGTCGAAGGCTCCCTCGTCCCCCTCGGACCAGGCGGCGAGCAGGTGGGTCAGCTCGGCGGTGGGGGACGGTTCGTTCACGGTGGCTTTCTGCTGTCCTCGGGGCTTTCGAGTCGCTCCAGGGTCCGCGCCAGGGCCTTCTTGGCATAGGCGAGATCCGGACTCTCCGGCGGTAGCTGGGCCTCGAGGATCCGCAGGGCCTCCCGTCGCATCGGCAGGGACTCCCGCAGTCGCTCTTGAAGCCATAGGCTGTCCGCCAGGTTACCAAGGGTGATCGCCACCGCCACGTGATCGCTGCCGAGGAGGGTCCGCCTGAGCTCGAGGGCCCGTCGCAGATACGCCTCCGCCTCTTCCGGTCGGGTCGTCAGAATCACCGAGCCGAGGTTGTGGAAGCTGTTGGCGATCTCGGGATGGTCCTCCGGGAAAAGACGGCGGCGCATGTCGAGGGCGTCGAGCAGCACCCCCTCAGCGTCCGCCCCTCGTCCGTCGTTCGCCAGGACGGTGGCCAGGTTCGTCATCACCGCGGCCACGTTGGGATGGTCGCCGCCGTAGATGGAGCGAAACCCTTCCACGGCGTCCCGAAGCAGGCCCTCCGCCTCACCGTGCCTGCCCTGGGCGGAGATCACCATCGCCAGGGCCTGGCGGGCGCTCAGGGTCTCGAGGGGGTCGGGTTCCCCCAGCTCTTCGAGGACCCTCAGCCCCCAGCGCTGGGCGTCTTCTGCCTCGTCCAGCTTGCCGAGGAATTGCAGCATCACCCCCAAAGCCCTGTTGGAGACCACCGCGCTGTGTGGGTCGCCGGCGTCGATCCAGAGATCCCGGGAGCGGCGAAACGTCTCCGCCGCCTCGGGCCACTGGCCCCGGTCCCGTTCGACATCTCCAAGGGCGTCGTAGTAGAAGGCGAGTCCACCGGGGTTCGCGTTCTGAAAGAGGGGCTCGGCCTCGGCCAAGAGCCGCGCGGCGACCTCGACCCGGCCGGCGAGCCGCTCCGCGTCCGCAAGCTCCACGAGGGCGTTCCCGAGGATCGTTGGGTCCCCCGTGCGCCGCGCCCCGTCGACCCGCCGCTTGCCGAGGTCCGCGGCTTCGGCGTAGTCACCGAGGTTTGAATACGCTCGGACGAGGATGCGGAGGAGCTCCAGCCGGACATCGGGGGCCTCCAACCCATCGATGCGGGCCTTGCCGAGGGCGAGAAGAGCGCGGGCGGTGGGCTCGGCCCCCTGGTGGTTCTGTGGGTCGGCGCTGGCGAACATCTGGCCGAGGAAGTCGGCCACCTCCGCAGCCTTCCGCGCCTCGGCCTGGGCTCGGTTGCGCTCGGCCTCCAGGACTTCGGCCTGGCCGATGGCCACCAGCCCGAATCCGAGGAGGGAGGCCACCAGCAAGGCCGAGGTGACGATGGCGACGCTGGCGGCTCGATGACGCCGGATCCATTTCCCGATCCGGTAAAGCTGACCATCCCCCCGCGCCACCAGCGGGCGGGAATCGAGGTAGCGCTCGATGTCTTCCCGCAGCTCCCGCGCCGACCCGTACCGGCGGCGGGTGGTCTTGGCGAGGGCGGTGAGCAGGAGGGCGTCGAGGTCGGCCCGCTGGGCGCGGTGGAGCTCGAAGTAGTCGGGGGGGAAGGGACTCGGAGCCGGCAGTCTCTGGGGCGTCGGGGAGCGGCGAAGGCTGGGCGGACGACCCCAAAGACCCGCCGGCGGATGGTGTGGACGGGCGAGTTTCCGCCGGAGGCTCCTCCGAAGGTGTCGCCCGGACCCGCGACGCCGCCCGGCTCGGCGCTTCGGGGTCGTCCTGGAGGATCGCCCTGGCCAGCTCCGCGGCGGAGGACGTCCGCGATCCATAGGGTCGGGCGCCGGTGAGCAGCTCGTAGAGCAGCACCCCCAGCTGGTAGACGTCGGACGCCGTGGTCACGGTCTTTCCGAGGACCTGCTCGGGGGAGGCGTAGAGGGGCGTCAACACGGCGCCCCCGGTGCGGGTCAAGGCTTCCTGACCCTCTTCCGTCAGCTTCGCGATGCCGAAGTCCAGCAGTTTGGCCCGGGGCTCGCCGCCGCTTTCCCCGACCGCGACCAGCACGTTGGACGGTTTGAGATCGCGGTGGACCACCAGATTGCGGTGGGCGTGCTCCACCGCCTCCACCACTTGGATGAAGAGCCGCAGACGCTGGTTCACCGTCAGCCGATGTCGGGCGCAGAACCTGTCGATGGGTTCCCCGTTCACCAGCTCCATCACCAGGTAGGGGCTTCCGCCGTCGGTGACGCCGCCGTCGAGCAGGTAGGCGATGTTGGGGTGCCGGAGGGCGGCGAGGATCTGTCGCTCGGTGAGGAACCTCCGTCGCTGATCGGGGCGGTCGAGCTCCCGGCGAAGGATCTTGACGGCGACGTGGTCTTCGAACTGTCCGTCGACCCGCTCGGCGCGGTAGACCACCCCCATACCGCCGCGCCCGAGGGTCTCGTACAGAACGTAGGGCCCGGCCCGGAGCTCTGTGGACTCACCCCTGGAGGCGATCGGCGCAAGAAAGCCATCCCGCGTCGCGAGCCGGTCCGACGCCAGGAGCTTGCGCACCTCGTCCACCACCTCCGGTGCTTCGCCGCAGGATTCGAAGTATGCGTCCCGGTCCTCCGGCGCCAGCTCGCTGGCGCGGTCGAACAGACCCTCGATGGCGTTCCAGGTCTCCTTAGGTTCGGATGGGGTCATGGAGCCGGAACCGTAGCATCTCGGTGGAATGGGGGCACACCCGAGGCGCAAGGCAGCGGGGGACCTTCGGAACGGGGGCGGGGGTATCGCATGGGCACTCTCGGTAGGTGGACGAGATCTCGGGTCGACGGACTCGAGGGAGCACGCTTCCATCCACGCGAGAACCGGTCGGTTCATCGGTCAACAAAGGATGTCGGCGCCGGCGAATTGGGACCTTGGCGTCCCGAGGGGCTGGGCGGGGGCTCCGGCGGGGTCAGCGCAGAGCAGGCCATTGACACCACCGGCCTCAGGGCCTAGCATCTTCGCCTTGGCCGAAGTGGCGGAATCGGTAGACGCGACGGATTCAAAATCCGTTATCCGAAAGGGTGTGGGGGTTCGAGTCCCCCCTTCGGCACCAGCGGTAAACGCCGAAAGCAGGCTAGTTAGCGATTTCAAGGCGGCTCTGCGGAGCCGCCTTTTCCGCGCCCAGATCGGCGCCGGTGGATTGGGGCGCCCAAGTAGCAAAATGACGGCGGCGGCCCGTCGACTCGGGAATGGGCGGTCGACCCTCTATCGCCGCTTCAAGGCCCTGGGAATCCGGCATCCGCAGGCCTCGGCGGAGATTCATCCCCTGGGCCTAAGCCCTTGGGTCGCCGGCCGCACCGACGCGCCGACCATTAGGTGGTCCGACAGGGCGGAAGGGACCACCCAGGAGTTCACCTCCAGGTCCGGGGTCGCCAGTACCCAGTCGATCGCCCGGGCAGGGGCGGCGGCGGGGAAGGTGAAGGCGCTCTCCACTGCAGCGATCCGGCGGTCGACGACGAAACCCCCATTCTCCGTCAGCACATCGATGGCGTTCTGCCCCGAAGCCGTCACGTGGTGGCCGGGATACGCCCCGGGGGTCGAGTTGAAGTCTCCGGCCAGGATGATCGGGATCCCGGAACGGGCCTTGAGGTCCAGGAAGGTCTTGGCGGCGGCGACCCGTACCTCTTCGCTTCGGTACTCCAAGTGGACGGCGACCACCTCGAGCGGCCCGGACGCGGTGTCGAGGGAGACCCACAGGCCGTCGTGGTGTCCTGCGAGCCGATCCTCCCAGGGGGACGCCGCCGGCAGATCCAGGAAGCGGGTCTCGAAGACTGGGAACCGGCTCAAAACAGCGTTGCCGAAGGCGAACTCCAGAAAAGGAAAGCGGAGATCGTAGTTACGCTGCTCGACGAGGTGGCGGTAGCCCGCCCGCCGGGCCACGAACTCCGCCTGGTCGAAGTGGCCGCTCCAGGCGGCCGAGAAGTCCACCTCGTTCAGGACGACCACGTCGAGGTCCGCACGGCGGATCTGTCGGGCGATGGCGTCGAGGTGTGCGATGAGCTCCCCACGGGTCCGCCCTTGCCAGTTGGTCGCACCGAGCTCCGGCCCCCGGCCGTGGGCGATGTTGAAGGCACCGATTCGGACTTCGCCGGATGGACGTAGCGGGGCCGGATCCCCTTCGGCGAACACAAGGGTGCGAACCGCCCTTGCGGAGCTCGTAAGTCTGGATACGCAGTAGACGGCCGCGGTCATGGCGGCGACCAGGGCGACGAGCGCGATGATCCACCTGGCCGCTCGGCGGGACCGCGACGCCGAGGGCCGGTTGGGTCCGGGTCGGTCGAGTGCCTGGATTCCGTTCGCAGTCATCTGCTGATGATGTCGCATCGATGTGGAAGGCACAGTTTCAAGGCGACTCCGCGGAGCCGCCTTCGTCGTGCTTGACCTCGGTGCCGGCTTCGGCCACCTGCCATCCGCCGCCCAGGGCCTTGTAGAGGGCCACGAGCCGAAGCACGACGGCGGTCTCGCTGATGGCGAGTTGGTCTTCCACCTCGGTCTGGGTGCGCTCGGCGTCGAGGACGGGGAGAAAGTCGGAGAGTCCCTTGTCGTAGAGCACCTGCGCCAGATCGACGGACCGTCTGGCGGCGTCGGCGGCGTCGGCCAGGGCGCGGCGTCGAAGCTGCTCTTCGGCATAGCGAACCAGGGCCGATTCGACGTCTTCGGCGGCCCCCAGGACGGCCCCTCGGTACTCTGCCTCCGCCGCTCGATGGGCATCCTCCGCGGCGTCCACGCCGGCCCGCAGGCGTCCCCCCTGGAACCAGGGCCAGGAGATCGACGGTCCGAGGCTCCAGACCCGACTCGACGCGTCGAAGAGGTCGGTGAACGAGTCGCTCTCGGTGCCGCCCCGGCCGGTGAGGAAGAAGCGTGGGTAACGGAGGGCGGTGGCGGCGCCGATGTCGGCGCTGGCGGCGGCGAGGCGGCGCTCGGCGGCCCGCACGTCGGGGCGGCGGCGCAGTAGCTGCGAGTCGAGCCCGACGGGCACGAGGTCCGGGGGATCCGTCAGCGGTCGAGACGACGTGAGGCGGTCTGAGAGCGCCGCCGGGGGTCGCCCGGTCAGCACGGCGAGGCGATGGGCGGCGGCCCGCACGTCGGCCCGCAGGGGGGGCACCAGCGCACGGGTACCCTCCAGGAGGGCGGCGGCTCGATGGACGTCGAGCTTGGACACCAGGCCGGCCTTCGCCTTGTTCTCCACCAGACGATGGGTTCCGACCTGAAGCTCGACGTTCTTCTCCGCCAGGGCGAGCCGACGCTGGGCCCCGCGGAGCTCGGTGTAGTTGCGGGCCACCTCGGCGATGACCGTCAGAAGGAGACCACGCCGGGACTCGACGGCGGCGCCGAGGCGGGCGTCGGCGGCCTCCATCCGCCGTCGAACGCCGCCGAAGACGTCGATCTCCCAGCCGGCGTCGAACCCCACCTGGTAAAGCTCCCCCTCGACCTCCGCCAGGCCCAGGGCGAGGGGGCCGGCTTCGGGGCCGTTCTCGCTGAGCCGGAACCCGGCGCCGGAGACTTGGGCGGCTAGCTGGGGTCGCCCCCCGGCCGCCACCGCCCGGCGAAGGGCTCGCGCTTGGCGGACCCGGGCGCGGGCTGCCTCCAGGTCGTGGTTGTGGGCCACGGCGTCGTTCACCAATTCCTCCATCATGTCGTCGCCCAGGGCTTTCCACCAGGCCGCGTCGGGGGGCGGGTTGACGGCCTCGGAGGGCCCCTTCGCCGTCACCGCGGCCACCGCGGAGGAAGGCGCGGGGCGGTCCTCGCCGAGCCCGAGCGCTTCCGGGCCGACGGCGGGGGGCTCGTGGTCTGGGCCGACTGTGCAGCCCCCGGCCAGGATCGACAGCAGGGAGACGGCTACGGCGGTCCGGACCGGAGCCGGGCGTCGCCGCGGACGCATCAGCAGCACGTAGGCCGCGGGGATCAACACCAGGGCGAGGATCGATGCCCCGGTGATCCCGCCGGCCAGGACGATGGCCAGGGGTGGCCAGAAGTCGCCCCCAACCCACAGAAGCAGGGGCAGGAAGCCGCCGATGGTGGTCAGGGTGGTGGACAGCACATGGCGGGTGACGGCGACCACCTCTTTTACCACCGCGTCGATGTCGCCGGCCCGGGCGTCCGGGTTGGCGCGAATCGCCGCTAGCACCACGATGCTGTCATTGAGGGCGACGCCGATCAGGCCGAGGGTGCCGAGGATGGTGTTGAAGCTGACGGGGAAACCGATGGACCAGGTGGCGAGCAGCGCGAGGCCCACGGACAGCAGGGCGACGGCGCCGAGCAGGGCCGCCAGGCGGACGCTGCCGAAGGCCAGGATCAAGGTGGCCACCGACAGGGTCAGCAGCACCGGAACGTAGGCGGAGAGCTGGGCCTTGGCCTCGGCGTCCTCCTCAGCGGCTCCGCCGAGGTCGAGGCGGTAGCCCGGCGGCAGCTCGAAGCCCTCGGCCTCGAGCTGGGCGAGGACCCCGCGGGTGACATCGATGGGTAGGGCGTCGTTACGGGTGAAGGCCCGCACGACGTTGGTGCGCTGGCTGTTGTAGCGGCCGATGCCGCCTAGCTCGGGTCGCAGCTCCAAGTGGCCGACGGCCTGGAGGGACATCCAGTCGCCCCCGGGTCCGCGGGCCAGGGGGGCCGAGGCGATGGCGGCGAGGTCGCCGCGACGGTCGTCGGAGTAGCGCACCCGGACCGGCATCTGCTCCAGACCCTCCACCACGGTACCGGCGACGCCCCCTTCGAGGTTGGCCTGAAGCTGCCCCGCCAGGTCGCCGAGGGCGAGCCCCGCCAGCCGGGCCTCGTCTTCGTCGGCCTGGAGCCACAGCTTCGGCTGACCTCGGGGCATCGTCATTTGGGTGTGCAGCACGTCTGGGTGGGCCTGGAGGGCGAGGCGGATGCGCTCGCCGAGATCCTGCATGACCGCCAGGTCGGGGCCGAGGATGCGGTACTCGACGTCGGCGTAGACCGGCGGCCCCTGGCCGAATTGGCGCACCACCATCTGGGCGCCGGGGAAGCGGGCGTCCAGCTCGGTCTGCAGGGGATCGATCATCTCCTTGGCCTCGGCGCTGGTCCGAGCGGTGACCACGGCCTGCGCAAAGTGGGGGGAGCCGTCGCGGAACATCACCAGGTTGTAGTAGACCGAAGGGAAGTTCCCGCCCACCAGCCAGTGCACGTGCTCGGTGCCCGGTTGCTCCCGGATCACCGCCTCCACCGCTTCGGCGGTTTCGAGGGTGT
The DNA here is from genome assembly GCA_038748685.1 of Acidobacteriota bacterium. Lineage (GTDB taxonomy): Bacteria > Acidobacteriota > Thermoanaerobaculia > Multivoradales > J023 > JAUIJL01. Next base: position 23,234 of record JBCDIS010000070.1, on the reverse strand, counting down.
GGCCGATGGCGGCATCCGGCGGCAGCCACAGCTGGACGTGGAACATGTCCCGGTCCACCGGAGGGAAGAACTCGTTGCCCAGGGACCGTGCGGCGAGGAAGCCGGAGAAGGGTAGGAACAGGGCCACCAGCAGAGCGGCCACCGGTCGGTTCAGGCCCGCCGTCAAGGCGCGGCGGTAGATCCCCAGGAACCGCCCCGAGGCGATCCCGTGTCGCCACCAGCGGCGGCCATCGTCTTCGCTGGAGGGATCCTCATCGTCGGGGTGATCCTTCCCATCGGATGTGCCCGGAGGCGGCGAGCCGAAGCGCCCGGCGAGGGCGGCGGTGATCGTCAGGGCGAAAACGAAGGACGTGACGATGGCGAGGATGACGCTGGAGCCGATGGAGCCCACGAAGTCCCCGACGTTCCCCGGCAGCAGCAGGATCGGCGCGAAAGCCAGAACGGTGGTGAGGGTGGAGGCGAGGAGGGGCCAGAACAGGTGGCGGACCGCGGCGTCCACCGCGGCCACGGGGGAACGCCCCGCCCCCTTGCCGCGGGAGACTTCGTCGGCCACCACGATGGCGTTGTCGATCAGGAGACCGAGGGCGATGATCATTCCGAAGATCGACATTTGGTGGATGGCACCGCCGGACAGCTGCCAGCCGAAGAGCACCGTCGACACCACCAGCGGCAGGGCCAGGCCGACGATCAGCGCCAGCCGCCACCCCATCATCAGCAGGACCACCGCCATCACCACCACGGCCCCCGCCAGAAGGGTCTGGCCTAGGTCGGTGAGCTGGCGGCTGGTGTAGGGCTCCTGTTCGAAAATGCGTTCCACTGCCACGCCGCCGTGCCCGGCGTGGGCGGCGAAGGCGTCGACGGTTTCGATCGCCCGGGGTGCCCAGCGGTCGACGCGGACGTCGGTACGGACCCGGGCCCCCACCAGGACCGCCCGGTCGCCGTCCACCAGAGCGATTTCCCTGGGCGGAGTCCGGGGTTCCCGACGCACCTGGGCGACGTCTCCGACCCGCACCAGGTCGCCGGCGGCACCGGAGAGGGGCACGGAGGCGATCCGCTCCAAGGAGCCCAGCTCGCCCTCCACCTCGAGCTGCACGTCCGAGCGCTGTCCGCGCAGCGTTCCGGCGGCCCCCTTGGCGTCGGCTCTGGCGAGCCCGCTGGCGACGTCGCCGGCGGCCAAGCCGAGGTCGGCGAGCTGGGCGGCGTCGACGGTGACGGTGATCTCTTCGTCCGGCGCCCCGTAACGGCGGACCAGCTCGGTGCCGTCGAGGGATCGAAGTCGGTCCGCCAGCTCCTCCGCCGTTCGGTCGAGGATACCTAGGGGGGCGTCCCCCTGGCCCCGCCAGCGGATTGCGACGATCATCGTGAAGGTGGTCGCGCCTCGCTTGTCGTCGAAAACGGGGGTTTGGGCCTCCGGCGGCAGGTTCGGGGCCGCGTCGACCAGCTTGGCGCGGATCTCCGAGTAGATCTCCTCGTTGGTGTCCAGCCCGACGTTGGCGTCGAGCTCGAGGTTGAGGACGGACACGCCGGCCCTGGACACGGATTCGATTTTAGAGATCTCGTCGATCTCGTCGAGGGCTTCTTCGAGCCGTTCCGTCACCTGGCTCTCCACCCGTTCCGCCGAGGCTCCGGGCACCGGCGTGACGATCAGGGGATTTCGGTTGGTGATGCGGGGATCTTCGAGCCGCGGCAGCGACGAGAAGGCGGAGGCCCCGGCTACGAGCACCACCAAGATCGTCAGGGTGAGCAGGTGACCGTTGCGGAAGAATAGGGTGCCCAGGGAGCGTTCAGGGGTGGAGCGCTCAGGGGTGGAGCGGCCTTTGGGGGGCGATTGCCGCGCCATCAGGGAGCACCTCCGTCCGGGGCCGACGGACCGTCTGAGAGCACCGGCCGGACCCGCTGGCCCGGCACGAGTCGGTGGAGTCCGGACGCCACGACCCGTTCACCGTTCACGAGGGCGCCACGCACGAAGGCCCGGTCCGTCTCCTGGTAGAGCAGCTCCAGGGGACGCCGTTCCAGGACGGAGATGCCCTCCCCCCCGATCGGGTCGGAGCTGTCCGGGTCGGAGCCGTCCGGGTCGGATTCTGCCGCGACGTAGGCGGCCCACAGGCCCCGGTTCCCCTCTGTCAGAGAGGCGAAGGGCAGCCAGAAGCCGCCCTCATCGATGCGGGTATCGACGCTCAGCCGGGCCAAATCGCCGCTGCGCAGGCCGTCCAGCTCGCCGTCGAGCACGAAAACGGCGTCGACGCTGCGGGTACCTTGATCTCGGGTGGGTAGCAGGGCCCGCAGGGTGGCGTCGACGGAGCGGCCGCGCACCGAGAGGGCGTGACGCTGACCCACGCCGAGGGTATCCACCGCCGGCCCCGCGATGCCGATCCGCGCTTCGGGGCGCTGCGTCTCCAGCAGTTGGAGCACCGGCTCGCCGGCGGCGATCACCCGGCCCTCGTCGGCGAATCGACGTCCGACGATGCCGGCGAACGGGGCGAGGAGGCGGCTCTTGTCGAGCTCGACGTCCAAGGAGTCGAGGGCCGACACCGCCCGGGCGACGGTCGCTTCCCGCACCCGCAAACCCAGCTCGGCCTCGTCCCGGGCCTGGGGGGAAACGGCGTCGAGGTCGCTGGCCTCCCGGATCCGTTGCAGGGTCAGGGTCGCCAACTCCAGGTCGGCCTGGGCCTGGTCACGGGCGGCCACCAGCTCGCCCCGGCGGGCCCGCAGACGGCGGGTGTCGAGGCGGGCGAGGACCTGCCCGGCGTCGACGGTGTCGCCCTCGTCGACGGCGATGGAGGTCACCAGCCCGCCGAGCTCGAATCCCACCGGGCTCTCCCGGCGCGCTTCGATGCGCCCCACCAGCTCCCGCCTGACGGCATAGCCGTCGACGCGGGTGACGGTCAGGACCTCGACCGGCAAAGGGACCTCGGCGTCGGCGCCGGTGGCGTCGCCGGGGGCCGACGTCACGACGGAGACGAGCCCCAGACCGACGGCGAAGAGTCCGAAGGCTCCGAGTGTGACCCGGCGTTCGGCGATGAAGGAGGCGAGGCTCATGACGGCACCTCTTCTTTGGCGTTGGCTTCCCCTGTGTGGGCTATTCCGGCGTCGGCCACCGGCGCGGTCGGAAGGTAGGCCCGTCGCACCATGTCCCGGCAAGCGTCGAGAAGCCGCTGGGCCAACCCTGGGTCGTCCACGGCGCGGGCGAGACTCATCCCGCCGACGCACGCCGCCACCGTGGCGAGCGCCGCATCCGGCCGGGCGCTGGGATCGAGGCCTTCGAAGTCCGCCTCGAGGTCAGCGCCCCACCGCCGGAGAACGTCCTCGAAGGCTTCCTTGGTGCCGGCGTCGGCGCGTCCCACTTCCGAGATCAGGGGAGGGACCGGGCAACCGGCGTCGACACTACCCAGGTGCTCGGGGCTCAGGTAGCGCCGCAGAACGGTCTCCAGCCGCTGGGTGCCGGCCATTCCCTCGGTCCAGGTGTCCCGCCGGTCAGCCATCGCTTCTGCGGCATGGGATACGACGTCGGCGAAAAGAGCATCTTTGTTCCGGAAGTGGCTGTAGAAGCCGCCGTGGGTCAAGCCCGCCTCCCGCATCACCGCGTCGACTCCGGAGCCGTGGTAGCCACGGCGACGCAGGATCCGGCCCGCGGCGTCGAGGATTCGACGGCGGGTGGTCGCTTTCTGGTCGGGGGGATATCGCATGCTGCCTCCGCGTTGTATATGACGGTCGTCATCTGACTTGATCGAGGAAAAACCGGCGAAGCCGGTGCCCGATCATTATTGCATGACGTTCGTCATTTAAAGCAAGCAATCCCGGAGCCCTTCGGTTGGACCGACATCGGCGCCGCCGCGCCGCCGGCTCAGTCCATCGAGACGAAGGCTGTGCCGTCCCGAGCGAGAACCGTGACCGGTTTGGGGAGGTGAAGCCCCGCCACGGTGTTCCGGATGGCCTCCCCGCGGGCTTCGCAGACCGACCGGGGGGCAAGGAGGGGGGTGAGCCCCTCGTGGTGCCCGCGGTCGAAGGTGTTTCGCCCGTGGAAGGTGTAGAGGAAGAGCTCCCCGGCGCCGTCGAGGGTGACCACCGAGTGTCGCTCTATCAAGAGGTCGAGGAGGGTCGAGTCTTCGCCGCGGCGGGATCGGGGGCCGCTTTCGGGATAGCGGAGGCCGTCCAGCCGGCGCATCAGCCCGGTGCCGGGGTGGAGGGGGCTGCCCCGGGCGGCGCCGCGCCAGTCGAGCCACGCGATCTGGCGGCTGTCTTCGAAGAACTGCAGGTGCTCCGTGAGGAAGCAGGCGTCGGCCCCGGCGTCGAGGAGCCGCTCCGCCTGGCGGGCCAGCCGATCCGGGTGGCTCCAGTCGTCGTCGTCCCACTGGCAGAGGAGCTCGCCGCGGGCGGCGTCCATCGATCGGTTGCGCAGGGCGCCGAGGGGCAGCCCCGCCTCGGGGACGACGATCCGCACGTTGCCGAGACCGAGGGATTCGACGTGGCGGGCGAGGGCCCGGCGGGCGTAGTTCGGACCGTCGGTGACGATGACGAGCTCCCGCTCGGGCCAGGTTTGGGCGGCGAAACTGTCGATGGCGCGGCGGGCGAGGCGGATCCGGTCGCGGGTGACCATCAGACAGGAGATCAGGGGCCCGGCCGGCCGCGACGTCGAAGGGGAGGGGGTGGGTTTGGCTCGATGAGGTGGCGGCGGCTCGGTGGTCAGGGGCTGCTCGGCGAAGCGGGAGCGCTCGAAGCCGGCTGTTCTGAGCAGGCGGACCAGGAGGGCGCGGCGGGAGGAGCTTGGTCCTGGGTCCAGCTCCGCCGCCTCCCGCAGCAAGCTTGCCCGGAAGGCGAAGGGGCACCCGGGGGGAAGGTCGAGGTGGGCGCCGAGGAAGGCCACGGCATCCTTGGCCGGGAAGACCCCGGCGGGTCGGCCGGCGGCGTCGCGGAACAGGCCGTAGACCAGGGAGCATTGGGGATCGGCGAAGTGGCGGCGCAGGCGCCCTACGACCCCCGGATCCGCCAGGCGACCGTGACCCGGCACGAAGATCAGGGGATCCCCGCCCCGGTCGGCGAGCCACCCCTGGACGCGGGGCCAGCCATCTCCGTCCCCCGGAGCCGGGACGGAATTGTCCGAGGGAATCAAGGTGAAGCGTTCGTCTTCGGGGAACGTGTCCTCCGATTCGCCGAACCCCGGTCCGAGGAAGACGACGGCGCGGAACGGGTCGTCCTGGTTCATGAGGATCTCGACGGCATCGTCGAGGGCGGGGCCAGGGGCATCGGCGGTGTAGACGACGGTCAGCGGTTCGACCCCGTCGGCGCCGGCGTCGGCATCGGCCGGGAGGGGGTGCCGGGCCTCGACGCTGTGCCGACGATTCCGCAGGACGAGGTCCACAAGCCCCGGGGGCAGCTCCGGGTCCCTCAGGAGGCGGTTGGCGAGGTCGATGGCGAGGGCATGGTCGCCGGCGTAGTACGAGGCGGCGCCGAAGTCCGCCGGGATCTGGAATCGGTAGACCCCCTCCTCGACGAAGAGGTGGTTGCCCCGCGGCCGGGGGATCTGGAAAGCCCTGGCGAGGAAGAGGTGGGCGAGGGGCCACTGCTGGGCCCTCTGGTAGTGGGCCGCGATGCGGTAGAGGGGTTCCGCCCGGTCCGGCTTCTCGGCGAAGGCGTCGAGCAGGAGCTGCTGCACCTCCGGCCAGGGGTGCCCCAGGCGCTGCTTCGCCAGGGCTCGCTGGTAGCGGGAGAACCAGACCTCGTCGTGCCAGCCCCCCATGCCCTCCCGCCGCTCGTAGTGGTGGACGGCGAGGGTGTCGTCGCCGGAGTCCCGGTAGCTCTGGGCGAGGTAGAAGACGTACCGGCTGTTGTCGGGCTCGTCGAGCAGCGCCTTTTCGAGCATCAACGCGTCCCGGCGGTACTTCAGGGGGTCCCGGGACCGTGCCCCCTCGGGGTGGGCGACTGTGGCGATGCCGGGGAGGAGTACCTCGTCGAACGGGGCGCCGCAGTCCAGGTACTCGTGCAGCACGCCGACGTAGCGCCACGGCAGGTCGCTGCGCACAAGCTGCCTGCGGGGATAGCGATAGTCCTGGAGCCGGACCTCGATCGCGTAGGCCCCGGCGTGGAGTCTGGGGAGCTCGAAACCCGGTTCCACGACGAGCTCCTCGTCGGCGTCGATGGTGAGCAGGTAGTCGCCGCGGCCGCGGGCGAGCTCCAGGGCCTGGTTGCGGTTGTGGGCGAAGTCCCGCCAGGGGCGCTCCACCAGCTCCCCGGGAAGGTCTCGGAGGCAGTCCCGGATGACCTCGGGGGTGCCGTCGCTGGATCCGGTGTCGACGATGGCCCAGGCGTCGATGAAGGGTCGGACCGACTCCAGGCACCGCCGGATGACGTGGGCCTCGTCGCGGACGATCATCATCAGGCAGATGCTTTGGGGGCGCGTCATGGAAGTGCCGTCGAGTCTAAACGGCGCGGCGGACCGCTTCGGCCGCAACGGCCGGATATTGGGAGGCGCCGGAGTCGCCGGAGAAGCAGTCCCGCAGGTCGGCGGCGACGGCGTCGAGCACGGCCCGGCGGTGGCTGCGGACGAAGAGGTGCCCGCCGTCGAACATCCGCAGGGCGAAGGACGACCGGGTCAGCAGACCCCAGCCGAGCAGATCCCTGCGGGGGACGAGGGGGTCGTCGTCGCCGCCGAAGGCCCGGATCGGGCAGTCCAGGGGCGCCCCGTCGTCCCCGCGCCAGGTCTCCAGCAGCGCCACGTCCGCCCGCAGGATCGGCAGGAAGGCTCGGTAGCGCTCCGGGTCCTCCGGCAGCGGCCCTTCGCTCGGATACCGCCTGGAGAGCTCCCGCAGGAATGCATCGTCCGGCAGGGTGTGGATGGGGTCTTCGGCGCCGCGGGGGGTGCCGCATCCGGAGACGATGAGGAGGCCGGGGGTGGGCTGTCCCCGGCGCCGCAGTTCCCGGGCCACGCCGTAGGAGACGAGGGCTCCGAGGGAGTGGCCGAAGAAGGCCGTCCGCGGGCCGACCCGGTCCCCGACGACGTCCGCCAGGCGTTTGACGAGATCCGAAAGGTCCGAGATGAGGGGCTCGCCGGACCGCTCCCCGCGGCCCGGGGGCTGGACCGCGGAGACCGCGGCGACGCCGTGGAGCGGGCTGTCCGGGTCCCCCCAGCCGGCGTAGGCCGACGCTCCGGCGCCGGCGTGGGGAAAGCAGAGCAGGCGGGGGGCGTCACCGCCTGTGGGGCCTAGACCCCCGGGAATCCACGCGTCGAGGTCGGTGGACACGGGGACCGCCGGGGCCGCGGGGCTCGGATCCGCGTCTTGGGGGGTACCGTCGCCGAGGCGTTCGAGGAGGGCGTCGACCACCGCGGCGAGGGTCGGGTGGTTGTAGGCCAGGGTGCTCGGCAGGGACAGGCCGAGGGCGGTTTCGAGGCGAGCCGCGAAGGCGATGGCGGTCAGGGAGTCCATCCCCATCATGTTGAAGCGCTGGTGGGGGTCGACCCCTTGGGCCTGGCCGATCTGCAGGACGCTGGCGAGCTGGCGGACGACGAGGGCGAGGAGCTGCTCCCGCGCCGCGTCGGGGGTCAGCGCGGCGAGGCCGGCGCGGTCGAAGACCGGGGCTTCGGTCCCTCCGTCGCCGTCGGTCCGCGCCAGGTCGAAGAACGAGCGGGACGCGCTGAAGGACATGAACGGCTCGAAGCGTCCCCAGTCGATGTCCATGACGGCGGTGAGGGGGCGGCCCCGGACGACGGACCGGGCCATCAGGTCGAGGGCGTCGTCGGGGGGTAGGAGGCGGAAGCCCAGTCGCTGGAGGACGTCCCGCTCCCGATCCTTCGAGCTCATCCCCACCTCGTCCCAGGGGCCCCACGCGATGCTGGTGGCGGGCAGGCCCTGGCGCCGCCGCTCGGCGGCCAGGCCGTCGAGGAAACGGTTGGCGGCGCTGTAATGGGCGAGCTCCGCCGAGCCCCAAAGGGCCGAGACGGAGGAGAAGAGGAGGAAGCAGTCGAGGTCGGCGCCGCGGCTCAGCTCGTGGAGCTGCCAGGCGGCCTGGACCTTGGTCCGCAGGGTCGAAAGAAGGCGATCCCGGTCGAGTTCGACGATGCGGGAGAACCAATTGACGCCGGCGGCGTGGAGGACGCCCCGCAGGGGCTTCTCGGCGGTGACGGCGCCGAGGCAGGCCGCGAGCTGGGCAGCGTCGGTGACGTCCACTCGATGGAGCTCGACGGTGGCGCCGAGGGCTTCGATTTCGCGGATGCCCCGCACCCGTTCGGCGGTCTCCGGGTCGCCGTCGAGCCGGTCCCAGGTGTCCCGCGGCGGAGGGAGGCGTCGGCCCAGCAACGCGATGTGGCGGGCGCCGGACCGGGCCAGCCAGCGACCGCAGGCGAGGCCGAGGCCGCCGAGCCCGCCGGTGATCACGTGGACACCGTCCCCCCGGATGGCCACGGAACCGTCACCTTCGCCGTGGTCGTCGGCGGGCACCAGGCGGGCGGCGTACCGTTCGCCACAGCGGAAGGCCACGTGGTCCTCGGTGCCCCCCCTCAGGATCTGGGCCAGCGTGAGGTCGGCGTCTTCCTGTGCAGAGGGTCTGAGATCCAGGTCGACGAGGCCCCCCCGCATCTCCGCGTGCTCCAGGAATAGGGTCTTGGCGAAGCCCCACAGGGGGGCCTGGGACACATGGACCGGCGGAGCGTCCGCGTCGCCCCGGGGAGAGACAGGCTCGGCGCCCCGGGTGACGATCCATAGGGGTAGGTACAGGGCGGTTCGGACCATAGCCTGCACCCAGGGCACCAGGTCTCCGACGCCGTGGAGCCTCTGGTCTCGGTCGAGGGACTCCAGGTCAGGCGTCGAAGACGCGTCGAGGCCGTTGAGGTACACCACCCGCCAGCGGGTAACGCGGTCCCGGCTCGCCTGGTGGACGATGTAGGTGAGGAGCTCGTAGTAGGTGTCGGCGTCGCACCCTGTTACGACTTCGAGGCGGAGGGTCCGGCGCCGCCGATCGTAGGCCCGTTTGCGGAATCCCCGAGCCCTCCAGCGCACGTCCTCCGGTGCCCGCGAGATCCAGAAGAGATCTTCCCCCGAGTCCATGAGCCGGTCCACGAGCCGGTCCGCCAGGTCGCCGCCGTCGCCGAGGAGGATCCAGCCCGTCCGGTCCCCCTCTTCAGGCACCCTGTTTCCGTCGCCGGTGACGCTGTTTCCGAGGATTGGGGCCGCTCCGCCGCCGGCGGGATCCCCGCCGGCAGAGAGGGGAGCCGGGCGCCACTGGACGTCGTAGAGGCGCCGGGGGCTGGCGATGGGGGACACGGCGGACGGGACTTTGGGGTCAGGCGGGTCGGTGAACCAGTAGCGGCGTCGGTCGAAGGGATGGCCTGGGATGTCCGCCGTGCAACCCGCCGTCCAGCTTTCCGTCCCGGGGAAGACGGCGGACCAGTCAGGGGCCGCTCCGCCGACGTAGAGCTGACCGAGGGCGCCGAGGAGCGATTCGGTTTCGTGCTCCCCCGGGGCGAAGCCCCCCAGGCACTGCGCCTCCGAATTGAGGACCGCTCGGCGGGTGAGTCCGGCGAGCTGGTCCCCCGGACCGACCTGGAGAAAGCGCCGGATGCCCCGGGATTCGAGTGTGGCGATGCCGGCGCTCCACAGGACGCACTCCCGCAGATGGCGGCGCCAGTCCCGGGGCCCGGGGGCGCGGCCGAGGGACGTGCCGGTGACGTTCGAGATCAGCGGGATCTCGGGGGGACGGGACGTCACCGTGGCCGCCAGATCCTCGAACGCGTCGAGGATGGGGTCCAAGGCGGCGGCGTGGAAGGCTTGGGGCACCGGCAGTCGACGGGACGGTGCGCCTAGGGCGGCGACCGCCGCTGCGAGGGCGTCGGGGTCGCCGGAGAGGACGGCGTGGCGGGGACCGTTGACGGCGGCGACGTCGAGGCCGTGGGCGGCGGCCACCTCCGTGACGGCCTCGGCGGTCGCGAAAACCGAGGCCATGGCCCCCGGTGCCTCGACGGTCGCCATCAGGCGGGCGCGGCCCACCACCAGCCGCATGGCCTCCTCCGGCGTCAGGCAGCCGGCGACGGTGGCGGCGACGTACTCACCCAGGCTGTGCCCCGCCACGGCGTTGGGCTCGATACCCCACGCCCTCCACGCCTCGGCTAGGCCGTAGGAGACGGCGAAGAGTCCGGGCTGCACCGCCTCCGGCGTCAGCGTCTCGGACTCGAAGACCAGCCCCCGCAGCCGCGACGGTCCGCTGCCCCGGGACCCTTCGGCGGAGGGGACGACCGCGGCGGCGAAGGCGTCGGCGCAGCGGTCGAAGGCGTCGCGGAAGGCGGGCAGGCGGGCGTAGAGGTCCCGACCCATTCCCGGTTGCGCCGTTCCCTGGCCGGGGAAGAGGAAGGCGAGCCCGCCGCCGCCGGACGTGACGGTGCCCTTGGTCCAGCTCGGCCCGTCGGGCCCCTCGGCGAGGGCGTCCCGGAGGTCGCCGACGGTGCGGACGACGCAGGCGCGACGGACTCTGGAGTGAGCCCTTCTTCGTGCCTGGGACGCGGTAAGAGCGGCGATGGGGGAGTCCGGGCTCCCTTCCAAGAACGCCGACCACGTCTCCATGGCGGGGCCGAGGTCTTCGGGCCTTCGGGTGGAGAGGGGGAAGAGCACGGCGCGGTGAGCCCCGACCTGTGCATCCCCCGAGTCGGCCGCGCCCGCTGCAGTACTTCCGGCGCGGGACGCGTCCAGCTCCTGCGCCGAAGGGGCCCGGAGAATGGCGTGGACGTTGGTACCGCCGAATCCGAACGAGCTGACCGCGGCGTAGGGACCCGGCGACGGGGCTGGCCAGTCCGCCGGCTCCGTGGGGATGGAGAGGCCCGTGCCCCGTAGGGAGATCTCGGGGTTGAGGCGTTTCAGGTGGACCTGGGGCGGGATTCGCCGGTGCTGCAAGGCGAGCACCGTTTTGATCAGGCTGGCGACGCCGGCGGCGGCCTCCAGGTGGCCGACGCTCGCCTTGACGGAGCCGATGTGTCCAGTTGGGGCGTCGGGTCCCCGGCCGTAGATGGCGGCGAGCTGCTCGACCTCCACCGGGTCTCCGATCACCGTGCCGGTGCCGTGGGCCTCGATGTACGTGACGTCCTGCGGCGCCACCGACGCCCGCCCGAGGGCCGCTTCGATGACTTGGCGCTGGGCGTCCGCCTGGGGGGCGGTGATGCCGGCGCTCCGGCCGTCCTGGCCCATGGCGGTGCCGCACACGCAGGCGAGGATACGGTCGCCGTCCCGCACCGCGTCCGCCACCGGCTTGAGCACGACGACGCCGCAGCCCTCCGAGCGGACGTAGCCGTCGGCGTCGGCGTCGAAGACGTGGCACCTTCCAGTGGGGGAGAGCATGCCGAACTGGGAGAGGGTGACCGTGGTGCCGGGGGAGAGCATCAGGTTGACGCCCCCCACCAGGGCGGTGGCGCACTCCCCCCGGCGCAGGCTCTCCACCGCCAGGTGCAGGGCGGTCAAGGACGACGAACAGGCGGTGTCCACCGCCAGGCTCGGCCCGCCGAGGTCGAGGAGGTAGGAGAGGCGGTTGGCGCAAATGCTGTTGGCGTTGCCCAGCCCCGAGTAGGCGTTGAGGTGGCGGAGATCGTCGCCGTGGCGGATCTTGAGGTGCAGGTAGTCGTTGGTGGACACGCCGACGAAGACGCCGGTGTCCCGATGTCGTCCGGAGTCGACCTCCAGGCCGGCGTGTTCGAGGGCCCGCCACGCGGTCTCCAGCAGGATGCGCTGCTGGGGATCCATCTCCCGCGCTTCGGCGTGGGAGATGCCGAAGAAGTCGGCGGCGAAGTGGTCGACCCCCTGGATGAAGCCGCCGCCGGGGGCGTTCATCTTGCCGGGGATGGCGGGGCGTGGGTCGTAGAACGCTTGGACGTCCCAGCGGTCTGTCGGAACGTCGGTGATCGCGTCCACCCCGTCTTCCAATAGCGACCAGAACCGTTGGGGCGTGTCGGCGTCGCCGGGGAACCGGCAGGCCATGCCGACGACGGCGATGTCCCGGCTCGGGTCCCGGGGCCGGCTGCGGGCCGCGGCCCGGGTCGAGCCGCCGCGGCGCTGGACCGTGGGTCCGCCCTCGGTCCAGGTGGCGAGGGTCGGGAGGTCCCCCCCCTGGAGCTGCTCGCGGCAGCGGCGCCGCGAGACTTTGCCGCTCGTGGTCCGGGGCAGCACGCCGCGGCGCAGAAAGTGGACGGCCTCGGGCCGGACGTCGGCGGCGGCGGTGACGGCGGCGACCACGGCGTCGGCGACCTCGGCGAAGGGGGCGGCGTCGGGGTCGACTCCGAGCTCCTGGAGGACGACGACGCCACCTTCCACTCCGGCATCCGCGGACGGCCCGGCGACCACCGCGCAGACCTCGGCGTACAGGCGGGGGTGGGCCCCCTGCACCGCGGATTCGAGGTCTTCGGAGAAGAGGTTGGCGCCGCGGACGATGACCATGTCTTTGAGGCGTCCGGCGATCTGGAGCCGACCGTCGACGAGCCTTCCGAGGTCGCCGGTTCGCACCGACCCAATGCGGCCCTCGGGGGTGTCGAGGGGCGCGAAGGCGTCGCCGCCGGGGGGACCCCCGGGGCGATAGTAGCCCTCGGCCACCGTCGGTCCGCTGATCCGGACCTCCCCGAGCTCCCCCTCGTCGAGCTCGGTCCCGTGGTCCGGATCGACGATCGAGACGTCGGCGACCCCGGGGTGGATGGGGTAGCCGAGTGGGGCGTCCCCCTCCAGGGAGTCGCCGGTTTCCCGGAGACGCGCTCCGGCCACCAGTAGGGTCGCTTCTGCGAGCCCGTAGCAAGGCAAGAAGCTCTTGGAATTGAAGCCGCTGCCGGCGAAGGTCTCGGCGAAGCGCCGCATCACGGCGCGGGACACGGGCTGGGCGCCCACGTAGGCGGTGCGCCACGACGAGAAGTCGACGGCGCGGTGGTCACCGGCGTTCCAGCGACGGACGCAGGCGTCGTAGGCGAAGGGGGGCGCGCCGCTGACGGTGACGTCGAAGCGGGAGAGGGTTTCGAGCCAGAGCAGCGGATCCCGGAGCATCGTCGCGCTCCGGGTCAGGAGGCTGACACCGCCGCCGAAAATCGGCGCGAGGACGTGCCCCACCAGGCCCATGTCGTGGTGCAGGGGAAGCCAGCCGAAGGCCACCAGGTCTTTGAAGTCGAAGACCCGGGTGATGAGGGCGACGTTGGCCAGCGCGGCCCGATGGGAGAGCACCGCCCCCCGCGGCGACGACGTCGAGCCGGAGGTGAACTGGATCAGGGCGGGTGCATCGCCGTCGAGGTCCGGGGGGCGCCAGTCGGCGGCGCCGGGGGTCGACTCCGGCAGCCACTCGATATCGCGGACGAAGGGGACGGGGCCGCGGGCTAGGATTCGCTCCCGGTGCTCAGCCTCCGCCGCCACCCGGCGGATCGACGCCCCCTGGACGACGCTGCGCAGCCGCTCGAAGCTCGCGCGGTCCCGGGGGTGCCGGGGGGCGGGGAGGGGCACCGGAACGAGGCCGGCGTAGAGGCAGGCCCAGAAACGGTGCACGAAAACGAAGGGATCGTCGGCGAGGAGGGCGACGGGGGTGCCCGGCGGCGCGTGGTGGGTCAGGGCCGCGGCGGACCGGCGGGCGGTGCGGTCCAGGTCGCGGTAGGAGAGGTGGTGGGCCGGCTCGCCGTTGCGGTCGAGGATGACGTAGGCCAGCGCGTCTTCTAGGGCGTCGGCTCGGCGGACGAGGAGCTGGACGAGGTTCGGGAACCCCTCGGGGGACGGTGTTGGGCTCATGTGGCGGGGGTCCGTGGAATGGGGGGTCACAGCAGCCACGGCAGGCGGCGCTGGATCGGCAGGACGGCCCGGATACCGGTTCGCAGGAGGGCGTGGAGCCCGTACCGCCAGCGCCCGGACGCGGCGCCTAGCCAGCGGAAGCGCTGGTAGAGCCGCTGTAGGACCTGATCCGCCAGGACGTGGCTGCAGATCTCAGAAGTGCGGTCCGCGAGCTCCGGATGCATGACGTCGACGATGAACACCAGGCGCCGCCGGTCGGCGTGGTTCCAGGCCGTGTGGTTGTGGGCGTCGCAGAAGAGGAGCATCTTGCCCTCTTCCCAGCTCCGGGCCTCGTCCCCCACCTGGAGGCCGCAGTCCGGCAGGGGGGCCGGGATCGACAGGCCGAGGTGGGCGCGGATGATCGCGTTGGTGTCCCCCTGGTGGGGATTGATGTTGGACTTCGGCTCGAGCACCGAGAGGGACCCGGCGGTGAGGTTGGGGATCGATTCGAGGAGGCGGGTGATCCCGGGGCAGCGCTTACAGTTGCTGTGGAGCTTGAGGTTCCAGAAGAAGAAGCCGAGGGTCTTCCATTGACCCGGGGGGAAGGCCATGGCGCGGCTGAAGTACGGCAGAAGGCTTTTGTGATCGGCGTCCAGGAGCTGGGTCAGCTCTTCGCGGATCATCGGCGCCGCGGCTTCGAGGGTCGCCACCCAGGGGTGGTCCTCCGGGGGATAGAAGAACGGCTCGTCGCCGCGGTAACGCCCCCCCTGGATCTGGTACCAGATCTGCGGCGCCGCCGTTCCCGTCGACCCCAAGGCGTCGGTGCCCCGCGGAATCCGGGGGACGGTGCTGGACTCTGCGCCGGATCTCACGACCGAACCCTCGACGGCGACGCGGGCTGGATGGGTAGAACGCTAGGGGCGGTTTCACCGCTCGCCGCGGTGCCCGTGAGCACGATGCGGTCGGCGCCGCCGAGGTCCACCCGGAATCCCTGGGCCCGGGGGATGTCCGCCAGCGGGATCTCGATGCCCCCGGGGTCGAGCACCAGCTTCGTGAGGTTGGCAGTGACCCAGGACACCTCCACCGCGTCTCCGTCGACGGCGTCGATCTCGAAGTATTGGATCTGCGGGTGGACCGTATCGCCGTCGCCGAGGAAGCGCTGCACCCGCTGTCCTCCGGGGCCCCAGACCGTGAGCACCAGCAGGTCGGAACCCTCTGTTTCGATCTGCTGACCCCGCCAGGTCTCCGGCGCCAGCAGGGCCTGGGCCCTCGACAGCACGCCGTCGTCGTCCTGGAGGAACTTGAAGTAGAGGACCTCGATCGGCGCCAGGCTCACCGAGAGGGTTCGCAGGGCGGGGTTCAGATAGCCCTGGGCTTCGAGGGTGTAGTTGACCGTGCCGGGGATGTTCGTGGTGTTGCCTCCGATGCGGTAGGCGTCGTCGCCGGGAACCAGCGTCACCGAGCCGTTCGACGGGTTCGGTAGGGGCTGGGCCTGGATGGGGGTGACCAGCCGCGCCGTGGCGGTGAAGGCGGTGGCGTACTGCAGCTCCACCGGATCCTTGGCGGGGAGCCGGAGGGGCAGGGGACGGGTGGGGGCGAAGAGGCTGATGAAGGGGGGATGGAATTGGAGCGTTCGCTGGACCGAGGCGACGGTGCCGCTGCCGGGCTGGACGACGTCTAGGGTGTAGGTCTGGGAGCTCGACGACTCCAGGATCGAGGCCGGGGTGTCACCGCTGACCGGCGGCGGGCCGTCGAGGGGGAAGGTCTTGCTGCCGGGGCCGTAGGGGAAGCCCTTGACGTCCAGGCTGGTGCCCCCTCGGGCGGTCCAGCGTAGGGTCCCCGTCGCGCCGCCGGCGATCAGGGGCTCGTCGAACCAGGCGACGATCCCGGGCTCCTGGGGCTTTTTTTCGACCCGCAGGGTGCCCGTTGGAGTCGTGCCGACGCCGATCAGCTGGGTGATCTCGATCGCGCCGGTGCCGGGTAGGGGATCGACCTTCAGGTTGGCGAAGGTCACCGTCAGCGACTGGCCGGGCCGCAGGGTGGAGGTGCTGGAACTGTCCGTGCCCTGGGGCTTCACGAAGAAGCTCGTCCCCACCAGGATGACCGAGAAGGGCACGGAGCTTCCAGGCGGATCCGGCAGCTCCGGCTGGGCGGTGACCGCGGCGGTGAAATCGAGGCTGTCGGTGAGGACCTCCTCGCCGGTGGTCGCCACGTCGATCTGGAGCTGGTCGGCGTCCTGGGGCCGGCCGCCGGCGAAGACGACGGGATCGCCGCCCAGGGGATTCGAGATCACCAGCTCGAAGTCGACCGTCTGGCCGGCGAAGACCGCCGGCGGTTTGAAGGTGTATTCGAGCAATCCGATAAGGGGCATCGTGGACGTTCTCCGGTGGGGATGTGGGTCGGGGCGTTCAGGCGTCGGACGGTTCTTCGCCGCCGCTCAGGACGAGCCAGCCGTCGGTGAGCAGCGGCGGGGTGGGATCCAGGCGGTTCACCCGATTGTCGACGGTGACGGGGCGCTCGTCCTCGAAGCTGACGATGTCCTTGCGGGCGAGCCAGCTCCAGCGGCCCTCGACCTCAGCGGGGAGGGGCATCTTGATGCGCTCGACGTCCGTTAGGATGGGGCCGACGCGGAAGGTCGCCTTCATCTTGGCCAGGGCCGAGCTCACCGGCCCCCGGGGGATGGCCTCGGCCACCGAGGGCAGGCCGCCGGTGATTGCCGGGATGTCGCCGAAGGGGTCCATCAAGACCGTCAGCTTGGTGGTCCCGTAGCCCCGACGGATGCCGTCGCAGGTCCCCGCACCGGTCGGCGGGGCGGCGGGGGATTGGGGCCGCAGGGGCAGGAGATGTCGCTCCACCACGTAGCCCGACTCCTTGGAGTCCGAGCCGCTGGGCGCCTCGGCGAGGGAGCGGAGGCTGGGGGCCACGGGACGCCGGTCCCGCAGGGCTTCCATCAGCCCGACGGTGTCCCCCGAGCGGGAACCGTAGGCGGTGAAGAAATGGGTGTAGTCGTCGTCGGCGAAGTAGCCGAGGGTGCCGTTGGAGCGCAGGGATAGGTCGCCGATGCGCAGGCCGAATTCGATGGACTCGAAGGGGGAGGGGCGTCGGTCGTAGATCGGCGTCTCGCCGTCCCTGCCGACGAAGTACTCGCCGGTGAGGTCGGCGCTCTGGTTGTAGTCCGGGGCACCGTCCAGCTGCAGGGCCACGTCGGCGCGGACGACGGCCAGGGGGTGGCCGAGGAGGACCCGCAGGTTCCCCTGCTTGGTGGCGAAGGGGTCCACCGTCCACAGGGACGCGTCGATGGCCCCCAGCAGCTCCATCAGCACGCCGCCGTGGGTCAGCCCCAGCTCCAGGATGTTGACCACGAAGGTCTGTAGGTGGCGGTTGGCGAGCTGGGGCGGCGCCCCGAGCTGCTGTTCGGAGCCGGGGACCGCGTCCCAGCGGATGCCGGCGCCGCTCGGATTGTCGGCGGTGACGTCCCGCTGCACGTTGACGATGGAGCCCTGGTTCTCGCCGGCGGCGTCGAAGACGAACAAGGAGTTGTCGAGGTGGTTGGGGATCACCCAGCCGCAGATCGGGCTCGTGCGGTCCGACGCGTTGGAAGGACTCCCGTCGTCCTCGGCGTCCAGCAGCCGCAGCCGCACCCGCGCCGACTGGGACAGCCTGGGGGGCAACTGGGCGTAGCTGGCGAAACGTCCGTTTTCCTCTGGGGTCAGCTCGGTGGAGCGGGTGACCATGCTCTGGGACCGGAAGGGATCGGGGATCGGGTTGTTGCCGAGCCGGGGATCCTTACCCGGCAGGATCTGGCCGTAGGCGTCGACCACCCAGAGGTCGACGATCTGAAAGTGCCCGGCGCGAACGGGGAAGAAGGGGACGGTGCCGGACGGCGACGACCAGATGGGCTGGAGGGTGGTGCGGAAGTCGTCGCCGAGGAGGTCTTCGATGGCCGCGGCGGAGATCGGCTGCCCGGCCCCGGCGTCGCCGGTCGCGCAGTCACAGAGGTTGCGGCTATCCCCCAGGGCGTCCAGGGAGTAGGCCATCACCGTCGCCCGGGAGAGCAGCTGGTCCGTTAGTCCGGCGAGGGATTGGGCGACGATGTCGGCGTCGGCGAGCTCGGTGGCGGTTTGTTTGAGGGCGTCGCGGACGAAGATCGGCAGGTTGGCGAAGTTCGGATCGTCCGCCACGAAGGTTTCGAGCTGACGGGTGACGGATTGGGCGGTCTCGGTGTTGAGCACTGTGCGGCCGACGAAATCGATGCCTTCCTCCGGGATCGACCGACCGGTCCATTCGTAGTCGACGTCCCCCAGCCGCCAGGTGTCGAGCATGTCTCCGAAATCCCCAGGTGACGGGAAGTAGCGGATCCGCCAGTCCATGTAGACCGGCGACCACGGCTGCTCCACGGCTTCGGGGGTGCCCCGGTACTCGATGGCCGTCCGCGCCGGCGGGACCCCCAGAATGCCGGCGGCGTCCGCCACGGTCCGCGGGTCGAGGCCGAGCTCCGCGAGGTCGCCGAACGGGGCGGTCTGCGCCTTCTCGATCAGCAGCCGCACCTGCCTCCACTGGTCGGGGGTGGGCTCCACGCCCCGCTTCTGGAAGTAGATCTGGGTGAGGAGGGGGGCGCAGGAGAGGTCGAGGAAGCAGACCTCGGCCCACAGGTCGGCGGCCTCCTTGGGCAGGGCGTAGCCGTCGGGGTTGCCCGCGGGCAGGGTCACGGCGGCGAGGAGATCGCCGAGGTCGAGGCGTACGGGCGAGTCCTCGCCGTCGATGTCGAAGCGGATCTCCAGGCCGTCGACGGTCTGGCCTGTGAACCGGACCGCCAGGGTACCGTCGGCGCTGTCCTCCGTCGTTGAGGGGGACTCCAGCTTGCTGTCCCGCCGGAGGCCGCCGACCATGATCACCGGATCGCCGGGGGCGGTCTGGGGAATCAGGGAGACGATCTTGAGCTCGAACTCCGTACCCAGGGCGGCGAACAGGGCGGCGCGGTCCGCTTCGACGGCCTCCTCGATCTCCGAGACGCAGCGCTCGGTCCTCTCCACCTCCCCCTGCAACACGCAGAGGGCGGCGCAGACCCGGTCGAAGGCCTCCGGGTCCGTGCCCCTCGGGAAGCTGACCCACTTCGAGTAGGCCGCGTAGAGCTCCCACCGCAGGGACGCCAGCTGGGCGCTCAGCAGGTCGAAGTCGGTCTGCCGCCGGTTGAGGGAGGTCAAGAGCTCGGTCTGCTCTGGGCCGAGGGGGAGGGTCTGCTGACCGCTGAAGGCCCCGCCCTCGGCGTCCTCCGGCCGCGTCACCACCCAGGTGTTGCCGCCGGGGTTCTTGGTGAAGCGGGTACTGTGGAGGTTGTCCGCGGTGCCCACGGGGTCGTCTCCGAGCTCGTTCAGGAGCCCCTGCTGGAAAGACTCCAATCCCAGCTCGATGGCCGCCAGGGCGGCGGGGTCCTCGTAGCCGTATTGGTCGAAGACCAGCTTGGCGATCCAGGCGGAGATGGACTCGGTGGGGGTGTTGCCCACCGCCACCGCCTCCGCCGGCTTGCCGCCGCCGGGGGCGCCGCTGCCGTAGGCCTTGTCCTTGCCCCCCCACTGGACGTTGGTCACCCAGCCGTAGAGCAGCACCTGGGTGGGTAGGGACGGCTTGGGTCCGGGCTCGCCGTGAGCGGCCTGCCAGCGTCGCCAGCCTTCGATCCAAGCCTGGGTCTGGGGCGGCAGTTCGGGGTCCGTGGGGCCGCCGTCTATGCCCCTGGATTGGCGCCACGCCTCCCAGTCCGCTTCCGCCTCCGCCACGTCGCCGGTGCTGGCTCCGGCGGACCACTGGAACGCGGAGAGAGCCGCCATCCAGTCGGTGATGCTGTCGGTCGGCAGGTCCGCCAGGAGATCGTCCCCCGGCGCCGCGTACCAGCCGAAGACGCAGTAGGTGTAGCGGTACGGATCCGTCGGCCGGGCGTCTTCGGCGAGGGAGGCGTCGTGGATGGAGAAGACGTTGCGCACGTTGTCGTAGCCGACGGACCACGACACGGCGCCGGGGCCGACGGCGCGGAGGAATGGGGTCGTCGGCGCCCCGGGGCCGTCCCATCGGCCGATCTCCACAGCCCGGCCCAGGGCCTTGACGGAGATGTTCCCGGGGTCGGCGGCCGGGTTGGGGTATTGGCTGACCTGACCGTCCTCCTCCAAGGGGGAGAGGGCGTCGCTCTCCAGGACCCAGGCGATCATCTTCGGCGGGGCGACGGTGGGCACGACGCTGCCGGAGAAGGGCGCGTACTCGTAGCGGCCGATCAGAAATCGGTTGGGGACGAGGGGGAACTCGACGCTGCCGTGGTCGTCCCCTTCGGTGAGCTGGGCACCGCTGCGCAGGGCGTGGGGCAGGGTCCAGAGGACGTGGACCCCGGGCTGGGGGGCCTGGCCCGGGGTGGCGGGGGTCAAGGGCGGGGGCTCACCGCTGCCCCCGGAGAGCAGGGTCTCGTAGCTGAATTGGGTCCTCGCCCACCGCGATCCGCCGACGTCGGGCACGCCGACCACCAGGGCGTCGACGGTCATCGGCACCACCGCCCTGGGGCCGGGCCAGACCGGAGCTTTGGCATCGCTCATTCCGTCGTCTCCTTCGTCGTCCCGCGGACCGTTTTGGGGGGCGTGTCGCCGCAGGGGGCGAGCTCGCCGAGGCTCGAATAGGTTTGGCGGCCGGCGCCGCGGACCATCTGCAGGGCGAAACCGGCGGGGGTCAGGGCGCCGTCCGGGCCGAGGGCCCCCTCCGGCAGCACGCGGGTGACCTCGGCGACGAGGTCCCGCACCGCCAAAACGCCCCGGGCCCCGCCGCCGCGGAAACCGCCGACGGCGCGGAGGAATCCGTCGCCGTCGGGGATCTGCTGGCCGGCGGGGTGGCCGCCGAAGCCGAGTCCCCGCAGGTTGACGAAGAAGTCGCCGTCGGAGCCGACGGGGGGCGGCGTGAGGACGCCGAAGTGGAGACCTTCACTGGGCTCGATGAGCTCCACCGTATCGGGGACGCCGTCGAAGATCCCCAGCAGAATGCCGTCCCCCAGCGGATCGAGGCGGAGGATCGGCAGCGGCTCACCGTCCCGCACCGGCCGTACTTCTAGACCGGGCCAGCCGGTGACGACGGTGGAGCGGAAAAGGAAGCCGGTGAGGGTGCCGCCGACGGTGGTGGGCACCGGGGCGGCGGCCCGCCGGAGCTCGCTGCGCAGGTTCACCTGGGCTAGGTCCACCTCGGCGTAGATCTGTTCGAAAAACGCTTCGTTGAAGACGTTGTCGAGGGTCGATCCGGTGCCGATGCTGATGGCTCCGTCGATCAGCCGGTCGAGCCAGTTGCGGTCGAGGTAGAAGAAGCGGAGTGACTCCACCGGCAGCAGGCGGGCGTCGGGCACCAGGTACTCGAACGGCACGCCGTAGAGCAGGCTGAGCTGGGCCAGCCAGCGGAGCACCGGCTCGGGCAGGCGCAGGGGAGGCGCGTCGCCGTCCCGGGCGCCGAGGCGGGGGTGCTCGCGCTGGGCGGCGAGGAGGAGCTCGGACATGCGGGCCAAGCTCTGGGGGCGTGGAATGGGTGAGCTCATCGGTTCTCGGGGCTTTGGAGGTGATCGAGGAGGAGGTCGAGGGGGTCGTCGCCGCCGTCTGCCCAGGCGGATAGACGATCGGAGGGCAGCGCCCCCGGCAGGCCGGAGGTGGACGGCCGACGCCCGCGGGGGGGCGACTTGGGGATCTGGGGCAGCACCCCCTCCGGCATGGCGGCGAAGAGCTCCCGCAGGGCGGATGTGAAGGAACCGGTGACCCCCGGCCGCTCGACGGTCCGGGCGCCCGACGGCCGGGTCAGGGTCTCGACCATGGGGGCGCGGAAGTCGGCGTCGAGGATGACCCGGGCCAGCTCCCGCAGATAGTCCCGCCGCCATTCGAAGAGCTGCTGGGCGAAGCCGGCGTCGGAGAGGGCGAGGAGGCGGCCGATCTGCCAGGCACAGGCGTAGGAGTCGTCGAAGAGCCCGGTCGCCGGGTCGTAGTGAAGGGCGTGGTCGGAGGAGTGGTACGGGCCGTAGGTCCGGTCCCGCTCGGTGGGGGACGGGGTGGCGGGGCCGCGGTACCAGGTGGTGGAGGTCTCACCGTCCCGGAGGCGCTTCTGGAGGGGCACGTAGCCGATCTGCAGGGCTTCCTCTGCGACGGCGTTGTCGCTGACGTCCCCCGCCTGCGGGAGCTGCAGGAGGCCCACCCCGCCGTTGCCCGGGTTGCACAGGGCCTGGGTGAGGCCGAGGAAGCTGCCCGAGATCGACGTCGCCGGGGTGGTGAACGTCCAGCTGCCGAGGAGCACCAGGCGGATCTTCTCGCCCCCAGCGCCCCCGGAGCCCCCCGGGGTCGGCAGGTGCTCCTGGTGCCCTTCGTAGGAGACGAGGAGCATGGTGTGAATCGAGGGCCCGTCAGCGGAGACCATGGGGACCCGGTTGCCGGTGACCAGGGAGAAAGCTCCGTCGGCGGCCATGCCCAGGAGCACCTTGCCGTCGGTGTTGACGACCCGGGCGTGGGCGAGGAAGGGCAGCTCGTCGAGGTACGGCGCGATGCTCTTGAA
The DNA here is from genome assembly GCA_038748685.1 of Acidobacteriota bacterium. GTDB lineage: Bacteria > Acidobacteriota > Thermoanaerobaculia > Multivoradales > J023 > JAUIJL01. The sequence continues at coordinate 984 of JBCDIS010000070.1, read as the reverse complement.
GAGGGCGTCGTCGACGTCGACCACCGCCACCGGCTCCTGGCTCGTCGGGTCGACGGTGTCGCCGAGGTCCGGGGGCACGATGCCGGGCCCGGGGCTCACCAGCTCCTCGACGGTGACGGTCCGGGGCGCCGTGACCCCCCAGAGCTCGTCGGGGTAGACCATCAGGAGCCCCAACCACGGCGGCGGTGCGTCGTCCGCACCGTCCCCTGGCCCGTCCGCGAGTCCGGCCGCGGGGTCGAGCCGGCGGGACCAGGGTAGGGCGAACTCGGTGAACACCACGTGGGGCTGGACGTTCTGGTAGGTGCCAAGCTGGTCGGCCGGCGGAAACACGCTGGAGATCGAGGTCGGGTCGAGGGAGAAGCGGGGCCCGAGGACCTCGAAGGGCTGGGCGGCCCGGTACGGCTCAACCGGTTCGGGGACGTCTTCAATGCCCTGGCTCACCTCGAAGGTGTAGGCCCCGGCGGTCAGGGGGGGCTGGATGGAGTCGAGGAATTGAATCTCCCCCGGCGCCACCGTCGCGGGCTGGGTGGGCTTCGGCGTGCTCATGCGGTCTCCTCTTGGCTCAGGGCTTCGAGCGTGAAGCGCAGTCGACTCTCCCGTACCCCGCGGCGTCGCGGTGCACGGCCGGCGTTCCCCAGGAGGGAAGGCCAGCTGGAGGCCACCTCGTCCACCTCACCGCCGACGGCGTGGACCGCCACGATCCGCGCGTCGTCGCTGCGGGGCTGGGTCAGCACGGTCAAGGTGGCGGAGTCGTTCTCCGCCGCGTCCACCGGCGGCGAGGCGTAGACGAAGCAGAGGGTGTCGTGGGCGTGGACCGTCGCCGACGGCTCCAGGGCCACGCTGGAGAACGCCTCCGGACGACTTCCGCGGGTCGCCGTCACCCGGGGGGGCTCCTCTCCGGAGCCCTCCGGCACGGCGACGACGAAGGTCTCGTAGGGCTGCTGAAAGATCGTCTGGAGCCAGCCCGGGGTGAGTTCTCCCTCG
>JBCDIS010000069.1:0-33497 GCA_038748685.1 Acidobacteriota bacterium | reverse complement strand
GCGGAGCCGCCACCGCCGCGGCTGCGGCCGGTGCGGGGGTCTTCGCAGCGGCGGCCGGGGCCGGGGTGACTCCGGTACCGGAAGAGGTCCCTGGAGACGTCCCCGGTGAGGTCGCGGGCCTGGGGGAGCTCCCGGGTGCGGGCTTCGGAGCCGGCCGCGGAGGGGCTGGGCGGGCCGCGCCGGGGGGACGCTTGGCGGCGCCGGCGCCGCTGTCTGGACGGCCCTTGGTGAGACGTTTCTTGAGCGACAGGAGCGTCGCCTTCGAAATCATCTTCAGCGTTTCGAAGACGCCATCTCCGTTGAGGGCGCAAGCCTCACGGGTCTGCCAGCCCTGGCGGTTCAGGGCCTGGTCGAGCTCCTCGACGGAGAGGATGTTCGGTAGATCTCGCTTGTTGTATTGGAGCACCACCGGAATGGTGTCGAGGGACAGCCCCATCTCCGCGAGATTCTCTTCGAGATTCTGGAACGACTCGATGTTCGCCTGCAGCATGGGCCGCTGGGAATCGGCCACGAATACGACGCCGTCGACGCCCTTGAGCACCAGCTTCCGGGTGGTGTTGTAGAACACCTGGCCGGGGACGGTGTAGAGCTGGATGCGGGTGCTGAATCCGGCGATGGAGCCGACGTCGATCGGCAGCAGATCGAAGAAGAGGGTCCGGTCGGTCTCGGTGGCGAGCGACACCATCTCCCCGCGGGAGTCGTTGGAGGTGTGCTCGAAGATCCACTGGAGATTGGTGGTCTTGCCGCACAGGCCAGGGCCGTAGTAGACGACCTTGGCCGACATCTGCATGGTGCTGTAATTGAAGAAAACCATTCGGCCGTACCCGGTAGGAGAAGGAGACGAAGCTTAGCAGTTGGTCTCGAAGGTGGTCAACGTGGCCGAAAGGGCCCCAGGACCACCCCGAAGCGGCGTGGACACAGGGACTTCGGCGAACTGCTTCGACGGCGTGAACCGCGGATGTCAGCGTCGAGTCTACCCTCTTTTCATCCCGATGCGGCGGCGGTTTGGGACTTGGGGCCGACCCCGCCGGAGCGTCCGCCGCGGGTCTGCGCCGCCCCACCGTGGCCGGTTCAGGGGCGCCGGTCCGGGGCGCACAGGGAGCGGGTCGTCGCCATGAGTCCCTCGACCATGGGTTCGAGGTCCGGGGCCACCTCCAGGAGGGCGCGGCGCTGGCGCTCCAGGGTCGGCAGGTCCCCCCGGGCGGCGGGGCCGGTGACGGCGTCGACCAGAGGCTCCTCGTCGCCGTGGGCGTCGCCCAGGGCGTCGATGGCGCCGCGGGCGAGGTCGAGGTACGACCCGAGAAGGGGTGGCGGTAGGTCGGTGTCGTGCACCAGCCTTTCCACCAGGGCGAGGACGGTGGCGACCCCGCCGGCGGCGAGGCTGGCGGCGAGGTGGTAGAGCACCCGCCTCTGGCCGGAGACCTCGTGGGGGCGCCCTCCGAAGGCCAGCGCCCAGGCCGCGGCCATCTCCCGTGCCGCGTCGTCGCCGTCGATGCCGAAGAGAAGACCCGCCGGGGGCTCGGGGGCGATGTCGGCGAAGGCCTTGAGGGGATGGAGGGAGCCGACGGAGCAGCCCGCGGCCCGCAGCGGCGCCAGGGCTTCGGCGTCGAAGTGGCCGGAGGCGTGGAGCGCCACCGGGGCCTGGGGCCGGGCGGCCAGGGCCTCGGCGACGGACCCCAGGTCGGGATCCGCAACGGTCAGGAGGAGAACGTCGCAATCGGCGCTGGAGAAGGTCGCGGCGTCGTCCCAGCGGGCGTCGCCCAGGCCCCCGTCGAGGGCCGGTTCCGCGGTTCTGCGTCTGGCCAGTCGCTCGGCGGATCGCCCCGAAATCCTCGTCCAGCGGGCTCCGGCGGCGACGGCCCAGGTCCCGAAGCTGGCGCCGACCCGCCCGGCGCCGATCACCGCGAAGTCGAGGTCCGACAGGGGCCCCGGGGGTGAGTCGGAGTCCGCGGAGCCCTCCGTCGCCCGGCGATTGCTTTTCGTCATCCAGCTTACGGTACAATACTCGGCTGCTGCTGTAAGCGGATCAGGATGGGTGCAGGTACGGCCAGCCCCCGGCGCGCGCCGCCCGAGAGCTCGAGATCAGGAATCCAGACGGGAAGAAGCTCCGTGCCGAGGAGAAGAACCACCAGCCAAGAGGTCGAGCGTGGCCGTGCCGAGGCCGACGCCACCTTGGGCCAGCGGGATCGCGAGATCCTGAAGGACATCATCCACACCTTCGTCTTCAGTGGCGAACCGGTGAGCTCCAGGACGCTGTCCAAACATGCTCAGCACGGCCTTTCCGCGGCCAGCATCCGCAACGTGATGGCGGACCTCGAGGATCTCGGGTTCTTGCGCCAACCCCATACCTCGGCGGGCCGGGTGCCCACGGAGTCGGCCTACCGTCTCTACGTCGCCAGCCTGATGCAGCGTCGTGCGCTCCCCGCCAAGGTCAAGCGCTATATCGACGAGCGGCTTGGCAGCGCCTCGGCCGACGGTGACCAACTGATGAGCGCCGCCACGCAGCTCCTGTCGGAGCTGTCGAATCGGGTCGGCGTGGTGCTGACCCCGGCGGTGGAGGACATCGTCCTCAAGTCGGCGGACTTCGTACCCCTGGGGCAGGGGCGGGTCCTCTGCGTCCTGGTCTCCGCCAGCGGCTTTATCGACCATGTGGTGATCGAGGCGGAGGACGAGATGGAGCGCCGGGACCTGGTGCGCATCTCGAACTATGTGACCGAGAATTTCGGCGGACGTCGCCTGCGGGACATCCGGGATCAGCTGGTGGAAGCCATGGCCGCGGATAGGGAAGGGGTCGGGGACTGGTTCTCCCGCGCCCTTTCCATGGCCGAGATGGCGATCCGCGGAACCGTCGACGCCACCGCCGACCACGAGGTCTTGGTGAAGGGCACGTCTTCGCTGCTGGATCAGCCGGAGCTGTCGGACGTCGAGAGGATCCGGCGGATGCTCGACACCTTCGCCGACAAGGCCCGTCTGGTGGCGATGCTCAGCCGGTGTCTGGAATCCGGAGGGGGGGTTCGCGTGTTCCTGGGAGGGGACAGCGACGTGACCTCAGAGCTCGACTTCGGCCTGGTGGCGACCCCCTACGGCAACGTCGACGGCGCGTTGGGAAGCCTGGGCATCATCGGGCCGTCGAGAATGGAGTACCCCCGCATGGTTCCGCTGGTCCGCTATTTGGGTGAGACCCTGAGCCGTGCCCTAGAGGAGGGGGCCAAATGAGTACTGCAGAGGAGCCCGAGATCGCGATGGCGGACAACGAGACTTCGAAGGCGGCGGATCAGGATGACCGCTACGAGTTGGATATGGACGAAGGAACCGGAGAGATTGAATTGCAGGCTGTGATCGAAGACGCGGTGGCGGCGGTGGAGCGCCACGACGCCGACGCCCCGGACGCCGAGTCCACGGATGAGGGCGCCGCCGAAGTTTCGGAGAGCGCAGAGGCCGGCCCGGAGCCGGTGGCACCCGCCCCGGTGTCGAGTCGGGAGAGCGAGATCCAGGAGCGTCTACTCCGGACCCTCGCGGACTTCGACAACTTCCGCAAGCGCACGGAACGGGAGAAGGAGACCATGCGCAAGCACGCCGCCACGGACGTGCTGCGGGACATGCTGGGGGGCATCGACAACCTCGAGCGGGCGATGGCGTCCGCCGGGAACGTCGACGAGCTCAAGCAGGGCCTCGAGATGGTCCTACGCCAACAGCACGACGTGCTGAAGCGGCACGGCGTGGAGCCCGTGGCCGCCCTCGACCAGCCCTTCGACCCGACCTACCACGAGGCGGTGGGGCGGGAAGAGAAGGAGGGCATCGAGGTGGCCACCGTCACCGCCGAGCTCCAGCGCGGCTACCGCCTCCACGACCGTCTCCTGCGCCCCGCCATGGTCTACGTCGCCGTCCCCGCTCGCCGGACCGCCGAGGGGGACGCCGACGCATGAGCACCCTGACCCGCGGCGCCCCTGCTGGGTCGGCACCGGCGACCGAGGGAAGAAGCTGAGCCGTGACGAAGATCATCGGTATCGACCTCGGGACCACGAACAGCGTCGTGGCGGTGGTGGAGGCTTTGGCTCCGAAGGTTCTGACGAACCGAGAGGGTAGCCGGACCACCCCGTCGATCGTGGCGTTCGCCGAGGACGACGATCGCCTCGTGGGGCAGATCGCCAAGCGGCAGGCGGTGACCAATCCGCAGAACACGGTGTTCGCCGTCAAGCGGCTCATCGGTCGCAAATTCGATACCCCGGAGGTGCAGCGGGCCCTCGACGTCCTGCCCTACACCCTCGCCCAGGCGGCGAACGGCGACGTGCGGGTCAACATCGGCGACCGCGATTTCAGCCCGCAGGAAATCTCGGCCTTCATCCTCACCGAGCTGAAGAACTTCGCCCAGGACGCCATCGGCGAGGAGATCGAAGAGGCGATCATCACGGTCCCCGCCTACTTCGACGACTCCCAGCGTCAGGCCACCAAGGATGCCGGCAAGATCGCCGGCCTCGAGGTGCGGCGGATCATCAACGAGCCCACCGCCGCGGCCCTCGCCTATGGTTTCGACAAGGACATCGGCGATCAGGTGGTGGCGGTCTACGACCTCGGGGGCGGCACCTTCGACATCTCGATCCTGGAGCTCTCGGAGGGCATCTTCGAGGTTCGGGGCACCTCCGGCGACACCTTCCTCGGCGGCGAGGACTTCGACCAGCGGATCATGGATTGGCTGATCGAGGAGTTTCAGAACGAGACGGGCATCGATCTGCGGGCGGACCGTATGGCCCTCCAGCGCCTGAAGGAGGCGGGGGAGCGGGCGAAGTGCGAGCTCTCCACCGCCGAGGAGGCGCAGATCAACCTGCCGTTCATCTCCGCCGACGAGAGCGGCCCCAGACACCTGTCCCGGACCTTGACGCGGGAGCACTTCGAATCCCTGGTGAAGGATCTGGTGGACCAGACCGAAGGCCCGTGCTTCGAGGCCATGGAGGCCGCCGGGATCGACCCTTCGGACGTCGACGAGGTGCTCCTCGTGGGTGGGCAGACCCGCTCGCCGATCGTCATGAGGCACGTCGAGCGGATTTTCGGCAGGTCGCCCAACCGCGAGATCAACCCCGACGAGGTGGTGTCCCTGGGCGCCGCCGTCCAGGCGGGCATCCTCGACGGCGAGATCAAGGACGTCGTGCTGCTCGACGTCACCCCCCTGTCCCTCGGAATCGAGACCCACGGCGGCCTGTTCACCCCCTTGATCGGCCGCAACTCGACGATCCCCACCAAAAACACGCAGATTTTCACCACGGTCGTCGACAACCAGGACAAGGTGGAGATCCACTGCCTCCAGGGTGAGCGCGAGATCTCGGCGGAGAACCGATCCCTCGGCCGCTTCGAGCTGGTGGGCATTCCGCCGTCCCCCCGCGGCGTGCCACAGATCGAGGTCACCTTCGCCATCGATTCCAACGGCATCCTCAACGTGTCGGCCCGCGACGTCGCCACCAACACCCAGCAGGGCATCCAGGTCAACGCCTCCAGCGGTCTGTCCACCGAAGAGATCGACCGCTTGGTGAAAGAGGCCCAGGAGTTCGCCCAGGATGACGCCAAGAAGCGCGAGATCCGCCGCGTCAAGAACCGGCTCGAAGGCCTGGTCTATTCCAACGAGAGGGTCTTCGAGCAGTTCCAAGAGGTGATGGACGAAACGGCTCGCAAGAAGATCCACCAGAGCTTCCTGCGGGCGCGTCTGGCGCTCAACGAGGACGACCGCGCCGACATCGAAGCGGCGATCTTCGACCTCAACACCGTGTCCCAGAAGCTTTCCCAGATCATGCTCGATCACGCCGGCCAGGAGGGCTGACGGCGGATCGACATGGGGCCTCGGCAGCCGTCGGCGCCGGTGAGACCCTACCCCGCGGCCGCCCCCCACCACGGCGGCCCATCCATCCATACGCCTTGCGGAGCTATCCATTGCCATGACGACAAAACGCGACTACTACGAAGTTCTCGGCGTGTCGCGGGACGCCAGCGCCGCCGACGTCAAGTCGGCCTACCGAAAGCTGGCGGTGAAGTACCATCCCGATCGAAACCAGGGGGACGCCGAGGCGGAGGAGAAGTTCAAGGAGGCCGCCGAGGCTTACTCGGTGCTGTCCGACGACGACAAGCGCGCCCGCTACGACCGCTTTGGACACCAGGGCGCGGCCGGCGGCTTCTCCGGATTCGACCCGTCCACCTTCGGCGACTTTTCCGACATCCTGGGGGATCTCTTCGGCTTCGGCCGGTCCCGCCGCGGACCCCGGGGGGGAATCCCTGGGGCGGACCTTCGCTACGAGGCCCGCATCACCTTCGAGGAGGCGGCCTTCGGCACCTCCACCGAGCTGACCTATGAGCGCTCCGAGGGGTGCGAGGCCTGTAACTCCACCGGCGCCATCGACGGCAAGCTGGTGACCTGCTCCACCTGCGGCGGCCTCGGCCAGGTGCGGATGTCCCAGGGCCTCTTCACCGTCGCCCGCACCTGCCCCACCTGCAATGGTCTGGGTCGGATCGCGGCGAATCCGTGCAAGGTCTGCCGGGGTGAGGGGCTCCTGCCCAGCCGCCGGGAGCTGGAGGTCAAGATCCCCGCCGGCATCGACGACGGCATGCGGATGCGACTGCGGGGGGAGGGGGACCACGGTCGCCGCGGCGGCCCCCCCGGCGACCTCGAAGTGCTGATCCGGGTTGCGCCCCACGAGCGGTTCGAGCGGGACGGCGCCGACGTCCACGAGATCCTCGACCTCGGCTATCCGCAGCTGGTGCTGGGCACCGAGGTGAAGATCGAGACCGTCCACGGCAAGGAGGAGGTGAGGATCTCCTCCGGCACCCAGCCGGGGCACGAGATCCGACTACGCGGCAAAGGGGTCCAGCGGCTGGACGCCGACCGCATGGGGGACCACGTGGCCCACGTGCGTCTCCGGGTCCCCAAGCCGAAGGATCTGGAGGAGCCGCAGCTCGACCTGCTGCGCCAGCTCGCCGACCTCGAGGGCCAGCACGTCTCCCAGGGCGGCGTGATCGACAAGGTGAAGAAGATCTTCAACCCCTGAAGGTCCGCCGTGGAACCCTACTTGCTGCGGACCTACCGCCTGCCGGCCGACGCCGAAGACGACGTCGTCGCCGAGCTCTGGGCCCGGGGCTGCGTGGGTTGCGAGATCAAAGGGGGCGGGATCGACGGGGGAGAGCTGTCTCCGCCCTCGTCCGCCGCGCCGGGGGAGGGGCGGGTGATCGTCGAGGCGTATCTGCCGTCGCCGCCACCCGCCGCTTTCGCCGACCTTGAAAGTGCGGCCTGGGACCGGAGGGGCATCGAGACCCTCGGGGAGCGGGTGATCGAGCCGACGGACTGGCTGGAGGAGCACCGCGCCCGCAGCCAGCCCTTCGACCTCGGGAAGCGTTTCCGCGTCGATCCCGGCGATTTGGATCCTGAGGCCCGGGGCCGCAAGCAGTCGGATCCCGAAGCGACCGAGGACGGCCGATGGCTTCTGCGGATCCCCGCCCAGAACGCCTTCGGCACCGGCAGCCACGAATCCACCCGACTGATGGTCCGCTGGCTGGAGGATCTCGACCTGCGGGGTCTGCGGGTGCTGGATGTGGGGATCGGCAGCGGCATCCTGTCGTTCGTCGCCGAGCGGCTCGGGGCGGCGTGGACCGCCGGATTCGACATGGATCCGCCTTCGGTCTGCATCGCCGGCCTCAATGGCCGCGTCCACGGTTGCGGGACCGCCCTCTTCGCCGGCCGGATCGACGCCCTGGCGGTGGGGGGTGTGCCCCCCTTCGACCTGGCCCTGGCGAACGTGCTGCCGGAACGTGTGCTGGGGGACTATCCGCGGATCCTGGACCTCCTGCGCCCCGGCGGCCGGGTCCTGAGCTCCGGCAATCTGACGTCCCGCCGAGCCGAGCTGCTGGCGGCCTTCGGAGGGCACGGCCTGGCGTTCCGGGGCGAGAAGACGGACGGGGAATGGTCGGCCTTCCTGTTGCAGAAAGGCGAAGGGCCGTGAGCGACGGCGGGAACGGACCCCGGGCCACCCACCTGGTGCCCCCCGAAGCGTGGTCCGCCGAAGCCGTGGACATCGAAGGGGACGCCTACCGCCACCTCTTCCGTGCCCGTCGCCTGGCGGTGGGGGATCCCCTCCGCCTCGTGGACGGGGCGGGCCGTTCCCGGTTGGGTCGGGTGGCGGAGGTGGGTTCGAAGCGAGCTCGGGTGGAGACCGGAGCGGAGCTACCTTCGATGGAGCCGGCGCTGCGGCTGACCCTGATCGTCGGCGCGCTGCGCCCGGAGCGGGCGTCCTGGCTGGTGGAAAAGGCCACCGAGGTGGGGGTGCGGCGGATCCGTTTCCTGGCCACGGAGCGCACCCCCCGGAGCTACGGCGGCGGGCGGCTAGACCGGCTCCGGAGGGTGGCGACGTCGGCCCTGGAGCAGTGCGGCGGAGCCAGACTGCCGGAGCTCGACGGCGTCCATCCCTGGTCGGCCCTGGAGGGTCTATGGCCCGATCCGGGGGAGCGCGTGGTGCTCAGCCCCGGGGCGCCGTCCCTGGTGAGCCGTGCCGAGGGGCTGGCCGCCGCCGGCGAGGCCGCAGTGCTGGTGGGCCCCGAGGGAGGATTCACGGACGCCGAGGTGGAGGCCGCGGAATCCCAGGGGGCCCGCCCCGTGGGCCTCGGCGGACGGGTCTTGAGGGTGGAAACCGCTGCCCTCGTCGCCGCCGGGACCTTGCTGGGCCTGTGTTAGAATTGCGGTTCTCAATCCGTCTGGCAGCCGCTTGCGCGCTTTCCTCGATCGATGTCCCAAGGGGCCCTTTCGGGTGGGCCGACCGGGGCGGGACCACAGGGCTCGACGTGGCCGGGATTGGGGACGACGGGGACCGAGACGACCAACGACGCGGTGAGGAACGGCGATGAACATCAATGATCTGCTGAAGCTGGCGGTGGAACGCAACGCCTCGGATCTTCACCTCAAGGTCGGCAGCCATCCGATGACGCGCATCGACGGCGCCCTGCAGCCGATGCAGGAGCTCAAGCGCCTGATGCAGGAAGACACCATCTCGATGGCGTACTCGATCATGAACGCCCGCCAGAAGCAGCGGTTCAAGGAAGAGCTCGACATCGATCTCGCCTACTCCGTTCCGGGGCTGGGCCGATTCCGTTGCAACATCTTCCAGCAGCGCGGGGCCGTCGGCATGGTGTTGCGCGTCATTCCGGCGCGGATCAAGACCATCCGGGAGCTGATGCTGCCCCAGGTGCTAGAGCGCATCGGCGAGGAGCGGCGCGGGCTGGTGCTGTGTACCGGCACCACCGGTTCCGGTAAGTCGACGACCCTGGCGGCGATCATCGACCACGTCAACGCCGGTCGCAACGAGCACATCATCACCATCGAGGACCCGATCGAATTCCTGCACCGCGACAAGAAGTCGATCGTCAACCAGCGTGAGATCGACGTCGATACCCGCGGCTTCTCCTACGCCCTGCGCGCCGCCATGCGTCAAGACCCCGACGTCATCCTCGTCGGCGAGATGCGGGATTTCGAGACCATCGAGACGGCGCTGCACGCCGCCGAGACCGGCCACCTCGTGTTCTCCACCCTCCACACCCTGGACGCCACCGAGACCATCAACCGCATCATCTCGGTGTTCCCGCCCCATCATCAGAAGCAGATCCGAATCCAGCTGGGGCAGGTCCTGAAGTCCATCGTCTCCCTGCGCCTGGTGCCCCGCGCCGACGGCATGGGCCGTGTTCCGGCGGCGGAGGTGCTGATCTCGACCCCCTACATTCGGGATTGCATCGAGAACAAGGAAAAGACCAAGTACATCCGCGAGCAGATCGCCCTCGGCACCAGCCAGTACGGCATGCAGACCTTCGACCAGTCCCTCTTCTTCCTGTACAAGGGCGGGCTGATCACACAGGAAGAGGCGCTCAAGCGGGCCACCAACCCCGACGAGTTCAAGCTCAAGCTGGCGGGCGTCCAATTCACCTCCGACGAGGCCCTCGAAGATATGGAAGGCGCCCTCGGGCTGGTGGGGGGCGACGACCTGATGAGCGAGGACTCCCTCTTCGACGACGCTGAGATCGAGCGGATCGGCGGCTGAGGGGGCCAAGGCCATGCCCGGCTCCATCGCCGACCCGTCCGAGCCCCTCCCCGAGGTCGACGCAGCGAAGCTGCTGCGGGACAAGGCCCTCGACCTGCTGTCCCGGCGTTCCCACTTCCGCCAGGAGCTGGAAACCAAGCTGCGGGCCCGGGGCTTCGACCCGGAGGACATCGACGGCGCCCTCGACACCCTCGAAGGGGAGGGCTACCTCGACGACCGGAGCACCGCCGAACAGTGGGTGGCCCAGCGGCTGCGGCGTCGGCCCGAAGGCCCGCGGAAACTGCTTGCGGAGCTGCGTCGCCGCGGCGCGGACTCCGAGGTCGCGTCGGACGCGCTGCGCCACCTGGGGGCGGCGGAGGAGCTCGATCTGGCTCGGCAGGCCACCGAGAGGAAGTTCGGCGACGAAGAGGTCGACGGAAATACGCTGGGCCGCTTCCTGGACCGCCGGGGATTTCATTCGTCGACCATCGCCCGGATTCTTCGGGACAGATCAGCGGCGGAGCCGCTCCTGTGAGGCGCGGACCCGTCCCTCCGATCGGGGGGCCTTGGCACCCGCCGCGGCCTGCTGTATGATCGCTGACCCCTTTCGTTACAGGCTTTCAGGGAAGCAATCTTGATCATTCACCGCCATCTCGCCCTTCGCGTCGGCCTCGCGGTCGGAGCAGCGCTCTGCCTGGCGGGAACGGCCGTCGCGGACGGCGTGCAGATCAAGACCCTCGAAGACGGGACCCGCCTGGTCTACAACGAGAACCAGGCTCAGCGGGCCCGCCGCACCTCGTCCCGGTTGGTGCCGATTCCCAAGGGGTCTGGCCTGGAGCCCCTGATCCGCCGTCATGCGCTGCAGCAGGGGCTGAGCCCGCGGCTGGTGCAGTCGGTGGTGCAGGTGGAGTCGGGCTACAACCCACGCGCCCTCTCCAACAAAGGGGCGATCGGGTTGATGCAGCTGATGCCGGGTACGGCCCGGCTGCTCGGGGTGTCCGATCCCTGGGATCCCGAGCAGAACATCCAGGGCGGCACCCGGTATCTCCGGGAGCAGCTGGACCGCTTCTCCGGTAGCCTCGAGCTGGCGCTGGCGGCCTACAACGCCGGCCCCACCGCGGTCACCCGCTTCGGTGGCATCCCCCCCTATCGAGAGACCGAGCGCTACGTGAAGAAGGTGCTCTCCCTCTACCATCGCAATCCCCCCCGGGCCCTCCAGGAGCACGCCCGGGATCGGGCTCGCCTGCGTAAAGAGCAGGAATCCCTCCGCCGTAGCCGGGAGCCCGAGAGGGCCGGCGGCAAGGTCTACGTGACGCGGGACCAGAACAACCGCATCGTGGTCACCACCATTCCGCCGAAGTCCCCCTGATCCCCGGGGCCAACCCGCGCTGCCCGCACCCCCTCCCAACCGGCGTCATCGCCACCGATCCGGTACCAGAGCCCTTGCACCCGCACCGATCCAAGACGCACGATCAGGTGTTCAACCTCCCGAACATCCTGACGTTCCTGCGCATCCTGCTGGTGCCGATCCTCGTGGTCGTCTTGATGACCAAGTTCGAGGGCAAGGAGATCGTCGGCCTGGCGGTCTTCCTCCTCGCCGCCCTGACGGACTTCCTGGACGGCTTCATCGCCCGCCGCTGGGGCCTCGAAACCCGCCTCGGCAAGCTCTTGGATCCGGCCGCCGACAAAATCCTGACCTCCGCCGCCTTCATCTCCCTCGTCGAGCTGGACCGGGTCCCGGCCTGGATCGTGGTGGTGATCGTGGCCCGGGAATTCGCCATCTCGACCCTCCGCAGCGTCGCCGCCACCGAACGCTTGGTGATCGGCGCCGCCTGGTCCGGCAAGCTCAAGACCACCGCCCAGGTGGTGGCCATCTCCCTCTTGATCTTCCAGCAGAGGCTCGGGGTCTTCGAACCCCTGGCGACCTGGGCCCTCTACGTCGCCCTGGCGCTGAGCGTCTATTCGGGAATCGAGTACGGCATCGGCTACGCGCGGCACGTGCGGGCGCGGTCCGCCGCGAAGGCCGCCGCCCCCGCCGGGGTCGACCCGGGGGAAGGGGCGGGGGGTTGAATGGCCGGAGTCGAGGACGGGCGTGATCCCTGAGAATCGTCCGTCGGGGGCCCTGTCCCGCTGGCTCTTGGGGCTCGCCCACTTCGCCGAACGGCGTCACCGCGCCGTGCTCCTGGTGGTGCTCGTGGTCATGGCGGTGGCCGTCGGTCTGTTGACCCGGATCCGCTTCGACCCGGACGTCCTCGGCCTGCTGCCGCCGGACGACCCGGAGGTCCAGACCTTCCGCCATACTCTGGAGCTGTTCGGCGCCCTGGATCTGCTGCTGGTGGTGGTTCGGGTGCCGGAGGACGCGCCGCTGGCCCCCCACCAGGATCTCGTCGACCGCCTGGGCCGCACCCTCGAAGGGATGGACGACCTGGAGTGGGTGGAATATCGACTCGGCGACCCCGAGGATCTTCTCCGCGCCTTCTACCCCCGGGCCCTGCTCTACCTCGACGCCGAGGACAGGGACGAGGTTCTGCGACGGCTGGAGCCGGAGGCCCTGGAGGCCAGGGCGGAGGCACTGCGGCGGCAGCTGACGACCCCCCAGGCGGTGGTGGCCAAGGATCTCGTTCGCCTCGACCCCCTCGGCATGTCGGAGATCTTCCTCCGACGCCTCGGCGAGGGACGGGGGGATCTGGGGATCGACTGGGCCAGCGGCCACTACCTGTCCCGGGACCGGCGGCTCCTGCTGCTTCTGGCAAAGCCGGAGGGGGCGGCCCAGGACGTCGAGTTCACCCGCCGTCTGGTGTCCGACGTCGAGGCGGCGGTGGAGTCGGTGCGGGCGGACTGGCCGGAGCGGGCCGGCCCCGACGCCGGTCCGGCGCCGGAGGTGGCCCTCGGCGGGACCTACCTGACCGCCCTGGACGACACGGAGCTGATCCGCGGCGACTTCCTGGTCAACGCCTTCACCTCCATGGGGGTGGTGCTGCTGCTCTTCCTCTTCGCCTTCCGCCGTCTGGGGCTGCTGGTCTACGCCTTCCTACCCCTGACCTGCGGCCTGATGGTGACTTTCGGCGCCGCCGGCGGATTGGGGGGCGTCCTGAGCGCCCCGTCGAGCGCCTGTGCGGCCCTGCTGGTGGGCCTCGGGATCGATTTCGTCATCGTGTCCTACGGCCGCTACGTGGAGGAGCGGCGCCGCGGGGTCCCCGCGGAGCAGGCCCTGGTGAGCATGACCGGCTCCTGCGGCCGGGCCGTGGTGGTGGGGGGTGTCACCAGCGCCGCGACCTTCCTCGCCTTCGCCGTCACCGACTTCACCGGCCTGCGGCAGATGGGGCTGCTGACCGCCGCCGGTATCCTGGCGTGCATGGTGTCGGTCTTGGTGGTGCTGCCGGCCCTCCTGGCGTGGAGCGAATCCCGCCACCGGCAGCGGGACACCGTGCCGAATCTCTACGTCCACGGCTTCGGCGCCCACCGGCTGGTGCGGGCGTCCATGGCCCATCCGAAGCGGGTCCTGGCCGTCGGCCTGACGTTGACGGCGGCGGCGCTGGTGCTCTTGCCCCGGCTCGGTTTCGAGAGCGCGATCCAGAACATGCGGCCGGAGGGCAACCGCGGCATCCTGGTGCAGGAGGAGGTCGCCCACCACTTCGGCTCGAACTTCCGCTACATGATGATGGTGCTGTCGGGGGACACCCAGGCCGAGGCCCTCGACCTGGCGTCGGAAACCGCGCAGGGGGCCGCCCCCCTGGTGGCGGACGGCGAGCTCTACCGGGTGGACTCCATCGCCAGTCTCCTGCCATCCCCCAGCCGCCAGCGGGAGGTCCTGGACTGGCTCGCGGACGCCCGGGGATCGGGGCTCGACCCCGACGCCGTACGGGGGCGCTTCGAGCGGGCCCTGGAAGCGAACGGCCTGCGTCCGGCGGCCTTCGCCGAGTCCCTCGACCTGCTGGTGGAGGCCCTTTCGGCCACCGAGCCGGTGGGGATCGCGGACCTCGAGGCGCTGGGGGGCTCGAAGCGGTTGGTGGAACGTTACCTTCGTCCCGACGGTGACGGCTTCAAGAGCGTGGTGTACCTCTATCCACCGGTGGACAAGTGGCGCCGGGAGCCGCCCCCGGCCCTCGAAGTCCTCGAAGCTCGGCTCGGACCCGGGGCCGAGCTCACAGGGGTCAACGTGGTGAGCCGCGCCCTGCGTCGCCAGGTGTGGATCGACGCCGTGCTGGCGGCGGTCCTCGGCACCCTCATGGTGGCGATCCTCCTCTGGTTCGACTATCGGCGGATCCGCGACACCGTGCTGTCGCTGGTCCCCCTGGCGGTGGGCATCGTGTGGATGTTGGGGGTGATGGCGGCCCTCGGCATCGACCTCAACTTCATGAACGTCTTCGTGACCACCATGATCATCGGTATCGGGGTGGACTACGGGGTCCATATGCTGCATCGTCATCGGGAGCTGCGGGGGCGGGGCCTGGAGGAACGGGTCGCGGGCCTGGCGGAGACCGGCCGGGCCATCGTGATGGCCGCGGTCACCACCTGCGTTGGCTTCGGCTCCCTGGCCTTGTCCCACTATCCGGGTATCCGTTCCATCGGCTTCGTGGCCATCCTCGGCGCGGTGTCGACGGCGCTGGTGGCCATCACCCTGCTGCCGGCCTTTCTGGTACTCGAACCCCGGGACCGGGGGTGACGGTGGGGCGATCCTGACTATAATCCGGCCATCATGAGCACACCCCAGAGCACCATCCAGGAACACGTCAAGGACGCCATGAGGGCCCGGGACAAGGACCGTCTCGGCACCCTCAGGATGCTCCTGACCGAAATCAAGAACGACCAGATCAAGAGCGGCTCCGAGCTCGACGAGGACGGCTTCTTGGCCGTGGTTCGACGGCTGGTGAAGCAGCGCAAGGACTCCGCCACCCAGTACCGGGACGGTGGCCGGCAGGAACTGGCGGAGAAGGAAGAGAAAGAGATCGAGATCCTGTCGGCCTACCTGCCGGCCCAGGCCAGCGAAGACGACCTGCGGGCCGCCATCCGCGAGGTGGTGGAGGCGGAGGGGCTTGCGGGGCCGAAGGGTATCGGTCCGGTGATGCGGGCGATGATGGCGCGTTTCGGCGCCGCCGCCGACGGCGCGACGATCAATCGCCTGGCCCGCGAGATCCTCGGTTCCTGAGCATGGCTGAGAGCCCCCCGGCGCGGGGATCCGGGCCCAACCGACAGAAGGGGGACAGCCCCCTCGCCCTCGCGCTGCTGGAAAGGATGGAGGCGGGGGGCCTGGAGCCCCCGTCCCCCGGGAGTTTGGCCGCGGATCTCGGAACGAAACGCCAGATCCTCGAAGGCGTGCAGGGGCATCTGGTGACCCAGGGGCGGCTCGTGCGGCTGGGGTCCGGTTTGATCCTGTCGGCCGCCGCGGTGGACGACCTGCGTCGCCGTCTGGAAGAGACCGGCTGGAGGGAATTCACCATCGCCGAGTTCAAGGCGCGTTTCGATCTCAGCCGCAAGTGGGCGATTCCACTCCTGGAGCACCTCGACGAGGTCGGCGCTACCCGCCGGGTGGGGGACCGGCGAGCCCTGCTCCGCCCCGCGGCGCCCGACGACGGGGAGGGGGGGCGATGATCCCCGTGCGCCCACGGGGGCGGGGTCGCTCTCCTTCCGCCGTCGCCCTGCTCGTGGCCTTGGGGGTGGGGGCCCTGGCCCTGGCGTCCTGCGGCGGCGAGGGCGACCCGGGTTCCGACGGGGGCGCCGCCGAGGCCCCCAAGGTCCGCCGCCCCAACGTGCTCGTGATCTCCCTCGACACCCTGCGGGCGGATCGTCTCGGCTCCTACGGGTACCATCGGGACACCTCGCCGTTTCTCGACGAGCTGGCGGCCCGTGGCATCCGCTTCGAGAACGCCATCGTCAACACCCACGGCACGCCGCCGTCCCACACCACCCTGCTCACCGGGCTCTACCAGTCGACCCATCGGGTGTCCTGGGTGCCCGCCGGCCCCGAGGGCCGAAACGACCGCGTCCCAGAAGGCCTGACCCTGATGCAGGAGGTCTTCCAGCGGGAGGGCTACGCCACCATCGGCGTGACGGACAACGGCTACGTCGCCGCCAACTTCGGGTTCGACCAGGGCTTCGACGTCTTCCGAGATCGGCATATCGGCGCCGAGGCGGGAACGAACCTGACCCTCGACCTGGTGCGTCAAAGGCTGGGGGGGGACAAGCCCCTCTTCGTCTTCTACCACACCTACGAGCCCCACACCCCCTACGAACCCCCGGCCGAGTACCGGGCGATGTTCGAGCCGCCGCCGAGCGACGTGGTGCCCACCGGCGAAGCCCTGCTGCCCTTCCAGGACGACGCGTCCTCCTTCTCGGCCGACGACATCCAGCATCTGAGCGACCTCTACGACGCCGGCATCCGCTACACCGACGACGTCATGCGCCGGTTCTTCGACGAGCTCGAAGGGCTGGGATTCTTCGAGAACCACCTGACGGTGGTTACCTCGGACCACGGTGAGGAGTTCGGCGACCACGGCGGCCTGCTACACCGGGTGTCCCTCTACGACGAGCTGCTGCGGGTGCCGCTCCTGATCTCGGGGACCGAGATCCCCGCCGGCGTGGTGGACAACCGCGCCGCCAGCCTGGTGGACGTCGCGCCGACGGTCTACACCGCCCTGCGGATGAGGCCCCGGGCTCCGATCTCCGGTCGTGACCTGCTGGGCCCCTTGGAGGACCATCCCCGCTGGGCCTTTGCCCAATACGCCGGGCTGCTGGAGGCCGCCCGGGGCGACAAGTGGAAGCTGATCCGGGACCAGATGAACGGTGAGGTGGAGCTCTACAACCTCCACAAGGACCCCGGGGAGACCCGCAACGTGGCGGCGCGGAACCCGGAGATGGTGGAGCGCCTCGAGCGGCGGATCAACCATTGGCGGCGATCCTGTCCCGAGCTCGACCTCGAACGGCGTGATGCCCAACTCACCGACGAGGACGTGCAGAAGCTCAGAGCCTTGGGCTACGTCCAATAAGGCTCGTCACGCCGACGGTAACGTCGGTCGGCTACAATAGGGCAGTAGCATCCCACCCGGCGCGAATCCGCCCCCGAAGCGCCCGCCCCTCCCCCGGCCGTACCCGACATCAGGAGCTGTCCATGCACCGATATTCGCTTTCCCGGTCGATCCTCATCGTCCTGTCCGCCCTCGCGCTCCCGACCGCCACCGTCCTCGCCCAGCCGTTCATCGAAGTGCCTGGGGACATGAGCCTCCAGGCCGCCATCGCCAACGTGGACGACGGCGGGATCATCGAGATCGCCGCCGGCACCTACCCCTCGCCCTCCGGCGGCTTCTCGATCTCCAACCTCGGCAAGGGCTTCACCGTCCGCGCCGCCGCCGGAGCCACCGTCGTGCTCGACGGCGGGGGAGTGCGGGACGTGGTGCGCTTCCGCAACACCACCTTCGCCAACGGCGGTCCGGTGGTGTTCGAAAACCTGACCTTCGCCAACGGATTCTCCGGCACCGACGCCATCGGCACGGTCACCGTCACCGAGGCGGCGGCCACCTTCATCGGTTGCACCTTCCGCAATCACCTCGGCGAGCCCCCCAACACCTCGAGCGGCGCGGTTCACGTGGTCAGCAACTCCCTGGCCTACTTCGACGACTGCACCTTCGAGGACAACGTCTCCCGCAACGCCGGCGCCGGCATCGCCATCCAGGCGGCGACCGTCTGGGTCCACGATTCCTACTTCGTCAACAACCGGACGAATCTGCCGAACCACCGCGTCACCGCCGCCGGCGGCGCCATCCACGTGGGCAGCTCCGAAGGCACCGACGGCGCCCAGCTCTTCGTCACCAACAGCCGCTTCGAGAACAACCAGGCGGGTGCCTTCGGCGGCGCCATCTTCGGCATCGGCGACTACAGCAGCATCTCCTCGCCGCCGGACGGGACCGGCAGGCCGCCGATCTCTCCGCTGACCCAGATGACGGTGTCCAACAGCACCTTCGTCGGCAACCGTGCCATCAACGACGCTTCGGTGCCCCAGACCCTGCCCACCGAAGGCGGTGCCTTCAACGCCGAGAACGACACCCTGGCGCGGATCTACCACTCCCGTTTCCTGTCGAACGAGAGCGACGTCGGCGGCGGGGTGAACACCTACCGGGCCACCGTCGAGATCGAAGACAGCGTGTTCCGCGGCAACCGTGCGGTGGGGGTGCCCTCCAGCCAGGGTTTCGGCGGCGCCATCTCCGGCAACTCCAACGACGTCAACAACGCCACCACCAACTTCGGCGCCATCAACCGCCCGTCCGCCAGTATTTCGGTGACCCGGTCCTTCTTCCAGGGCCGCTTCGGTGGCACCACCACCAGCGGCAACGCCGGCGGCGCCATCTTCACCGCCGGTGACAACAACCGCCAATACGGCCAGGGGGGCGTCGCCCAGATGGGTGGGGTGAACCAGAACCGCGCGACCCTCAACCTCGACGGGAACGTCTTTTACGACCTCGACACCCTCGATCCGGCCACCGGCGGCAAGGGCGGCGGCGTTTTCGTCAACCTGGTGGATCTGGACTTCGACGACAGCCTGCTGATCGACAACGACGCCCTGGGCACCAACGGTCCGGGGGGCGCCTTCAACTTCGTCAACCAGACCGACGCCAACGTCTCCGGGCTGACCTTCGCCAACAACACCGCCCAGCTCTTCGGCGGCGCCATCCTGGCCCAGGGCAGCGTCTTCAGCCTCCAGGGGAGCGACTTCTTCGACAACGAGGTTAGCCCCGGCACCGGAGAGCCGGTGTCCCAGTCCACCGGGGCGGCGATCTTCGCCGGCCCCGACATCGGGCGTTCCCTCGACATCACCGGCACCGCCAGCGGCAACACCTTCAGCCGCGACGTCGGCATGCCCCTGTGGGATGACGACCGCCCCACCACGGGCCCGTTCAACAAGATGCGCTGGAACGGCAACTCGATCTTCAACACCACCTTCGGCTCCACGGTCTATTTCTCCAACGGCAACGGCTTCCACGACGTCGCCGGGCTCAACGGCCTGGTGGTGAACCACAACGGATCGAATTTCGACAAGTCCACCGTCAACAACACCGCGCCGGGCTCGGCGCCGGTGCAGGGCTCCATCCGCGCGGTGCCGGGGGCCATCGTTCCGGTCCGCCCCACCGCCGACCCGGAGACGTCGACGGAGGTCTTCCTGGCCTACGCCTGGAGCGGCGGTTCGGCGACGGTCAACGGCACCCCCGTCTCAGGTTCGACGGGTTTTGATGGAGCGGTCCCCGCCGGCACCTACACGCTGTCGGTGGCGGGGAACAACTTCGTCAGCAACGTGACCCAGGCGGCGGCGCCGGCGGCGTCCTTCACCGCCTCCCCGTCGGCCATCCCCGACGGCGGGTCGACCCAGCTGTCCTGGTCGGTGACCGGCGGCACCTTCGTCGACATGTCCATCGATCAGGGGGTTCCCTTCACGCCGGGGGCCACCGGCAGCGTCACCGTGTCCCCCGCCGACACCACCACCTACCGGCTGTTCGTGTCGACGAAGGAGGGCGGGGTGGTGGTGCCCGTCACCGTCCTGGTGGGGGTCACCGACCTGATCTTCGAGGACGGCTTCGAGTCGGGGAACCTCACGTCCTGGTCGACGATCTTCCCCTGATCGGCTGATCCCCCGATCCCCGGATTTTGGGGTCGCAGGGATGGAACGGGCGCTGCCCGCTTCCGTCCCTGCCCTTCCTTCGGATCGCCGGCCCTCCCGGAGTCGGGATCCGCGGTCAGTGGGTGGTCTCGGAGGGCTCCGCCTCCGGCACCAGGCCGAGGAGCTCGGCGGCGGAGCGGCCCACCCTCCGTTCGAGCATCTGACTCATACTCTCGACGGGTCCCATGGGCTCGTCGAGGGACATGCGTTCGACCCGGTGGAGGGGGAAGAAGAGGGTCGCCGGGCCGAGGCCTGGCTCGTCCTCGTAGGCCACTTCCCGCATCCAGTCCTCGAAACTCGAAATATTGACCGCCCGCACCGTGATGCCGGACTGGGTCATCTTCAGCAGGGCGCCCCAGTACTTCTCTGAGGGCGCCACCAGGTGCAGGAGGACGATGGAGCCGGCGTCCACCGCTCAGCTTTCCCCCGTCGGTGGCTGGGAAAGCTCCACCAGCACGCCGCCGGCGCTCTTGGGGTGGACGAACTGGACCCGGCAGCCGCCGGCCCCCACCGTGGGCTCGGGCCGCAGCACCCGCATGCCGGCGTCCCGCAGGCGGGCGTCGTCGGCGTCCACGTCGTCGCTGCCGAGGCATACGTGGTGCATGCCCGGTCCCCGCTTGTCGAGGAAAGCGGCGATGGGGGAGTCGTCGCGGGTCGGCTCCAGAAGCTCGATCTTCACCTCGCCGCAGGGGATCATGGCCACCCGTACGCCCTCCGCCTCCACCTCCTCGATTTCCTCCACGTGGAGGCCGAGGGCCTCGTAGAAGCCCTTGGCCTCGTCGATCGAGCGCACGGCGATGCCGATGTGATCGACCTTCTGGATCATCGCCGCCCCACCAGGTTGCGGGCGATCACCAGGCGTTGGATCTCGCTGGTGCCTTCGCCGATGGTGCAGATCTTGGCGTCGCGGTAGTACTTCTCGGCGCGGTAGTCCTTCACGAAGCCGTACCCGCCGTGGATCTGGACGCCGAGCTCGGAGCAGAACACCGCGAGGTCGCCGGTGTAGAGCTTCGCCTCGGAGGCCAGCAGGGACGCCTTCGCGCCCTTGCGGTCCGTTTCCACCGCCGCGGCCATGCACAGCATCTCGCCTGCGGCGATGCGGGTGGCCATCTCGGCGAAGTGGAACTGCACCGCCTGGAACTCGGCGATCGGTCGGCCGAACTGCTGCCGTTCTTTGGCGTAGGCCAGGGCGGTCTCGTAGGCCCCCATGGCGGTGCCGAGGCCGAGGGCGGCGATGGAGATGCGGCCGCCGTCGAGGATCTGCATCGCCTGGACGAAGCCCTCCCCTTCATTGCCCAGCATGTTCTCGTCGGGCACGAAGCAGTTCTCGAGGATCACCTCGGCGGTGTCCGACGCGCGGATTCCGAGCTTGTTCTCCTTCTTGCCAGCGCGGAAACCCTCCATGCCCTGCTCGACCACGAAGGCCGACATGTTGTGGGCGCGGGCGCCGTCCGGGTCTGTGACCGCCATGACGACGCAGAGGTCCCCCACCGAGCCGTGGGTGGTGAACTGCTTGGCGCCGTTGAGCACCCAGCCGCCGTCCACCCGCTCGGCGCGGGTGGTGCCGGAGGCGGCGTCGGAGCCGGCGCCGGGCTCGGTCAGGCCCCAGGCGGCGATCTTTTCGCCGGACGCCAGGGGCGTCACCCAGCGCCGCCGCTGCTCCTCGTTGCCGAACTTGAAAATGTGGTTCGTGCCGAGGGAGTTGTGGGCGGCGATGGTAATGCCCACCGAAGGGTCGATCTTCGATAGCTCGGTGATCACCAGCACGTATTCCACGTAGCCCATGCCGGCGCCGCCGAACTCCTCGGGGAAGATCACGCCGAGGAATCCGAGCTCACCGGCTTTGGCGATGACGTCGCGGGGGAAAGTCTGGGACTCGTCGGTCTCGTCGACGATCGGGTCGACTTCGCCGAGGGCGAATTCGCGGGCTGCCTCTTGCACCGCCCGCTGCTCTTCGCTGAGGGAAAAATCCAAGGTCGGCCTCCTTCGAGACGCTCGGAATGTTGTGGGTGCGGTCACGGCCTGGCCGACGGGGAAGACGGCCCTGGCGGGCCCTCGATGGTATCCCGGGCTCCAGGCCATGTCCAATGGAGGGGCCCTCCGGGCGGGCCGGCCCCGCGGCCCCTGGGGTGGGGCCGGGGAGGCCAAGATTCGGGCCTGGGAACCCGCGTTCGCCGCGGTTCAGCGTAGCCCCAGGGTCGACATGCGGCGTTTCAAGCCTTGCTCGGAGACCTCCAGGTGCTCCGCCATCGCCGTCAGATCGCCCCCCGTGCTCCTCTCTGCGTCGCGGATCTCGTCCCGGGTGAGGTCGACGGCCTTGCGGATCCCGTCGCAGGATTCGATCATGAGGTAGAGGGAGCCCCGGGAGACGCCGAGGGCCTCGGCGGTGGGCTTGAGCCGCCAGCGCTGGGCCTTGAGGGCGGCGAGGAGCTCGTCTTCGCTCACCTCCGCCGGCTTGCGGTAGGGCGCCCGCGTCCTTTGCTCGCCCCCGTCGTCTGCCGGTTCGCCGTGGCCCTCGGCCGGACCCGCCTCGCCGACCGGAGCGCCGGCGGCTTCGCCGACACCACCGCCGATCTCGACGGGTCCCGGCGACCGCAGCACCAAGCGCCGCGCCACGTTGCGCAGCTCCCGCACGTTGCCCGGCCAAGGGCGACCCACCAGGCGGGCCATGGACTCGGCGGTCGTCCAGTCCGGCGACCCCAGGAGCGCAGCCCCCGATTCCCCCAGTTGGGTCGCCTCCTGGCGCAGGAAATGGACCAGCAGCCTCGGGATGTCGTCCCGGCGCTCGGTGAGGGGGGGCAGGTGGATCTCGTAGCCCGCCAGTCGATGGAGCAGGGGAAGGCGGAAGCCCCCCGCTTCGATGGCCCGGCCCAGGTTTGCGTCGGTGGCGGCGAGGACCCGTACGTCGACGGGGCGGGTGGCGACGGCCCCCACCGGCTGGACCTCGTGGTTCTCCAGGCATCGCAGGAGCATCGCCTGGATCAGAACCGGCGTCTCGCCCACCTCGTCGAGGAAAAGGCTGCCCCCCTGGGCCCGTTCGAAGAAACCTTGACGCGCGGTGGCGCCGGTGAAGGCCCCCTTGGCGGAGCCGAACAGCTCCGCCGCGGCGAGGGTTTCAGGGATGGCGGCCATGTTGACCGCCTGATAAGGCCCTTCGGCCCGCCCGCTGGCTTGGTGAACGGCCCGCGCCACGAGCTCTTTGCCGCTGCCGCTGGCCCCTTGGATCAGCACCGGAACCTCCAGGCTCGCCGCCCGCTGGATGTCCCGCCGCAGCTCCGAGATGGCGTGGCTTTCACCCACCAGATCGAAGCTCGGAAGGGCCTGGGGCACGGGGTCCACCAGGTGCAGCCAGAGGAGGACCCCCTGGGCGAGCTGGAGCGTCACCCCGGCCTCCAGATCCTCGAGGCTGATCCCCCGCCGGTGGCCCAATGGCTCACCGTTTACCAGAACCTCGCCGCGGTGGTCCCCCCGTTCCAGGGCCCAGCCGTCCTGGGGCCGCCCCGACCAACGGATCGGAGTCCGCGAGAGGTGCGAGTCCGCCAGTGGGCGCCCTTTCCCGGACCCGGGGGCGAAGAACATCGGTTCCAGCCGCGACAGGTGCACCGGTCTGCCGGCCATCAGCTCCGGCAGCGGGGTGCGTTCGCCAACCCGCTCCATCTTGGGATGGAAAAGAATCGTGACGCCGGGGACCCGCAGCGCCCCACCGTCCTCGGAGACGGGGGGCGTGCCCGCAGAGGTTCGGGTTTCGACCTCGAGCTCCCGCAGCCAGCCGCTGTCGTCGGTCATGCCGCCTCCCCCTCCGGCCGCCGTTCCGCGAAGTCCGACGCCGAGGCGGCGCCCTTCGGCCCCATCGATCCCGTCCTCCGTGGGCACGGGGATGTCAGAGCCCTGGCACTCTCCTTGCTTTGACCACGTGAGCCCATTCGACGAAACCCCAGAACCTCGACCGCCAACCGGCGAATCCGGAAGGAGCGAACCATGACCCTCTACCGCTTCGAAATCTCGTTCGACTACGACAATCCTGGAACCAAGATCGCCTCGAAGATGCCCTTCGACGGCGGGCAGCCTCCGATGCAGGGGTATCCCATGATCCATCAGCTCTACGTCGACGCGACCGACCAGCCGGTCCCTTTCTTTTCGAGGGAACGAAAGAGCCATCGTTTCGTCGACGGAGACCAAGTCTACATCCGTCTGTTCTCGACGGGTCCCAAGACCGGGGCGAAGGCGACGCCGGTGGACCGGGTGTTCTATCTCCAGTCCACCGACTCCGAGCTGACCAAGGGCGTCACCCCTTTTCGCGGAGTTCTCGCCACCGTGGAGAACGGCTTCACCCAGCCCACCGAGGAGTTCATCGGCGATTGGGTGCCAGTTTCTAGCCGGGAGGTGGTGCGGACCTCCGATCGAAGTCCCTACCCCTGCTGGGTGGTCGGCAGCGCCGGAGCCCGCGCCGGCGACGATAGGGGCCGGATCACGGATTTCCAGCACCACGGGACGGGGGCGGACCCCAAGGCCTCCAACACCTGGACCTTCGAGATCTGGGTCGACATCAGCAACGAAGCGACGAAGGGGCCCAAGAGCCGCTGGTTCGTTTTCGATCCCGAGATGGTGGTGGACCCGTACGTCTGACCGTTCAACGGTCTTCGTAGCCGGCGACCAGCTGGTGGTAGCGGGGATCCCCGCGGAGCCCGAGAAGCTCGGGATCCCGCCGCAGGTCCTCTAGGGAATAGCCTCCTTGCAGGGCGTCCGCCAGCCGCAGCAGGGCCCTGTCCCTCAGGCCGCAGACCTCGAAGGCCGTGGCCAGTCGGAAGAAGACCGCGCTGTCCGTCGCCTCCGGGGACGGCAAGGTTTCGGCCGCCGCCAAGGCGGACCCGCAGTCCCCGGCCTTGGCGAGGTACAGGCTTCTCCGCGAGCCGAGATCGACGTCGCCGGGGGTCGCGTCGAGCTTGCTCTCCACCAGCTGAATCGCCCGCCGGTAGGACTCCCCCGCCTGTGCTTCGAAACCCGGTGTCCAGCGGTAGGCGTCGGCGAGGTTGGCCCACATCCTGTGGTCGTTGGCGCCACTGGCGTCGAGGGCCTTCTCGAAGGCTTCGACGGCCTGTGGATAGAGGCCCTGGTAGAAGAGCAGGACCCCCAGATTGCCGTAGAGGGTGGCCGTGGGCCGGATCTCGAGGGCCCGCTGAAATCCCTGGGAGGCTTCCCGGTAGCGGCCCTGGGCATAGTGGACCCCGGCCAGGTTGCGATGGCACACGAAGTTGTCGGCCGTGACGTCGATGCAGCCTTCGAAGGCCTCTGCGGCTTCGTCGAGTCGCCCGGTTCGATACAGCAGGCTGCCGAGCCGAGCCATCGTCGACCAGCGCTCCGGTGCGCTGGTCAGGGCCCGGCGGTACAGGGTCTCGGCGTCGGCCAGTCGGCCCTCGGCGAGCTCCCGCTCCGCCAGCCCTTCGAGGGCGCCCACGTGCTCGGGCTCCAGTTGGAGCACCCGCCGAAACTGCTCGTCCGCCGCCGCCGGGTCGCCGCTTTCCAGGAGGACCCGTCCGAGGCTGATCCGCCCGGAGACGAGAAAGGGATCGAGGTCGACTGCGCGGTCCGCCGCCGCCCGCGCCTGCTCCAGCCACTGCGGATCCTTGCTCGCGTTCTTGTGCTTCTGCCAATAGGCCTGTGCGAGCCCGGCGAAGCCCGGGGCGGAGTCTGGATCGCGGGTTAGGAGCCGCTGGAAGGCCTCGATGGCCTTATCGAGGTTACCTTCGCGGTCGTAGCGTTCCAGCAGGCCCATGCCGTGGCGATAGAGCTGGTAGTCGTCCATGGCCCCGGGGTCGGCGGTCTGACCCTTCGGCTCAGAGTCCGTTCCCGCCGGTGCCGAAACGCGGTCACCGAATCCTGCCCAGAAGGCGACGGCGAGCACGCCCGCCGCGAGGATCAGTACCCAGGGCCAGGGTGCCGCCCAGGGCCAGAGTGCCGGGGGAGTCGTCCCTTCGGAAGCCCCTTTCCTTCCGTCCCCGGGCGCCGGCGTTCCGGGGAGCGTGGCGGTGGTGTCTTCTGAAGGGAGAGGTGAGGCCCCTCTGGTCGCCTCGGAGGCGCTGGGAAGCGCGTCCCCATCCTCCTTCGGCGGCGCCAGCCGGGTCGCCGTCCAGGTGCTCTCCCCCGTCAGCCGTGCGGCGACAGCCTCGAGAACCCTGAGGGCCTCGTCGGTGCTTTGGAGACGCCGAACCGGCTCTTTCTGGAGCAGCTGGTCCACCATTCGCGCCAGGTCTTCGGGCAGGTCGGGGTCGACTTCGTCGATCGGCGCGTGGGGCCAGGTACAGATGCGGGTGAGGGTCTCCATCGGCGACTTGGCGCGGAACGGCGCAACGCCGGTGGACATCCGATAGAGCAGCGTGCCGAAGGAGAAGAGGTCGGAACGGGGATCCACGGGCTGACCCAGCGCCTGCTCCGGGGACATGGCGGTCACGGTGCCGAGGATCTTGCCGTCGAGGGTCAGGGACGTCTGCTGCTGATCCAAGAGGACCTGCTTGGCGAGGCCGAAGTCGAGGATCTTGGCCCGCCCGGCGTCGGTCACCATGACGTTATCGGCCTTGAGATCACGGTGGACGATGCCCGCCTGGTGGGCCACCCGCAGGCCGGAGGCGACGTCGTGGGCCAGGCGCACCGCAACGGACAGGGGAAGGGCGCCACCCCCCATGTGCTCGCGCAGGCTCTCGCCCCGGATCAGCTCCATCACCATCCAGTGGCCGCTTGCGTCGTCGACCCAGTCGTGAACCTGGACGATGGCGGGGTGGCTCAGGCGGGCGACGGCCTTGGCTTCTCGGCGCAGGCGTTCAATGGTCCGCTCGTCGGTCCTGGCGGGGTGTACCCGCTTCAGGGCCACCGGTCGTTCGAGGCGGGTGTCGAAGCCCTCGAAGACCTCCGCCATGCCGCCGCGGCCCAGGGGGCGAACGAAGCGGTACGGCCCCAACCGGTCGATGGGCGGCCCCTCGCCCTCGGCGGCCCGCCATCGTCCCAAGTCAGTACCCCCCCGCTGCTGGATCAGGATCCATCTGAGCTCTCCCCTTGGGTGATCGGGACCTCCGGTGATCCTGACATCCGTGGGATGTCAGGCGGAGATGTCATGGACATCCCGCGCCGCGCCGCGGTGGCTCCGAAAGACGTCAGAGCCCCATTTTCTCAACTTTCGAAGTTGGCACGCCACTTGAAGTTACTCCCGACGAGACGAGAACGGACACGCCGGCCATCGACCTCGAGCCGACCGCGCCGGGCCCCGACGCACGGTTCCCCGCCTTAGATGAAGCTGCCGGGTTTCCGGTCTCGAACCAGAACACCATCCACCAACCTCGGAAAGGAAACCACCATGAGCAAGGCCAACGGATTCAGCACGGAATTTGAGAGCTTCGACTCGAGCTTCAACCAGAAGGCCGCGGGATATCTCAACCTGGAGCTCGGCACGACGTCGGTCGGCAACATCAAGTTCAAGTCCAGCAGCGATTGGATCGACCTCAGCGGCTCCCAGCGCGGAGATTCTTACTTCCTCTCCGGCGGCGGCGTCAGCCTCGAGGTCACGCCTCAGATCTACCTCGCCGGGGGCTTCAGCGGCAGCATCATCTACAACGGCCAGGCGCTCTTCCTCAACGCCTGGGCCGCCGAGGGCTGAGCCACGGGGCGACTCCGCCGTCCTTCGATCGAGGAGACGCCGGTGGGGTTCCCGCCGGCGTCTCGCTTTCTAGGGCGAGGGAGCGCGACTTCGACTTTTCAAGGAGGCGATCCGCTCGGCCCTAGAGGAGTAAGATAGGGCGCAAAGCGAGGATCCGCCATGACTACGACCCAGACCACGCCGGCCGCCGAGGCTGCGCCCCCATCGACGTCCGTCTCGACTGTCGAGCCCGCTCCTGGGCGCGGCGAGCCGGCGCCCTCCGGCCATTCCCACGAGCGCAACCCGGGCACGCCCTTGGAGCTCGGCTGGCTGCGCAACGTCCAAGTGAACCGCAGCGCCGTCGAGCGGCGGTGCGCGACCCTCACCACCCGCCGCTCGGTGAAGAAGACCTGGCAGGCGGGTTGGCTGCTGCGGGCGATTTCCGTCATCGACCTGACGACCCTGGCGGGGGACGACACCGCCGGCCGGGTGCGGAGGCTGTGCGCCAAGGCCCGCAATCCCGTGCGGGCCGACCTGCTGGCGGCCCTCGGCGTCGAGGGTCTGGACCTCAAGGTGGGTGCGGTTTGCGTCTACCACCGCTACGTCGCCGAAGCGGTGGCGGCCCTCCGCGGCTCCGGCATTCCGGTGGCGGCGGTGTCCACGGGTTTCCCGGCGGGGCTCTCCCCCTTCGACCTGCGGCTGGCGGAGATCCGCGCCTCGGTGGCGGACGGCGCCGAAGAGATCGACATCGTGATCACCCGGGAGCATGCCCTGACCCAGGATTGGGCGGCCCTCTACGACGAGGTGCGGGCGTTCCGTGAAGCCTGCGGCGACGCCCACCTCAAGGCGATCCTGGCCACCGGCGAGCTCGGCACGCTGCGCAACGTCTACCGCGCCAGCCTGGTGTGCATGATGGCGGGCGCCGACTTCGTCAAGACCTCCACCGGCAAGGAGAAGGAGAACGCCGTCCTGCCGGTGGGGCTCACCATGGTGCGGTCGATCCGCGACTACCTGGAGCGCACCGGCCACCGGGTGGGCTTCAAGCCGGCGGGGGGCATCTCCACCGCCAAGGACGCCCTCGCCTGGCTGATCCTCATGAAGGAAGAGCTGGGCCCTGCCTGGCTGGAGCCGGAGCTCTTCCGTTTCGGCGCGTCGAGCCTTTTGGGCGACATCGAACGTCAGCTCGAGCATCACGTGACCGGGCGCTACTCGGCGTCCTTCCGCCACCCCAAGGCGTGACGAGGAGAACCCCATGAGCAGCGTCCTGGAGGCCTTCGAGACGATGACCTACGGCCCCGCCCCGGAAAGTGCCGACTCCGCCCACGCCTGGCTAGAAGGCCACGGCAGATCGTTCGGCCTGTATGTGGGGGACGGCTGGCGCCCGCCGGCCACCGGCGAGACCTTCGAGACCCACGACCCCGCCACCACCGAGGTCCTGTCGACGATCGCCCAGGGCGGCGGGGACGACGTCGACGCCGCGGTGGCCGCCGCCCGCGCCGCCCAGCCGGAGTGGTGGGGGCTGGGGCCCCACGGTCGGGCCCGGCACCTCTACGCCATCGCGCGGCAGATCCAGAAGCAGTCCCGCTTCTTCGCCGTCCTCGAAAGCCTCGACAACGGCAAACCGATCCGCGAGACCCGGGACATCGACATTCCCCTCGTGGCGCGGCACTTCTACCACCACGCCGGCTGGGCCCAGCTGATGGAGAAGGAGCTGCCGGGGTACGGACCGGTGGGGGTCGTGGGGCAGGTGATTCCGTGGAATTTTCCTCTGCTGATGCTCGCCTGGAAGGTGGCGCCGGCCCTCGCCACGGGGAATACGGTGGTGCTGAAGCCGGCGGAGTACACCTCCCTCACCGCCCTGGCCTTCGCCGAGATGTGCCGCCGCGTCGGCCTGCCGCCGGGTGTGCTGAACATCGTGACCGGGGACGGGCGCACCGGGGAGCTGCTGGTGCGTCATCCGGACGTCGACAAGGTGGCCTTCACCGGCTCCACCGAAGTGGGGCGGGCGATCCGCGCCGCCACCGCCGGCAGCGGCAAGAAGCTGTCCTTGGAGCTGGGGGGAAAGTCGCCGTTCATCGTCTTCGACGACGCCGACCTCGACTCGGCGGTGGAGGGGGTGGTGGACGCCATCTGGTTCAACCAGGGGCAGGTGTGCTGCGCCGGCTCCCGCCTCCTGGTGCAGGAGGGGGTGGAGCAGCAGGTGATCGCCAAGCTGCGGGCCCGCATGGAGACCCTGCGGGTCGGCTCGCCCCTCGACAAGTCGGTGGACCTCGGGGCCATCGTGGCGCCGGTGCAGCTGGAGCGGATCTCCACCCTGGTGGACCAAGGGAAGGCCGAGGGCACCACCTGCTGGCAGCCGTCGTGGGCCTGCCCCACCGAGGGATGGTTCTATCCGCCGACCCTGTTCACCGGCGTCGAGCCCGCGTCGACCCTGGCCCAGGTGGAGATCTTCGGTCCGGTGCTGGTGTCCATGACCTTCCGGACCCCGGAGGAGGCGGTGGCCCTGGCCAACGACACCCGCTACGGACTGGCGGCCAGCG
Source organism: Acidobacteriota bacterium (assembly GCA_038748685.1). Lineage (GTDB taxonomy): Bacteria > Acidobacteriota > Thermoanaerobaculia > Multivoradales > J023 > JAUIJL01. The sequence continues at coordinate 3,650 of JBCDIS010000069.1, read as the reverse complement.
TTTGGACCGAGAACGTCAACCTGGCACTGGACGTCGCTCCCCAACTGGCGGCGGGGGTGGTGTGGGTCAACTGCACCAACGTCTTCGACGCTGCCGCCGGCTTCGGCGGGTACCGCGAGAGCGGCTACGGTCGCGAGGGCGGAATCGAAGGTCTGTGGGAGTACGTAGTGGCCGACTGGCAGAGGGATCTCCCCGAGGCGGCGGCCACGTCGGCCCCCCGGGCGGCGGATTCGGGCCCCGGCGGCTTCGACCTTCCGGCCATCGACCGCACCGCCAAGATGTACGTCGGGGGCAAGCAGTCTCGTCCCGACGGCGGCTACAGCTACCCGGTCCTCGGGCCGCAGGGGGGGATCGTCGGCGAGGCGGGGCTGGGCAACCGCAAGGACCTGCGCAACGCCGTGGAGGCGGCCCGAAAGGCCGCCAAGTGGTCCCGCACGACGGGGCACCTACGGGCGCAGATCCTCTACTACGTGGCCGAGAACCTCTCGGCCCGATCCAGCGAGCTGGAGGCCCGCCTTGCTGCGATGACCGGCTCGTCGGCGGAGGCGGCGGCGCAGGAGGTGGCGACGTCCGTCGACCGCCTCTTCACCTGGGCCGCCTGGGCCGACAAATACGACGGCCGGGTCCACGGCACCCCGATGCGCAACGTCACCCTGGCGATGCCGGAGCCCTGGGGCATCCTGGCCGTCGTCTGCCCCGAGGAGGCGCCGCTGCTGGCCTTCGTTTCGCTGGTGGCGCCGGCGGTGGCGATGGGGAACCGGGTCGTCGCCGTGCCCTCGGGGCGCTGGCCCCTCGCCGCCACGGATCTCTACCAGGTCTTCGACACGTCGTACGTCCCCGGCGGGGTGATCAACATCTTCACTGGGGACCCCGGCGAGCTGGCCCCGACCCTCGCCCGCCACGACGGGGTGGCGGCGATGTGGTTTTTCGGTGACCGCGACGGCGGCGCGGCGGTGGAGCGGGAGTCGGTGGGCAACCTCAAAGCCACCTGGACGAGCCAGGGCAAGGCGCGGGATTGGTACGACCCGCGACAGGGGGAGGGGCAGGAGTTCCTGCGCCGCGGGACCCAGATCAAGAATATCTGGGTCCCCTACGGCGAATAGATGTGAGGGAACGGGCGCCCGTAGAGCGTTGGGAGGGCAGCGGGTGCCCACCCTTCACTTCCAGGAGATCCCCCATGACCGACGCCTCCGAGCTTCGCCCCCGCCGGTTCACCGCCGCCATCGCAGCCGTCGCCCTCTGCCTCACCGCCGCGGCGGCCCTTTGGCTTTTGCTCGTCGGGTCCGCGGGACCGGCCTCGGCACAGCCCAAGCCGCCGATGGTTCGCCAGCAGTACGTCGTCGACGATCAGGCCGATCCCAAGGAGCGCAAGGCGATTCGCCGGGAGCTGGAGTCGATCGGCGGGCTGCCGGAGGCGCAGTGGCGGGACCGCGCCACGTGCTGGGGCTTCGTCGACTACGGGGATGGCGAGGTGGTGGTGAGCAGTGACGACCCCTCGTTCTTCGATCTCGCGGAGGTGGCCACCCGTAAGGAGGCCGGACGGCCGACTGCGGAGGCCCCTTTGAAGCTGGTCACCCGGGCGCGGCCGAAGTCCCTGACCCTGACCCTGCCGGAACGGGCCGGGGGGCAGGTTCTGGAATGCGACGTCAAAGGGGTCGACCGGGCCACCGTCGGTGTGTTCCTGGCGCGGAATCTCTACCACTGCCTGGTTCGCCCCACGGCGGCTCCGGCGGCCGACTCCGCAGCGCCGCCCAGCGGAGGGTCGTCCGGAGGTAGGTGACCCCCCACGGACTCGGGACCGCTCTTCGACGGGGTCGCAGAGTGGAGGGATCGGCCGTTCCCGGGATCTCAGGGATCCCACGGGCCTGGCGTGAAAAACGGATGAATCGACTTTGTCCGGCGAAGCGGGTTGGATCTTCCCTGCTAGCATTCAGCCGATCCCTTCTCGACAATCCCCATTCCGACGTCCAGGAGACCCAACATGTCCCGTCTTCCGAGTCACGACCGTCCCCTCTTCCGGTTCCGCGCGCTGAGCCCCGTCGCCTTCGTCCTCGTCTTGCTGCTGTCCGCCTTCCTCGGGGCCTGCGCCGGCGGGGACTCCGACTCCACCCCGTCCGACGAAGAGCACCTCGATGCAATGACCGAGGAGCACGCCCAGGACGATCCTGAACCCAGCCCCGCCGCCTCCCTGGAGCCCGCGTCGCCGGTGGTGACGGAGCGGGTGGTGTACGGCACCGTGGGTGACGCCGAGGTCACCGGCTACCTGGCGAAGCCCGAGACCGGCGCCGAAGGGGCCCCCGGCATCCTGGTGATCCAGGAATGGTGGGGCCTGAACGAGAACATCGAAGCGATGGCGCGGCGCCTGGCGGGGGAGGGCTACGTCGCCCTCGCGGTGGACCTCTACGGCGAGGTGGCGGAGGAGCCCGACCGCGCCCGTGAGCTGATGCAGGCGGCGATGGCTGCGTCGGAGGACCTCGAGGCGAACCTGCGGGCCGGCTACGCCTACCTCGAATCGCTGGGGGCGCCGAAGATCGGCTCCATCGGCTGGTGCTTTGGCGGCGGAATGTCCCTGCGCACCGCCCTGCTGCACCCCGAAGACCTCGACGGCGCGGTGATCTACTACGGCCGGCTGGTGACCGAAACCACCGAGCTGGAGCCCCTGCAGATGCCGGTGCTTGGGATCTTCGGCTCCGAAGACCAGGGCATTCCCCTCGACATGGTCGCGGCCTTCGAGGGCGGTATGAAGGAGCTGGGCAAGGACGTCCGGATCGAGATCTATGAAGGGGCCGACCACGCCTTCGCCAACCCCTCCGGCAACCGCTACGATGCCGAGGCCGCGGAGGACGCCTGGGCCAAGACCGTCGCCTTCTTCGCCGAGACCCTGCGCTGAGTCGCGGGTCGCGCTCCGCGGCCTTGGATCTACCTGGCCGGGCCGCGGAGCGCGCTAGCTGGACGGTTCAGACCATCAGCAGCAGCGTCACCATCAAGGTCACGAGCAGCGCGAAGGACATGGTCAGGCCGTGGACGAAGAGGAGCAGGCCCTGCTTGGCGAGGGTGAGCAGGAGGCTCGCTCCGTAGACCCGCCGCATCGCCAAGAAGAGGTAGGCCACCGTCCAGATCGGGACCAGCCCCGCGGCGAGGCCGCCGGCCCCGAGTAGGCGGTCTGCGGCCGTCGCGAGGAGGGTGATGAAGAAGACGAAGCTGTGGAGGTGCAGCGAGAAGATCAGGTGGTGGATATAGGGCCGCCGCGGCCAGCGATGGAGCAAATTGAGGTAGAGGGCGAAGACCGGCACCAGCAGGAACAAACACTGGGCCAGGCGATCCCGATAGGCTCGGTTGATGACCTCGGGACGGTCCATGAAGGGCTCGAAGAGCACGTCCATGAAGGCCTCCGCCAGGCTGGTGGTCTGGGGTGTCTCCCCCGGTTCGAGCTCGTCGGGGAGGAGGGTACCCGGGGGCGCGCCGTCCGGCGAGGACCCGGTGCCCGGTGCCGGGTCGGTGGGGGTGCCTACACTGACGATGGAAAGGTCGTCGCGGTCCCCGCCGTCGTTGACCTGGACGGCGGAGTAGTCGGTCCAGGCGAGGCCGAGGAACAGCAGGACGCTGAGGAAGAGGTACAGGCGCAGGGGCGGGACGTAGCGCACCCGACG
>JBCDIS010000068.1:0-33816 GCA_038748685.1 Acidobacteriota bacterium | reverse complement strand
GGGTCTCGGGGGGTGGTGGGGGAGGGGCCCGGCGCGCGCGCCGGGGCGCCCCCGCGCCCCTCGACTCCGTCCCGCGCCGCCCTGGCCCTGCGGCGGGCGGTGGAGCTGTTGGGGACCGGCGCCGCGGGTCGGCGTCCGTTGATCGTCTGGCTGGCGGACGGTCCCCCCACCGTCGACCTTTCTGGCCGGGGGCCCTACACCGACGAGGCCAGTCCCTACGACGCGGACCTGATGGACGGCGCCGGCGGCTGGCTGCCGTGGTCCCAGGTGGCCTGGCGGGGGACCCTCTTCGGCCCCGGCGGCGCCTACGCCGGTCAGCCCGCCGCCGAGGTGATGCGTGAGCTCGAGTTGGCCCGGGGGACCCTCCCGGAGCTGTCGATCCACACCCTCGGGCTCCAGGGGGACGGCGCCGGGTCTCCGGCCCTCGGCCACGATCTCCTCGAATGGTCCGCCTGGCTCACATCAGGCGCCGCCGTGGATGGCGCGGACCCCGCGGACCTTGCCCAACAGGCCGACGCCCTATGGAGCACAGCCACCTGCGGCGGCCCGCCGCCGGTGGACTCGACCCCGCCGACGGTGACCTTGGTGTCGCCGGCCGATGGCGCGGTCCTCGACGATCAGGCGCCCACCGTGCGCATCGACTGGAGCGACGACCTCTCCGGCGTCGATCTGGATTCGGTCATCTTCGAGGTCAACGGCGTCGACCGGACGAATCGATCCGTGGTCGAGGCGGAGGGTTTGACCTGGCGTTCCCCCTCACCCCTCTCCGGGACCCAGTCCCTCCTATTGACCCTTGCAGACTTGGCGGGCACCGGCGCTAGCCTGGCGGGAAGCTTCGCCGTCACAGTGGCCGGTACACCTCCGAATCTGACGCTGCTGACGCCGGGTGCGGAGACCTTCGAAGCCTTCGAGATCCGCCTCGCCTATTCAGATCTTGATCCCGGCCTCGACCTCGAGACCCTGCGGGTCACGGTCGACGGCAGGGTCCTTACACCCGATTGCCAGGTGGGACCGGCGGAGGCGGTCTGCGCGACGTCGCTGGAAGCAGGGGACCACGTGCTCGAAGCGTCGATTCAAGATCTCGACGGAACGGGGCAGTCCTTGCGCCATCTCTTTGCGGTCAGGGCCGACATCGGACCGCCCAACGTGCAGGTGACGGCGCCGGCGGAAGGGGCCCTGCTGAATGCCCCTCTGGTGCAGGTCACCGGCACCGCCACCGACGATCTCGACGTGGCCGCGGTGACGGTGAATGGAGTCGCAGCGACTCTGGTGGACGGCTCCTTCACCGCCACCGTCGAACTGGTGGGCAGCGGTGAGCGAGGCCTGGAGGTGGTGGCCACGGATCTGGCCGGCCAGGCCACCACGGTGCTGCGGACCGTGGTGCTGGACCAGCTGCACCCCGAGATCATGCTCCTCGGACCCGAAGACGGCACCGTGACCTACGGCGCCGAGATCGAGGTCCGGGGCTGGGTGGAGGACGGGGACGGCGTGTCGACGCTGGAGGTGGCGGGGCAGCCCGTCGTCCACGGTCCTGAGACCTTCTCCGCGACGGTGCCCCTGGCGGAGGGCCCCAACGCCATCGCCGTCCAGGCCTGGGATTTCGCCGGGAACACCTCGATCGAGACGCTTCAGGTGATCCGGCGATCCTTGCCGAGCCTTGTGCTGACGTCCCCCGCCAACTTCGCTTTGGTGTCCAGCTCGACGATCACCGTCGAGGGCAAGGTGGACGATCCGGCGGCGACGGTGACAGTGGCGGGCATCCCGGCGACGGTCACCGGCGGCACCTTCGCCGTCGCCGTGTCCCTGCGGGAAGGGGCCAATCCCATCACCGCCTCCGCCACCGATTCTCTAGGGAGGACCGTGACCGCCACGGTGACGGCGGTTCTCGACACGACCCCGCCGAAGATCGCCCTGGCGTCGCCCCTGGACGGCACAGTGGTGCGTCAGCCGACGGTGTCGGTGTCCGGCTGGGTGAACGAGGCCGCCGGCGGCTACGACGGCATCGCCGATCTACAGGTGACGGTGAACGGCGCCCCCGCCGGCCTCGTCAACGGCAGCTTCGTGGTCGTCGACCTGGCCCTCGTCCCCGGGGACAACGTCCTCACGGCGGCGGCGCAGGATCCCTCCGGCAACGTCGCCACGGACTCGATCACCGTGCGCTACGACGATTCCCCGGGGGTGCTGCTGTCCGTGGTCTCGGGGAACCATCAGACCGCCGTCGTCGGCCAGGCCCTGGGTCAGCCCCTGCTGGTGGAGCTCACCGACCTCTCCGGCCAGCCGATGGTGGGGGAGACCGTGCACTTTGCGGTCCTCGAAGGCAACGGGACCCTCGACTCGGGGGATCGGCAAAGGGCGGTCACCACCGACTCCGGCGGGCGGGCCTCGGTTCAGTACACCCTGGGAACCCGCTCAGGCATGGGGAACCATCGGGTGATGGCGCGGGCCGTCGGGGCCGACGCCTCGGTGGAGATGAGCGCCAGCGCCACGGCGGCGGCGCCGGCCCACGTGTTGGTGGACGCCGGGGACCAGCAGCAGGGGATCGCCGGGGAGCCCCTTCCCCAGCCCTTCGCCGCCGTCGTCACCGACGCCTCCTTCAACCGGCTCCCCGGTGTCGACGTGGTCTTCCGGGTCTTCGCCGGCGGCGGCACCTTCGCCGACGGCAGCCAGGAGATTACCCTCACCAGCGATGTCCACGGCGCCGTCAGCGCGGTGCTGACCCTGGGCCCCGAAGAGGGTGTCGCCAACAACTCGGTGCTGGCGACGGTGGGCACAGGGCCGGGCGCACCCACGGCGGCCTTCGCCGCCTCCGGCCGCACCGCCGGGGACCCGGCGGATACGGCCATCGTCGGCGTCGTGCTCGACAACACGGATCGCCCGGTTCCGGGGGTGACTCTGGAGATCGTCGAGACCGGCCAGAGCGCCATCGCCGACGCCGCCGGCACCTTCCGCATCCCCAACGCGCCGGTGGGCACGGTCCACCTGCACGTCGACGGCACGACGGCGACGGTGCCGGGCCTGTGGTCGAGCCTGGAGTTCCTGCTGACGACGATCCCTGGCAGGGACAACGACGTGGGCCGGCCGATCTTTATCTTGCCCATCGACGTCGACCGCGGGCTCGCCGTCAGCGAAACCGAGGGGGGCAGCCTGACCCTGCCGGAGCTGCCGGGCTTTGCCCTCGACGTTGAGCCGGGGTCGGTGACCTTCCCAGACGGTGGGCGGGAAGGGGTGATCAGCGTCACCCTGGTTCACGGCGACAAGATCCCGATGGTGCCGAACTTTAGCCAGCAGCCGAGCTTCGTCATCACGGTCCAGCCTCCGGGGGCGATCTTCGATCCGCCGGCGCGGCTGACCTTCCCCAACGTCGACGGCATGGCGCCGGGCCAGGTCTCGGAGCTGTACTCCTTCGACCACGACATCGGCCGCTTCACCTCGATCGGTCCGGGCCAGGTCAGCGAGGACGGCAGGTCCCTGGTCTCGATGCCCGGCTTCGGCCTGGTCAAGGCGGGCTGGCACTGCGGCGGCGATCCGGCCAGCTCCGGAACACCCGAGGGCTGCGAGTTCTGCGAGCGCTGCGACGAGAACATCTGCGTCCCGAACCTTGGGCTGAACTTCAGGCCCTGCCCCGACGACGGCGATCGGTGTACGACCGACTACTGCGCGTACGGTGATTGCTTCCATTGGATGAAACGCGTAGACGAGGTCGACGCGAAGGCCAATAGTCAGGACTCGCTGTCGGTCTACATTGGGGAGCCGGTGCTGTTCACGCAGAGGTCCGAAGGCGAACACTGTTCCGTCGACGGGCTCCTCTGGGACTTCGGAGACGGCACCCAAAGCAACGAGGCCGCCCCCGTGAAGAGCTACCCGGATCCCGGCACCTACCAATTCCAACTGGAGGCCAGCTGCGACAACAGCTGCGCCGAGAACACGGACAGCGGCGCCGTGCAGGTGACCTGCCCGAACGTCACGTTCACGAAGGTCGAGCCGGATGTCGACTATCTCTGTCCTGGATGCACGATGAGGTTCTTCTACGAAGTGGAGCCAGACTTCCACCTCGAATGGCGGGTCACCCCCCCTGGGGCGGGAACGCTCACGTTCGGCCAGGATCAGCAGACCATGGAGAGATACGCCGTGTTCACGCCCTCGGCGGGCGGGGCGGGCGCCGTGGAGATCGAAGCCGCGGCGGCCGGAAAGTTCGATTTCAGTGAGTGCAAGGACAGCAGGTCCATCGAGGTCCTCGATTTCCCCAACTTGCCTGGAGGGCCCCTGGGTCTGAACGACGAGGAGTTGGGAATCCTGACCAAAATTAGGAATCTGGATTGTTCGCCTTCTGTGGGCACGATGTTCGTCCTCGGTCCCATCGTCAAAGACCAGGTCTTCAGCTGTCAACGGTCCGATGGCCAGATGGGAAACGCCTTCATGCACGCCTTCATGAATTGTTTCGTAGCAGCAAAGTGTGGCAAAGCCTTCGCCAAGCAGATCTACGACGCACACGAGGACAGCAACGGTAACCCAACCTGCGAGTGGGGACAGATGGATCTGCACAACAACGCGGTGGGCCGCGCAGTCTCCGAGCTGGGTTTTCCAGAGCTGTGCAGAGCCCTCGTCAAGGAGGCCCTCTTCGACGGAAGGTTGCGGTGGATGATGCCTCCAATGACTTGCATGATGGAGTACGAAAGCAATGTTCCGCCGAATTCGCCCTGCGTAAGTCCCTGAGGATCAAGACGATGAAGACTATGAAGCTGCTGACGCCGCTGATCGCCTGTTCCCTGCTCACAGGGTGCATGTTGAGCCTGAAGTCGCCGATCCCTTCCTCAGGGCCAAACGACCTGCACTTGCCGCTCCTCGGGGAATGGCAGGTCGTCGAGCTGATGGGGGACCCACCGGACGAGCCAGCCAACGCCCTGGTCGCCCTGGACGACGAGCAGAACCTGACCTTGAACCTGTCGCCGAAGCCCTTCTCTTCGGCGAGGGTTTTTCATCTAGTCGAGGTCGGCGGATCCCTCTTCGCCTTCGCCGAGGATCCAGACCTCGGTCGCTGGCAGGTCGCCAAGCTCACGCTCGATTCGGCGGAATCGAACCTGACCATAGAGGGCCTGAATTCGGACCGCATCCGCGCCGACATCGGATCGGGGAGCCTCGCGGGGGAGTTGGTCGATTTCGACGACTTTCTGACCATTGGCAACATCGAGGCGGACGCCACTCAACTGGCGGCATATCTCACTTCCAACCCCGATGCCTTCGTCGAAGTAGCGAAGCTTCAAAAAGTGAATTGAGATCGACGGTTGTCTTTTCGGCCTTTGGATTCAGGGCACGAACAGCTTGAATACACGCTTGATCGGAAAGTAGGACGATAGCTCCATGCCGCGAGAAAACCTCATGTTTCGGATCGGATCCTCTTCTTCGGGCACCCCGCTCGTCCCGACGGTCTTGCTGGTGCTGGCGCTCGTCGGAGTGCCGGCCCATGGCCAACTCGACGACTCCTGCGTCGTCAGCGCGCTGAATCGCACCGCCCCGGTGGACGCCGACGGCACCTGGGTGCTGCCGAACGTGCCCACGAATCTCGGCCGGGTCCGGGTGAGGGCCAACTGCGTCGCGAACGGCGTCACCACCGCCGGGCAGTCGGAGTTCTTCGTCGTGCCGGCGGACGGCATCGTCCGGGCCCCCGAGATCCAATTCGACGCGCCAGAGTCCATTCCGTCGAGACTCGACCTGACGTCGACGTCGACCCAGCTCACGTCCTTGGGGCAGACCCTCCAGATCACCGCCACGGGGGTCTACCCCGACGACTCCACAGCGGATCTCACCGCCGGCGCCACCGGCACCACGTATTCGATCAGCAACCCGCAGGTGGCCACCGTCGACGGTGACGGCGTGGTGACCGCGGTGGCCAGCGGCGTGGTGATCGTCACCGCGTTCCACGAAGGGGCCTTGGGTCTCCTGCAAGTGCAGGTGGTGACCTCCGGCGACTCCGACGGCGACGGCATCCCGGACGACTTCGAGGTGGCCAACGGTCTCGATCCGGAGAACCCCGCCGACGCCGTCGCCGATCCCGACGGGGACGGCCTCACCAACCTCGAAGAGTTCCAGGCTGGCCTCGACCCCCAGAACCCCGACACCGACGGCGACACCCTGCTGGACGGCGACGAGGTGGACATACACGGCACCCAGCCGGCCCTCTTCGACACCGACGGCGACGGCCTCTCGGACGGGCTCGAAATCCAGCTGGGGAGCGACCCGTTGGATCCCCAAAGTGCCGACTACGCCGGAGCGGTCATGGCCCTGGTCGTCACGCCAGCGACCTTCGACCTCACCTTCAACACTCTGGTGGGGGAGACCTCGATCCGCCTCGACGCCACCGCAGACCTGGTGGACGGCACCGTCCTCGACGCCACGGGCCTCGCGGCCTGGTCCTCCAGCGACCTGGCGGTCTGCAGCTTCGGCCTGACGCCGGGGCAGGTGTTCGCCGGCGCCGACGGCGTCTGCACCGTCACCGCCACCCTCGGCGGGGTGAGCGCCGCCTCCAGCGGAAACGTGTCCTCCTTCACGCCCCAGCCCTTGGCCTTCCTCGATCTTCCCGGGGACGCCCGCAACGTCGACGTGATGGGGGACCACGTCGCCGTCGCCTGCGGCGCCGCCGGTCTGTGCATCGTCGACGTGGCGGATCCCTCGGCGCCGGCCCTGATCGCCACCCTGAACACCCCCGGCACGGCGGAGGACGTCCGCTGGATCGGTGACCGCGCCTTCGTGGCGGACGGCTCCGGGGGGCTGCGGATCGTCGACCTCACGAACCCCGCCGCGCCGGTGGAGCTCGGGGCCCTGGCCCTGGCGGGCTATGCCGAGGACGTGGCGGTGGCGGGGGACCTGGTGTTCGTGGCCGCCGGCGCCGCCGGGGTCTACGGCGTCGACGCCCAAGATCCGGCGTTGCCGGTGGCGCGTGTGGTGATCGACACCGCCGGTTTCGCCCGCGGCGTGGACTACGACCCGACCACCGGGCTCCTGGCCACCGCCGACGGCGGCGAGGGTCTGCGGCTCGATGATCTCAGTCAGCTGACCTCACCCGTGTTCTTGGGGGCGTTGGACACCGGCAACGCCCGGGACGTGGTCCTCCGGCGGGGGACCGCTTTCGTCGCGGACCGGGACGAAGGGCTCGTGGCGGTGGACGTCTCCGACCCGGCGGCACCCGTCGCGGGCCCGAGCCTGCCCCCGGCCCAGGACGGCCTCCTGGAGGACGTGGCGGTGGCGGGGCCCTACGCCTTCGGGGCCGACATCTTCTTCGTCAACGGCGTGCCGATCGTCGACATCGCCGAGCCGACCCAGCCTAACCTGCGGGCGGTGGTGGATTTCTCCCAGTATCGAGACGACAACGGCTCCGGCATCGCCGTGGACGCCCAGTTCGTGTACCTGACGGCGGCGGACCGGCTCTATGTGGGCCAGTATTTCGACACCGTCGACGACGCCGGCCTGGCGCCGGAAGTGGACCTGGTGCGGCCAGCCGACGGGACCCAGATTCTGCTGGGCACCGTGGCGACCCTGGAGGCGGAGGCGGTGGACGACGTGGCGGTGGCCACGGTGCGTTTCCTGGTGGACGGCCAAGAAGTCTTCGCCGACGCCGTGCCCCCCTACGCGGTGGGGCTGCCCCTGCCATCTGCCCCCATGGACCTGACCCTGCAGGCCGTGGCGGAGGACTTCGCCGGCAACGTGGCGTCTTCGAGCGAAGTGACCCTGGTGGTGTCGTCCGACTTCACCCCGCCGACCTTCGACGCCGTGACCCCGGCGGACGGCTTCGTCCTGCGGTCGGGGGATCTCCTCCAGGCCAGCGCCACCGTCAGCGACGACACGGCGGTGGCGCGGGTGGTGTTCCGCTGGGATGGACGTGAGGTGGAAGACACCGTATCCCCCTTCGAGGCGTCGTTCCTGGCGCCCCGGGTGGACACGGCGGAGATCCGCGACCTCGAGATCGAAGCCTACGATCTCGAGGGCAACCGGGCCGACCTGGTGCGCGGCGGTACGGTGGAGCCGTCCCTCGACGCCACCCCGCCGACGGCCACCTGGATCCGCCCGTCGAACGCCGGCGCCGCGGTGGCGGGATCCCCCGTCGACCTAGTGTTCGAGCTGCGGGATGACATCTCCATCGACCGCTGGACCCTCGACGTCGACGGTGCGCGGTTGGCGGACGACGCCTTCGTCGGCACGACGGCGGTGGACCGCACGGTCACCTTCGATGTCCCCGCCGGGACCCCGGGGGGGACCCTGATCCCGATCCGCCTCGAGGTCTACGACTTCGCCGGCGGCGCGGCCTCGTTAGACACCAGCCTGAGGGTGGTGGTGGGGGACCTGCTGGTGGGGAACCAGACCCTCGACGCCACCTTCGACGGCCGCTCCCTGGTCCTCGGGGCCGGCACCCACACCGTGGTGGAGCCGATCCAGTGGGCGGAGCTGACCCTGCTGGACGGCGCCGAGCTCACGGCGCCGATCGACGCCGCCCTGGGCTATGCGCTTCTGGAGGTCACCGTCGCCGGCAACTTCGACATCGGCTTCGGCTCCATCGTGGACCTCGAAGCCTTGGGATACCGCGGCGGGCACTCCGGCCATCCGGACGGCTACGCCCCGGACGGCATCCTGCCCTCCAGCCCGGACGCCGGCGGTAGCCACGGCGGCGTCGGCATCGATTGGAACGGCCCCGGACCCGCCGGCGAGGTGTACGGCAGCGTCTATCTGCCGCACCACGCCGGCGGCGGCGGCGGTCGGGACAACGACGGCAGCGGCGACGGCACCCGCGGCGGCGGCGTGGCGATCCTCGACGCCGGCACCCTGGTGGTGGACGGCGAGATCCTCGCCCTCGGCGGCGCCAGCGGCTTCAACTCTTCGCGCGCCCCCGGCGCCGGCGGCAGCGTCCAGATCCATACGGGAACCCTGCGGGGGACCGGGCGGATCAGCGTCTCCGGCCGGAGCTCCAACACCAACCTGACCAACGGCGCGATGGTAGGTGCCAGCGGCGGCGGTCGAATCGCCATCTGGGCCGACGTCCTCGACGGCTTCGACCCCGAGGCGGAACTGCGGGCCACGGGGGGCCGGCGGGACACCGCGTCCGACTACGCCGGGCCAGGCACCATGCTGGTGAAGACCGCCGCCGACTCCTACGGGCGCCTCTACGTGGACAACCGCGAAGACAGCGGCAGCGACCGTCCTTCGGCGCCGATCCCGCTGCCGGCCCTCGGGGGCGGAGCGGTGACGACCTTCACCCCGGACGGCGCCGATGCCTGGCTCGAAGCGCAGGAGGCCCTGCGGCCCCGGTGGCTCGGAGCGTTCGTTCGGCTGTCGGCGGCGGACGGGTCGGATCTTGGGGTCTATCCGGTGATCGACCTCGACGGCTCGGGCCGGGTCCTGCTGGCCGGCGCCGGGGCCCTTGCGGCGCCCGCCGCCTATGCCGGCGAGTACCGCTTCGACCGCCTGGAGCTGCGCAACGGAGCGCGCGTCTCCGCCACCGATCCGGTCTACGCCACCACCATCGACATCGACGGTGCCACTCGCATTCCGTCGGTGCTGTCCGGCGTCGACATGCGGGTGCGGGACGACGGGGTGGCCCGTCCGGCGACGGACGAGCCCCTGGTGCTCGACCTCTCGGGGACCCTCACCGTGGAGGCCGGTGGCCGGGTCGACGTCGCGGGGTACGGCTACCTCGGCGGCCGAGAAGGCGCAGTCGACGGCGACGCCCCCGACGGGCTGGTCGGCGCGTCGCCGGACGCCGGCGGCAGCCACGGCGGTATCGGGGTGCGCTGGAACGCGGGGGCCGGCGGCGAGGTCTACGGCAGCGTCTACCGACCCACCCTCCCCGGCGGCGGCGGCAGCCAGGACAACGACGGCGACGGCGACGGCACCCGCGGCGGCGGCGTGTTCATCCTCAACGTCGACGTCCTGGACCTCGAAGGGGAGATCCGGGTCGGCGCCCAGGCCAGCAGCTTCAACTCCTCCCGGGCGGGGGGCGCCGGCGGCAGCTTCCTTGGCTCGGTGGGGACCGCGAGGGGCGGCGGCTTGATCGACGTCTCCGGAGCCACCACTGGGACCAATTTCTCAACCGGTCGGTTTGTCGGACCGGGCGGCGGGGGACGGGCGTCCCTCTTCGTGGAGACCCTCGACGGCTTCGACCCCGACGCCCAGATCCGGGCGTGGGGTGGTCGGCGGGACACCGCCAGCGACTGGGGGGGGCCGGGGACGGTCCTGGTCCGTCGCCCCGGGGAGCTCTACGTCCGTCTGATCGTCGATAGCGGTGAGGACGGCGGCGTCGACAGGGTCGGCCCGATCAGTCCGCTGCCGGAGCTCGGAACCGGCGGCGTGGTGGCCCTCACGGCCTCCGGGGCCGACGCCTGGGTCGAGGCGGATCGGCAGCTGCGGGAACGCTGGGTGGGCGCCGGGATGCGCCTCTTGGATAGCGGCGGCGCCGACCTCGGTCTCTTCCGGGTGCTCGACCTCGGCGCCGACGGCCGGGTGCTGCTGGAGGAGGCCGGCGCGGTGGTCGGCGCGACCGCCTTCGCCGGGGAGTATCGGTTCGACGCCATCGACCTGCGCAACGGCGCCAGGATCGACGCGGTGGATCCGGTCTACGTCGAGACCCTGACGGCGGAAAGCGGGGACACCCGATTCCCCGCCAGCCTCGATGCCCACGACGTCGCCCTCCGGTCCGGGGCTGTCGCGAGGCCCGCCACCGACGGCGTCGCTCACTTGCGCCTCACCGGTACTCTGACGGTGGAGACCGGGGCCCGGCTCGACGCCTCCGGTCTCGGCTACCTCGGCGGCCGGGCAGGCGCAGTGGACGGCGACGCGCCGGAGTGGGTCACCGGCTCTGCACCGGACGCCGGCGGCAGCCACGGCGGCGTCGGCCGCGGGGCCGACGGCGGCGGCGCGCCTGGTGAGGTGTACGGCAGCGTCTACGTGCCGACCCTCGGCGGCGGCGGCGGCAGTCGGGACGACGACAACTCCGGCGACGGCACCCGCGGCGGCGGAGTCCTGGTGATCGAGGCGGCGGACGTCGTCCTGGACGGCGAGATCCGCGTCCGGTCCGACGCCAGCAACTTCAACTCGTCGCGACCCGCCGGCGCCGGCGGCAGCCTGCGGATCCACGCACAGACCCTGAGTGGGAGCGGCTTCGCGACGGTGTCTGGGCGGAGCACCGGCACCAACTTCACCTTCAACCACGACGTGGGTCCGGGGGCCGGCGGCCGCGCCGCCCTCTACGTCGACGCCTTCGTCGGCTTCGATCCCGACACCCAGGTGCGATCCATCGGTGGCCGCCGTGATTCCGACAACGCCTGGGCGGGGCCGGGAACGATCTTCGTCAGGACCCTCGGGGCCACCTACGGCCGGCTGATCGTCGACAACGGGGAGGAGTCCGACGGCACCGACCGCATCGGGCCGGTGAGCCCGCTGCCGGAGCTCGGCGCCGGAGCCGTAACCTCGGTCACCGCCGAGGGCGGGGACGCCCGGGTCGCCGTCGACCGGACCCTGCGTCCCCGCTGGCTGGGGGCCTGGATGCGCCTCGACGACGCCTCCGGCGTGGAGTTGGGGAAGTTCCGGGTGCTGGACATCGGCGCCGACGGCCGGGCCCTCCTGGAGGGGGCGGGGAGCGCCGCCTCCGGCGCCACCGCCTTCTCCGGGGAGTACCGGTTCGACCGGGTGGACCTGCGCCACGGGGCGCGGATCGACACCACCGATCCGATCTTCGCCGACGTCTTCGAGGTGGCCGGGGACACCCGGATCCCCGCCAGCCTCGACGCCGGTGACCTGGTGGTGACGGCGGGTTCGGTGGCCAAGCCCGCCAGCGGCGGTACCCTGAACCTGCGCATCGCCCGCACCCTGCGGATCGACACCGGGGGCGTGCTCGACGTGTCAGGTCTGGGGTACCTCGGGGGCCGGTCGGGGAACGTGGAGGGGGACGCCCCGGGTTGGGTGGTTCCGTCGAGCCCCGACGCCGGCGGCAGCCACGGAGGCCGGGGCCGCCGCTGGAATGGCCCGGGTCCGGCGGGGGACACCTACGACAGCGTGTACGTGCCGAGCCTGTGGGGGGGCGGCGGCGGTCGCGACGAAGACGGCTCCGGCGACGGCACCCAGGGCGGCGGCCTGCTGATCCTCGATGTCGGCACCCTGGAGCTGGAGGGGCAGATCCGGGCCCGGGGCCAGACCAGCGGCTTCAACTCGTCCCGCCCTGCGGGGGCCGGCGGCAGCGTCCAGCTCTACGCCGGAACGGTGCGTGGGACCGGGCTCATCGACCTCTCGAGCTCCGACACCGGCACCAACTTCAGCTCTGGCCGGTTCGTGGGCCCTGGAGGCGGCGGCCGGGCGGCCCTCTACGTCGACCTCTTCGACGGCTTCGACCCCGCGGTGCAGGTGCGGGCCAGGGGCGGGCGACGGGACACCGACAACACGTGGGGGGATCCGGGGACGGTCTTCGTACTCCAGCCGGGGGACACCCACGGTCGCCTCATCGTCGACAACGGGTCCGGCCGCGGTGCCGGCTCCACCGATCTGCCGTCCCTGGGCCGCTGGTCGGTGACGGCGACGGAGGTGGACGGCGACGACCTGTGGATCACGGTGACGTCCCCCCTGACGACCCGCTGGATCGGCACCTGGCCTGAGCTGCTGGACGCCGCTGATACCCCCCTTGGCTCCTTCGCCGTCACCGGCCTTGACGCTGCCGGACGGGTTCGGCTGGCGGGGGCGGCGACGGTGGTGGGGATCGCGGAAATCGAGGGGACCTACCGTTTCGACACCCTGGAGCGCCCGAACGGTGCGGTGGTGACGGCGACGGATCCCCTGCTGGTGCCCTGAGGGGGGCGGGGACGGCAGAGGACGATCGGCCTGGACGGGGGCGGACCGGTGTAAGCTGCCGGGATCGCCCCCGAGCTCGAACGATCGCCCATGCAGCAGCCCCAAGCCGATCCCGCCCCAACCCCGCCCCGGCTGCGGGTTTTCGCCGACAGGAGCCACTACCGGTCGGAATGGCGACGCTGGCTGTCCCCGATCCTCAAACCCTTGTGGAACGACCGGTCCCAGGCGGAGCGGATCGAGGTCTACGGTTCCCGGGCCCGGTGTTTCGAAGACGCGGCGACGGTGGACGACGCCGACTTCGTCGCCCTGACGATGACCTGGAACCACTATCTGGACCGCGGGCGTACGGCGGAGGCCCGCACCCTCGCGGAAACGGCTGTGTCGGCGGGGAAGCGGATTCTGGTCTACGCGATGGGGGACTTCGACGCTCCCGTGGACCTCCCTGGAGTCATCAAGCTCGGGCCGAGCCTGCGGCGCTCCCGGCGGGGCCCCCACGACCATGCGCTGCCGTCGATCCACGGGGACCTCGTCGAGGTCTACCGCGACGGGAAGCCTTCCCTGCGGCCGTGGCGGCCCAAGCCCACGGTGGGATTCTGCGGTCAGGCGGGGGGTCTGACGCCGCGGATGGCGGCGTCTTGGATCCGGAACCTTGGACGCTACGGTCGCGCTCGATGGCTGCGATCCGGCTACGAGCCGCCGTTCCTCGTGCCCTCCTCGATCCTCAGGGGGCGGGTCCTGGATCGCCTGGAGTCGAGCGACCGAGTCGAGACCCGCTTCCTCCTGCGGTCCGCCTACTGGGCCGGGATCTCGTCGTTCCAGGATCGCTCCGACCCCCAGCACCCCGCCCGCCTAGAGTTCATCGAGAACCTCGACGCCAGCGACTACGCGGTTTGCATCCGGGGCACCGGCAATTTCTCCCGTCGCTTCTACGAGGCGCTGTGCTGGGGCCGAATCCCGGTCTTCGTCGACACCGACTGCGTCCTGCCCTACGACGGCGAGGTGGACTGGCGTCGATACTGCGTGTGGATCGATCCGGGGGATCGCCCGAACATCGCCGAACGGGTTGCGGAGCACCACCACCGCCTTGGCCCGGAAGGTTTCGTCGAGGCACAGAGGGACTGCCGGCGCCTTTGGCGGGAACGGCTCTCCGAGGACGGCTTCTACGAGCACCTCCACGGGCTACTGACGGTGGTCTAGGACTGCAGAGTTCAGAGCGGGTTCAGGGTAGGGGGACGCCGGTCACCGTCGACCCGTACACCCTGAAGGAGCCTGCCGTCGAACCCCTCTTGGAGGAGCCCATCCATGGTGTCCCGAGCCCCACTGGTCCTCAGCCTCGTCATCGCACTGTTGACCCCGCTTCTGACGTCGCTTCCAGCCGCACCCGCATCGGCCGCTGAAGTGGTGGTTCCGGCTGACGGCGCCGGGGCGCTGCTGTTTCGCTTCCAAACCGACGGCTTCTGGCTCAACCTCCACCACTTTCTCTATGTTCTGGGTCGGGCAGAGGCGGAAATGCCGGATCGCGGGCGACGGGCCGTGGCCGCCGCCCCGGCGGACCAAGAAAGGGGGCTCGAGTCGGCTACGAAGGAGCAGCGGAGGCTGTGGCGGGCCGCGGTGACGGTCTACTCCGAGGGGCCTAGCCAGCTGAGCTCGACCTTCGACGAGAAGATCTACGCCTTCACCGGTGCTCTGCGCTGGGTGGGGGAGACCCTCGACCCGGGCCGGCCCGAGCTGGGCGAAGTGGATCCGGCCTGGATCGAAGCCCTGCGGTCGGCGGCGCCGGTCTACCGACAGCTTTGGTGGCCCCGGCACTCCGAGGCGAACCGGGAATGGGTGGCGGCGGTGACCCCCCTGATCGAGCGCCACGGGCCGGCGGTCGAGACCTTGGTGACGCGGGCATACGGTCTTCCCTGGCCGAGGGACGGATTCCCGGTCCAAGTGTCGGCGTACAGCAACTGGGCGGGGGCGTACTCCACCGAGGGTCGGCTTTTGGTGATCTCGGGTCTTGACGAAGAAACGCGAGGCACCTCCCTCGGCCTCGAAGTTCTGTTCCACGAGGCCATGCACCAATGGGACGACGCGACAACCGAGGTTTTGGTGGCGGCGGCTAAGGCACAGAACGTTCGATTCCCCAAGGGGCTGAGCCACGCGATGCTGTTCTTCACCGTCGGGGAAGCAACGCGAATGGTGATCCCGGACCACGTGTCCGCCGCCCAGGTCTACGGCATTTGGACCCGGAGCCCGGGACGGTTCCTACCGGCTTTGGAGGACGCGTGGCGTCCGTACGTTCAAGGGGTCGTGAGTCGGGACATGGCGCTGGCGAGGTTGATGCTCCACTTTGGAGAGCCAAGATCCCCCGAGTCCTCGGCGGGCGGTAGGTAGCTCCAACTGCCGCTGGAAGACGTCGCTCCTGGTGGCTGAGCCTGCCGCTGAGCGTGAAGACCTGCGTCGCGAATCGCACAGAAAAGCCTGGACACGGCTTTCTCGGCGGCGGTAGCATCTCGCTGCCCCCGCTGTTTATTGCTGATCTAGCGTCCAGCTAATCCTGATCAGCCTCTCCGTTGGCGTCAATCGAGCTCCCCTCATGTAGGGACGCCTCTGGCTGTGCGTTCCGGTGCCTCTGTGATTCATCACGTCTGATCGCGTCTGCGTCTGCACAAGGGAGAACTCGATGACCCGCCTGGTCTTTCGGTCGACGTTTGTCGTCTGCTTGTTTTTCGTCGTCTCGGCCCTGATCGCCGGCCCCGCCGCTGCCCAGAACCGGCTCTCCATCAACACCTCGATCCTCGACGCCCCTGGGGGAACCGTCCCCGCCGGCGTGGACTTTCGGTATCGGGTCAGCTACTCCTGTGACCTGATCTCGATTCCCAACTGCGAGAATGCCGTGGTCACGGTGGATCTTCCGCCGGAGGTGACCTTCGGCAGCGGATTCTTCCCGCCGGGCGACGTCGCTTCCGTGGCCCACGACGGGTCCCCCACCGGCGGGGTGGTGACGTTTACGTTCCAGCCGGCGGTGCCGGCGGGGAACACCGGGGACCTCGATGTGACGGTCCGGTTCCCCAACGGCTCGACGCCGGATGGAACCTCCACCGGCGGCGATCCAGGCTCTGCCAGCTCCTCGGGGGATTCACCCCTCGTGACGCAGACCACCGGCCTTCCGGAGGTCACCGCCACCGCCACGCCGCAGCCGGAGACCGGCGTCGCCCTCCAGGGAGGCTTCATCGACGACTGCCCCGAAGGCAGCACCTACGAGATCACCTTCGGACCCAGTACCGACCCGGGCAGCCTTGATTTCACCGACGTCGACGAGGTGGTGATCGAGCTCCCTGTGGGGGTCACCAACGTGACGCCCCAGAGTGGCGGCGTATTCGACGCCATCGCCAACACCGTCACCTGGACCGCCCTCGGCCCGATTTCGGTGGGCAGCACCGTCACCCTGGCGGTCGACCTGACCTTCGCCGATCCGCCGTTCTCGGACGGTCAGACGGTGACGTCCTTCGTCAGCGCCGTGGTGGACCCCCTCGGCGAGCCCCCCAATCTCAGCGTCGGCCCCGACAGCTTCGACCACACCCTCCGGACTTTCACGGAGTCTCCGGACGCGGCGGTGGGCAAGGCCTTCGGCGCCGGCCGACCGGCGAATCTGCCGCCGGCGGAGGGGCAGTCCTTCGTCTACAACGTGTCGATCCGCAACACCGGCAACATCGACCTCGACTCCCTGGTGGTCACCGATGACGGTGACGGCGCCGGCGCCGACATCGACGCCGGGCTCACCATCGACGGCGTCGGCACCGGAGCCTACGGCGCCGGCTACACCGGTCTCGTCACGGTTTCCTACACCACCAACCTCGCCCCCGCCGCCGTGCTCGGCGCGTCGCCGGGCAACGTCGACGCCTTCTTCCCGATCCCGGCCCTCGGGGCGGGGGAGCGGGTCACCCGGATCGAGTGGAGCTTCGCCGGCCCAATCCCCGCCGGCATGGGACCCACCGCCAGCGCGCGGGTCGGGGCGACGGTCAACGCAGGCTTCCCGGCGGGAACCACCATCGACAACCACGTGACCGCCGACTGGACCGCCACCATCACCGGCATCTGCGGCGATCCGCCGGGGCCCGCTTCGGGGTCCGCTTCGGCGAACCGGCCCTTCGACGTCGCCGGCGGCTACACCTACCTGCGGCCCACCAAGGGCCAGTCCGGCGGACCCTATTTCCCCGGTGACACGGTGGCCTTCTCCCTCGGCATCACCAACGACGCCCTCGCCAACGACCCCGCCTCAGGCGTGGTGGTGACGGACCTCCTGCCGGAGTTCCTCACCTTCCAAAGCGCCAGCGAGACCTTCGCCGACAATGGCACCGGCGTCGGCCTGGGCATTTTCGAGGTCATCGACAACTACAACGGTACCGGCCGCACCCTTCTGCGCTGGACCCTCAGCGGAGACCTCGACCCCGGTGAAACCGTCGATCTCGGCTTCGATGCGGCGGTGGAGCTCGGCGTCATCTTCGGCAGCCTGACGAATACGGTGGGCATGACCTACCCGGCGGGCCCCGTCGCCCAGCGCTGCGCCGGTGGCTCCCAGGTGGACGCCGCGGATCTCGACGGCGACGGCGACGACGGGGACGACCTCTGCACCGCCAGCACCGGTATCCCCATCGCCGCGGTGGCCCAGCTGTCCTCCGGGAAGTTCGTCCGCGGCCAGTGCGATCCGGGCTTCACCGGGGGGCTGACCACCGGCACGTCCCTGCCCGGCGGAGTCGTCGACTGGCGGGTGGAGGTGCAGAACGTCCAGACCGTGCCGATGCAGGATTTCGTGCTGATCGACATCCTGCCCTTCGTCGGCGACACCGGCGTGCGGGACACCACCCCGCGGTTGAGCCTGTTCCGCCCGGTCCTTTCGGAACCGGTCGCGCCGCCCCCCGGCGGTTCGGTGTTCTACAGCCTGTCGGGCAATCCGTGTCGCCCGGAGGTCGGGGGACCGACCACCGGCTGTGACGCGCCGAATTGGACGCCGATCCCGCCGACTCCGATCACCGACGCCCAGTCCATCAAAGTGGAGTTCGGGGACCGGGTGCTCAACCCCCTCGACCGCCTGGAGTTCGGCTGGCGGGAGGTTCTGCCCGCCGACGCCCCCGTGGACGGCAGCGAGGCCTTCAACTCCTTCGCCTTCGGCAGCGTCCGCAGCGACGACGGCGGATTCCTCGGCGCCGAGCCCAACAAGGTCGGCATCGACGCCACCTGCGTCCCGGCGCCGCCGGACGACGCCATGCTCGGCAACTTCGTGTGGATCGACAGCGATGGCGACGGGATCCAGGATCCGGCGGAGGTGGGCCTCAACAACGTGCCCGTCCAGCTCTTCGATCCGGGTCCGGATGGCCTGCCCCGCACCGGCGACGACATCCCGGTGCTGTCGTCCATCACCCAGGACGACGACCTCGGCAACCCGGGCTGGTACAAGTTCAGCGCCCTGGCTCCGGGGGACTACTACGTGCTGTTCACCCCGCCGCCGAACTTCGAGGTCACCCAGCAGGGGGCCGGCGGCGACGGCACCCTCGACTCCGACACGGACCCGGCGTCGGCCTGCACCGACGTCGTGACCCTCGCGCCTTCGGAGAACAACCCCGACATCGACATGGGGCTGCTGCCACCGGTGGACGCCTCCCTCGGCAACTACGTTTGGTTCGACCGCGACGGCGACGGCGTGCAGAACGAAGCGCTGAGCGACGGCGTCAACGGCGTGGCGGTGAAGCTCTTCGCCGACGACGGCGACGGCAACCCCGAGCCCGGCGGCGACGACGGAACGCCCCTCCAGGTCACCGTCACCGCCGACGACGCCTTCGGCAACCCCGGCTTCTACCGCTTCGAGGAGCTGACCCCCGGCGTGCCGTACTTCGTGCAGTTCATGCTGCCGTCGCCGGCCACCGGCTTCACCTCCCGCAACGCGGGGGGCGACGACACGGTGGACTCCGACGCGGCAAGCGGCAACGGCACCACCCAGGTGGTGACCCTCGCCGCGGGGGAAGACAACCCGACCCTCGACGCCGGCCTGGTGCTGCTTTCGGGGGACCTGTCCCTCGGCAACCTGGTGTGGTGCGATGAGGACGGAAACGGCGTCATCGACGCGGCCGGAGACGACGACGGTCTCTACGACCCGCTGGTCCCCGAGGCCGGGATCAACGGCGTCCGGGTCAACCTGTACCTCGACCTGAGCGGTGACGGTCTGCCGCAGGTGAACGAGTTCTACACCTCCACACAGACCCAGACCCTCGCCGGCAAAGACGGCCGCTACCGCTTCGACGGCCTCGCCGCCGGCGACTACATCGTCGAGGTTGACGCGTCCAACTTCGCCTCCGGCGGTGCCCTCGAGGGCAAGGTGTCGAGCACCGGCAACACGCCGACCCCCGACCCCGACGACGACGCCGACAACGATGACAACGGCGACCCCCTGGGGACCACCGCCGTCAGCCAGCCGGTGACCTTGAGCGCCGGGGGCGAACCGACCCCCGACGCCGACGACGACCTCGAAGCCGATGCCGACATCAACTTCACCGTCGACTTTGGCTTCATCCCCGGAGCCGGTGCGCAGCTCGACTTCGGGGACGCCCCCGACGCCGGCTCCGGCACCGGCCAGGGCAACTATCGGACCGTCGCCTTCGACGGCGGCGCCCAGCACAACCTGACGGGGCCGATGGGTCCGTGGCTCGGGGCCTGCGTCGATTCCGACACCGGCAACGCCCAGAGCTTCGGCGCCAACGCCGACGACGTCGCGGGCCCGCTGGCCAGCACCTTCGGCGTGTGCGCGTCCCCCGGCGACGACGAAGACGGGGTCGCCTTCAGCTCGACCCTGCTCATGCTCGGCACCACCGTCGGCATCACCCTTACCTCCACCAGCGCCGCCCCGTGCACCGTCAACGCCTGGATCGACTGGAATCGGGACGGTGAGTTCGACGACAACCCCGCCACCGAGAGGGTGCTCACCGACGTCGCTGCCGGCGTCTTCCCCGCAATTCCGGTACCCGCCGACGCCGTCCCGGGTCGCACCTATGCCCGCTTCCGCTGTTCGACGGCGGGGGGTGACGGGCCCACCGGGCCCTCGGCGGACGGTGAGGTGGAGGACTACCTCCTCGACGTGGCGGGGGCCGACTTCGGCGACGCTCCCGATCTCTACGGAACGCTCCTAGGAAGCGGCGGCGCCGTCCACGACACCGACCCGACGGTGGAGCTGTACCTCGGTAACTGCGTCGACACCGAGCCGGACGGTCAGCCCGATGTCTTCGCCGCGGCCGACGACACGAACCTCGGCACCAGCCGCATCGGCGACTGCATCGACGACGAGGACGGCGTGGTCTTCGGCTCGATGCTGGTCCGCGGCCAGAACGCTTCGGTGACCGTCACCTCGTCAATGGCCGCGCGCCTCGACGCGTGGATCGACCTGGACGGAGTCGGCGGCTTCGCCGGCACCGACCAGATCGTGGTCAACCAGCCCCTCGTGGCGGGGGCCAACGTGTTCAACTTCTTCGTTCCGGCCAACGCCGCCGTCGGCCGTACCTACGCCCGATTCCGGCTCAGCACCGCCGGTGGCCTCGGCCCCGTCGGGCCCGCCGCCGACGGCGAGGTCGAAGACTACGCGGTGATCATCAAGGGCTTCGACTTCGGCGACCTGCCGGAGCCGACGTACCCGACGCTCCTCGCCTCCGGCGGTGCCCAGCACGTCGTCGATCCCGGTAGCACGGTGTACCTCGGGCCGCCGTTCAACGGCTGTGCGGACGTCGAGAACGACGGTGCCCCCGGGGTAGCAGCCACCGGCGATGACCTGACCGGCACCCTCAACACCTCCGCAGACGCCGGAGTCTGTGACAGCCCGGACGACGAGGACGGCGTGGAGTTCGACACCATGCTGATCACCTGTCAGACGGCGCAGGTCACGGTCACCGCCGCCGGGCCCGGCCGCCTCGACGCCTGGATCGACTTCGACCGGTCGAACGGCAACGGTCTGGGGGCCGCGGGGGACGCGGTCTTCTCCAATCGTCCCCTCTCCGCGGGAGCCAACGTCCTGACCTTCCCCGTGCCCTGCACGGCGGAGCTCGGGGACACTTACGCCCGCTTCCGCTTCAGCAGCACCGGCGGCCTGTCCCCCGGGGGCCTGGCCATGGACGGTGAGGTGGAGGACTACGCGGTCTTCGTAAAGGGGGCCGACCTCGGCGACGCGCCGGATTCCTACTCCACCTCCGTGGCCTCCGGCGGTCCGTCCCACGGCGTCGATCCGGCGAACCCGTTCCACCTCGGCGCCTGCGTCGACACGGAAACCGACGGGCAGCCCTTTGTGGCCACCGGCGACGACTCCGGCGCCGGCACCTCCACCGTCGGCACCTGTGCGGTGACGGGGGACGATGAAGACGGCGTCACCTTCGATTCGATGCTCGTCGCCTGCGGCACCGCCGACGTCACCGTCACCGCCAGCGGCGCCGGCGTCCTCGACGCCTGGCTCGACTTCGACGGCGACGGCGTCTTCGGGGCCGGCGAGCAGATCTTCACCGGTGAGGCCTTGGCGGGGGGCGCGGAGGCGAAAACCTTCGCCGTGCCCTGCGACGCCCAGCCCGGCGATACCTATGCTCGATTCCGCCTCACCACCGGCGGTGTCGCCAGCTCCGGCGGCCCGGCCATGGACGGCGAGGTGGAGGACTACGGGGTCAGCGTCAAGGGTGTGGACTTCGGCGACGCGCCGGATTCCTACACCACCTTGGTGGGCTCCGTCGGCCCGTACCACGGGGTCGACCCGGCCCTCGGCCTCTTCCTCGGCTCCTGCGTCGACACCGAGGCCGACGGCCAGGTGGTCTCCGGCAACGCCGGGGACGACGATGCCAACGCCGGGTCCAGCGTCGTCGGCACCTGTTCCGGCACCGACGACGAGGACGGGGTCGTCTTCGACTCCTTGATCACCGCCTGCAAGTCGGCGTCGATCACCGTCACCGCCTCGGCGGCGGGTCTGCTGGACGCCTGGATCGACTTCGGGGTCGACGGTTCCTTCGCCCAGGCCACGGACCAGATCTACGCCAGCCAGGCCCTGGTCGTCGGCCCCAACGTGCTCACCTTCGCCGTCCCCTGCGACGCCGCCGACGGCACCACCTTCGCCCGCTTCCGCTTCAGCTCGGCGGGGGGCCTGGGTATCGGCGGTCCGGCCATGGACGGCGAGGTGGAGGACTACGAGGTCCGCTCGGACGAGGCCGACTACGGTGACGCTCCGGACACCTACGGCACCACCTTCGCCTCCGGCGGACCCCTCCACGGCCTCGACCCGGGGACCGGCCTCTTCCTCGGCTCTTGCGTCGACGCCGAGATCGACGGTCAGCCGTCCATCGGCGCCACCGGCGACGACGTCGCGGCGGGGACCACCACCCTCGGCACCTGCTCCGGCGGCGACGATGAGGACGGCGTCACCTTCGAGACCATGGTGGCGGGCTGCCAGCAGCTGGACCTGACCGTCGTGGCCTCGGCGGCGGGTCTGCTGGACGCCTGGATCGACTTCGACGGTGACGACACCTTCGTCGGATCGTCGGACCAGATCTTCGCCGCCGAGCCCCTGTCGGCGGGGTCCAACAGCCTGTCGGTCCAGGTGCCCTGCGACGTCGCGCCCCGGGACGTCACCTACGCACGGTTCCGTGTGAGCACGGTTGGGGGTCTCGCCCCCGGAGGCACCACCCCCAACGGCGAGGTGGAGGACTACGCTGTCCAACTCAAGGGTTCGGATCTCGGCGACGCGCCGGATTCGTACTCGACCCTCTTCGCCAGCGGCGGACCCAGCCACAGCGTGGATCCCGTGAACGGACCGCGCCTCGGGGTCTGCGTCGACACCGACTTCGACGGCCAGCCCTCGGTCGGCGCTGACGGGGACGATACGGCGGTGGGTACCAGCGTCGCCGGCACCTGCGTCGGCGATGACGACGAGGACGGGGTGGTCTTCGACACCCTGATCAACGTCTGCCAGCAGGCGGACCTGACGGTCACGGTGACGGCGCCCACCATGTTGGACGCCTGGATGGACCTGGACGGCGACGGCACCTTCAACGGCCCCGCCGACCGGATCTTCATCGCGGCGCCGCTGCTGACGGGTGCCAACCCGCTGTCCTTCACGGTGCCCTGCGACGCGGTGCCTGGGGATACCTACGCCCGCTTCCGCATCAGCTCCGCCGGCGGCCTGACCTTCAACGGCAACGCCCTCGACGGTGAGGTGGAGGACTATGCGGTGCTGGTGAGGGGCTTCGACTACGGCGACGCCCCGGATCCCACCTACCCGACCCTGCTGGCGTCGGACGGTGCCCGCCACATCGTCCAGGTCACCGACAACCCGACCCTCGGATCGGAGGTGGACATCGAGCCGGAGGGCCTGCAGTCTCCGGATCACCTCGGCGACGACCGGGACGGCGTCGACGACGAGGACGGCGTGGCCTTCGGCCAGGCGCTGCTGATTCCGGGGACCGACACCACGGTGGAGATCACCGGCGGCGCCACCGGCGGCAACGTCAGCGCCTGGCTGGACTGGAACCGGGATGGCGACTGGAACGACCCCGGCGAGCGCATCGCCACGGATCTGGCCCTCGCCGCCGGAGCCACGGAGGTGCTGACCCTGCCGGTTCCGGTCGGGGCGGTGGCGGGCCCGAGCTGCGCCCGCTTCCGCATCGCCACGGAAACGGGGCTGGCCCCCACCGGGCGGGCGGACGACGGTGAGGTGGAGGACTACACCGTCACCCTCGGCGTCGAAGAACCCACCATCGGCCTGGCCAAGACCCTCCTCTCGGTGGAGCGGCTGGACAAGAACGAGTGGCAGATCCACTTCCTCATGGAGGTGGACAACCCGGGCAACGTGCCGCTCACCAACGTCCAGATCCTGGCCAACCTGGCGGACGCCTTCGGCGACGCGGAAGGGTTCTCGGTGGACTTCCTGCAAAGTGACGACCTGACGGTCAACCCCGCCTTCGACGGGGAGACGGATATCAATCTCCTCGCCGGCAGCGACGGGCTGGCGGTGGGGGAGATGGGGTCCGTCCGGCTGCAGATCATCCTGATGCCGGGGGCCAACGCGGGGCCGTACTTCTGTTCCGCCACCGCCACGGGCCAGAGCCCCGGCGGCGAGATCGTCGAGGACGACTCCCAGGACGGCGGTGACAGCGACCCCGACGACGACGGTGACCCCACCAACAACGGCGATCCAACGGTGGTGACCATCGACATCCCGCCGGTGGACATCCCGACCGTCGGCGAGGTGGGCCTGGTGCTCCTGGCCATGCTCCTGGCGCTGTTGGGGAGCCGCCGCCTGCGGACGCAGCCCGCGTCGCTCCGTCGCCCGAGTCGCGGTGGTCCGGCGGGGGACGGCCTGGGCTGATCCCCGTCTGAAGGCCCCGGTACGAAGAGCGGCTGTTACGAGAAAGCAAGCGCCCGTCCGGAGCTCCGGACGGGCGCTTTGCTTTGGTCCGATGCGGTGACCGTCGACCCCTTCCGTTGGTTAGGGATATCCTCAGTTTTGAATTCAAAGCGGAGGGAATCCCCATGTCGACGCGATTGGAAGTGAAGCGGGCGTTCCGATCCCTCACCAGAAGCCCTGTGTCCGCGTTCTTCGGGACCCTGGCCCTCGGAGTTTCCATCGGACTGACCACGGCGATGTTCACCATCGTCTACGGCTCCCTTCTCCGCGGGCTGCCCCTTCCTGAGGCGGATCAACTCGTCGGGCTGACCTACGGCGCTGTCGAAGACGCCGCAGGGGTTCCGTACGACGTCGTCGAGGCATGGATCGAAGGGAGCGCCGCTCTCGAACACGTGGTGCCGTGGTTCGAATCGTCCGTCGTATTCAGCCGCGACGGCCGGCCCGCCGAGAGATACCTCGGGGCGTACGTCGGGGGCGGGTTCTTCGAAGCGGCCGGCCTTCCGGCCCTGCTGGGTCGAACCCTCGGAGCCGAAGAGCAGCATGGGAACGGTCCGCTGGCGGTCGTCCTGAGCTACGGGCTGTGGGAACGTAGGTTCGACCTCGACCGGACGGTTGTCGGACAGAGCATCACCTTGGGCGGCGAACCGGCACTGGTGTTGGGGGTGATGCCGGAAGGCTTCGGATTTCCCCGAAAGCAGGACTTCTGGCTCCCCCTAGGCAAGCTGTCCGCCGCCGTCGAGGCGGGGCGAATACCCATCAGCGTCTTGGGTCGCCTGGCTGACGGTACTTCGCAAGATGCGGCCCAGGCGGAGCTCCAGGCGATCGCCAACGGCAGGATCGTTCCCTCGGGTGAAGCTTCAGAGAGGGCGAGGGCCCGCGTGGAGCCCCTACAGGCCACCCTCGCGGAATCCAAAGGCTCACCACTGTGGTGGATGACGGGGGCCGTCCTCGGCGTCCTCTTGATCGGTTGCTTCAATGTCGCCAACTTGCTGCTGGCCCGGCAGGTGGCGAGTCGCAGGGAGGCGGCCATTCGCTGGTCGATCGGGGCCCGGAGCTGGACACTGATTCGACCCTCGGTCGTCGAGGCGCTCATGTTCTCCTCCCTTGGGGGCCTCCTCGGCCTGGTCATCGCCCAAGGGATCGTGACCGCCTACAACTGGAGCGGAGGCTTCGTGGACGGCTTCTGGGTCGACGTCCGGATCCATCCCGCGGTCCTACTCGCCGTGGTCGTGACCGTACTGGGGGCGACGCTCATCACGTCGATGCTGCCGCTGCTCTACGTCGGCCGCAGTCGAAACGCCGAATGGCTCAAAGAGGGTGGCCGAGGCGCCCAGGGGGGACGTTCGGGAAGCCCCACGGGCTGGACCATCGCGGTGCAGATGATGCTCGCGTGCTCTCTCCTCTTCGCCACCCTCATGATGACCCAGAGCGTCCGGAACATCGAGGCGAAGGACTTCGGCGAAGATCCTGAAACCCTCTGGTCGACCCAGGTCATTTTGGACACCGCGAGATTCGCGGAGTGGCAGAACTGGCTCGAAGTCCTGGACGGCCTCCTCGTTCGCCTCGACGAGCTTCCCGACGTGGAGCAGGCGGCGTTCACCAGCCTGCTCCCTACGGAACCGAGTCGCAGAGCAGCGATCCGGACCCGCGAAGCCGTAGCAGTCGCAGACTCCGAGCTCCCCACGGCGCGACGGTCGGTGGTATCCCCTGGCTATTTCTCGACCCTGGGGCGCCCGGTGGTCCAGGGACGGGAGTTCGACGGCACGGACAAGATCGGAAACTCGCCGACGGTGGTCCTCAATCGACAGCTCGCCCAGCGGCTTTTCGAAGACGCCGAGGCGATCGGCCAGCAGGTTCAAATCGGAGGCGATGAGTACGGGGATCTCTGGTTCACCGTCGTCGGCGTCGTCCCGAATCTCTTTCTGAACCGCGAGCCTTGGAGCCTGAGTATCGAGGAGTCGGTGGAACCGGGTTTTTACCTTCCGCTGGCGCAGCACCCGCGGCCCGGGGGCCATCTCGTGCTGCGCACCCGCTCCCGTTCGACGGGACTGGAAGCCGCGGCGCGGAGCCTGTTTGCGGAATACAGTCCCGACATGCCGGCCCTCAGTCCGATGGCGCTCTCGGAACGCATTCGGACTCTGACCGAACCCCATCGATGGGTCACCGGCGTTTTCGCCGTCTTTGCCGTCGCCGCCATCATGCTGACCGGATGCGGCATCTTCGCTTCGGTGTCGTTCTTGGCTGAGCAGAAGCGGCCGGATCTCGCGGTACGCATCGCCCTGGGCGCATCCAAGCGGCACGTGGCCGCGGCCGTCACCAGCAGGGTCGGGGCCTACGTTGCTCTGGGGCTAGCCTTCAGCGTCGCCGCCGGCTATTGGATTTCGGGTCTGCTGGAGTCCTATCTCCACGGCATCCACGGCCTCGCCCCCCGGGACCTCATCCTGGTCCTGACGGCGGTGACCTTGGTCGTGGCCTTCGCGGTCTTTCTGCCGATCCGCGACAGCCTGCGTCTTCAGCCGGCCGATGTCTTGAAGGGGGATTGACCTTCGATCGGTCAGGGCAACTTGCAGTTGGCGTAGAACGTCGTGGTCGCGGGCCAGTCGGAAAAAAGGCCTCGAATCCCCACATCCTGGGCGAGCACGTCGATCACCTCGAAGACCGCACCGTCGTCGGCCAGGGCGCGTTCGACCGTCTGGTAGTAGTACGTGTTGCCACCCTGGACCACGTCCTCCGTCAGACGACCGCTGCGCTCGACCGTCCAACTGAGGATGTCGAGCCCGGCCCCGCGGGCCGCGACGGCGTACTCCGAAGGTTTGATTCCGCCGTCGGCCCCCGTGGTGAGCAGCATGGGCATGGACGGGGCGACGATCCGAACCCCTTCTGATGCTAGCGCCTCGAGGTGGCGTTGCGGATCAGGGTGGGGGATCGGGCCGTCCTCCAGTAGAACCGCCTGACGGCCGAACTCTGGTTCGTTCTCGATCCAGTAGAGCACGTCGTCGAGCTCAAACGATTGGGCGAAGACCCGCGACGCCGGAATCCCGGCCCTGCGGTAGTCGTCGATCAGCTTCTGCGCGTACACCCCCCGGGGCTTCGGCCCGCCGAAGACCCTCGCCACGTCGCCGGGGTCCGCTGCCTTGAGCTCGGGGGTCATGCCGGTTCCCAACTGCTGAAAGAGCTCGATGCTCTCGCGATGGCTGAGAACCTCGCCGCAGGTCGAATAGAGGTCCGTGCGCCAGTTCGCGGTGCCCCCTTGGAACTGCTCCGCCGTCTGCGCGGCGGGATCGCTGGCGTCCATCTTGCCGCACAGGGTCTTGAACTCGCGGAGGGTGAGGTCACTGGCGCAACAGCGGGCCCTCGCCGGTTCGAGGACCGTGCCGTCGTTCCCGAGCTTGGCGGGTCGGAACGGTTCTGAGCACTTCGACGCCAGCTCTGGACGGGTGAGGATGTCGGTCGTCGTGTGCAGATCGCATTGTGCGTGGCGACAGACCAGCTCGCCATCGCGGGTAAAGGTGACGTCGCATTCGAGAATCCCCGCGCCCATCCGCGCCGCCGCAACGTAGGACTCGCGGGTGTGTTCGGGAAATTGCAGCGGCGCGCCGCGATGACCGATTGAGAAGGGGTGGGGCTCGAAGGGCCCCTTGCACTCTTCGAGCTCCCGCTTGAGCGCGCTTTCCTCCATCGCGTCCACCAGGTAGAAAGGCCTCGGCCCGAGGTGGACGGAAGGCATACTGGCGGCACAGCCGAGGAAGGAGATGACCGTAAGAGCCCAGGAGACGCGGAGACATCTGGGTAGCATCGTGGGATCCTCGGTGGTGGTTTGCGGGTGACCTGTCCCTTGGGAGACTACAAGGCGCCCCAGGACTTCTTGGAACGCCTTAGTCCGTTCAGGTGATCATAGGATCACTCCGCTTCCGCGTGGAGGTCTCTGGCTCACCGGTCGGCCTTGAAGGATGCGATCGAGCGCAAGACGAAAAGCCGCCGGTCGGCGACAGGAGATCCGATCCGACGCTGGAATCATCAGATTCCGTTGAGCTGTCCCTGCGCCCTGTCCGCGCCGGAAATACTCTCCGGGGGCCTTCGCGTCGCCGGCGCTCTTGCCACCTTCGCCGTGGATGCTGAAAGCGTCACGGCAAGCCAACGAGAAGGTAAGGAAACCGACTGAGCCACGCGAGCCGACGCTGGGAAGACAGACGTTTGGGAACGGTCCTCAATCGCAGCCATCGACACCACAAGCTCGCGGGCTCGAAGCGTCCGTCGACGACGAGCTCGATTCCGCCGCGTGCCGGCTAAGGGCCTCGATGAGGGCCCTGCGGAGGACAGCAGGGGGTTGGGCTCCCGAAGCGGTGAGCCCGCGGCCGAACACGAAGAAAGGAACCCCCGTGATGCCGAGCCTCTGAGCTTCGGCTTGGTCTCCCCGGACTTCGTCGCCAAACGAGCCATCGGCCAGGACCTTCACGGCCTGTTCGCCATCCAAACCTGCCTCTGAGACCAGTTGCCCCAAGGTGCCCGCGTCGTTCAGATCCCGGCCCTCGCTCAGATAGGCCGCGAAGAGATGTTCTTTGAGAGCGCCTCGATCGCCGAGGGCATGGGCCCAAGCCAGCAAACGATGGGCGTTGAAGGTATTGCACGGGCGGATTCGATCGAACCGCATGTCGACGCCAACGTCGCGGCCCGCTTGGGTCATTCGGTCGATGAAGTCTTGGGCGTCACGCCGACCCATGCGGTATTTGTCAGCGAGTCGCTGGGCGTAGTCGACCGGCCCTGAGGAGGTGGTCGGAGCCTGCGGATTGAGCTCGAAGGCGCGCCAAACCACTCGAACCTCAGGGTCAAAGTCAGCGAGGGCGATCTCGATGTGTTTCTTGCCGACCCAGCACCAGGGGCAGGCGATATCGGACCAGATCTGGATCTCCATGCCTCGGGGTCCTCAATGGATGTTGGACAGACGTCTTCAAGTTACGGCGCGGGTTTCGCGGTGGATCCCGTACCGTCTGATCGCATCCAAGGGGTAGACGTCCGATCGAGCTGCCGGCGATCCGCGGCGACAGCGCCACGGATCGCCGGCTTTTGCCGTTCAGAGCATCCCGAGGGTCATTCTGCGGCGATGCGGTCCACGGCCCGGGCCAGCCCGAGCCCCGCCTCGGTCGAAGCGGCCTCGCCGTCGACGTAGTGGGTCACGGTCACGGGGACGTCCTCCACCACCCGTCCGAGCTCCCGCTGGACCCCTTCGTCGACGAAGGAGCGGGCGAACTCCGCCTCCCCGGGGGGATCGGCGACGTAGTGGAGGTTGGGGCTGGCCTGGTCGAAGCGGGTACGAACGTCCTGCCAGTAGACCTCCTGCCGATGCCCGAAGACCCCGTCCCAGTGGTCATAGTCGAAGGTGGCGAGGTAGAGGGAGGGGATGGTCGGGTTGGGGGTGGAATACACCGGATCCGCCGCGCACTGGTCGTCCCACGCGTCGATGGGGAACTTGCAGGGCGGGTTCTGGCAGGCCACCTGCTGGCATAGGGACAGGGGCCCGGCGGCCACCTGGGGCCCGGCGGACCGGTTGGCGCACCAGGCGGTGTCGGTGATAGCCACCGGGCCGGTCAAGAACTGGCCACCCTGCCCGGAGTTGTACCGCAGATTGGCGTAGGCCGGGGAGCCCCAGAACTCCAGGTATGCGGACGCGCCGAGGGCCAGCTCCAGATAGTCGAGGGCGTCGTTCTCGAGCCAGGTTCCGGCGGGGTCGCCGTTGGGGAAGGTGAGGGGGTGGGCCTCATGGGCGTCCAGCAGCAGGTGGTCGTTGGCGCCGACGGACGTCGTCGGCATGTTCGGGGTGTTGCTGGACGCCGCGGCGGACGCCGAATAGAGCACCGGCGGCGACCACAGGAAAGAGGTGCCGAACTGCTCCTTCCAGCGCAGGGCGTGGTACCCCCACCGGCCGAAGGGGGGATTGGCGGGGACTTGATTCACCTCGCCGTCGAGATAGAAAAAGGTGCTGGGGGATATGAAGGACTGGGGGTACTCGTAGCGGTTCCAGCGGAAGGGGCAGTCCCCCGGATCCCGCTGGATTTGCACCAGGCCGATCTCGATGCGGCCGTCGCAGCCGGGGCGGACTTCGAGGGGGAGGGCCGTGGGAGCCCCTTCGAAGGTCTGGATCCTGGGCGCCGCGTCGAGGGCCGGGGTCAGCTCGGCGACGGCGAAGGTGGTGTCGGCGGCGCCTTCGAGGGACGGGAGGACGGTCACGAGGTCGATGGGCTCGGTGGTCCGGGCGCCCGTGGCTGCGGTGCCGCTGACGAAGAGCCGGCCCGCGGCGTGGGCGGCCAGGTCGTCGATGGTGAGGAGGCCGTGGCCCCCGACGTGGATGCCTGCTTCCAAGGTTCCGGAAGCTCCGAGACGGGCGATGAAGGGGGATGGGAACGTGTGGCCCTTCCCCTTGGCGGCGACGGGGAAGTCCCCGGCGCCGGCCTCTCCGCCGATCCACAGGTCACCGTCGGCGGCGGTGATGCCGGCGAAGGTGTCGGCCCCGGAGGAGGCGAGGATCGTCATCCCGCGGAATCCCCTGCCGGTCTCGTCAACCCGCACCACCGCGATGTCCGTACCGGACTCCGGCCCCAGGGCTTCGATCGCCGGGCCGACCCCGGCGAAGCCGCCCCGCCCGTCGGCCACGGCGTCGCGGTCGTGGGTGTAGGGGGCGAAGACCAGGAGGATCTCCAGCTCCGCCCCTTCGGGGACGCCTTCCCCCAGGGTCACCGAACCGTCGTCGGCGACGTCGAAGGGAAGGTGGGTGACGGTGTCCCCCTGCCTGACCTTGGCGGGGTAGAGGGTGAGGGGGTGGACGGCGGCGTCCCCGGGGGTGAGGAGAACTTCGCCGGAGCGGGGATCCCGCTGGGCCTCAGCCACGCCGTCGAACCGGAAGCCGATGCGGGCCAGATCGGCGGCGGGGCCGGTCCAGGTGGAGCGCAGGGTGCGTCCGGTGACCTCCACCCGCGCCGACGCTTCGCCCCACAGTCCCTCGAGGCTAAGGGATCCCCACGCGGCGAGGGACTCGTGAATGTCACCGCCGAGCAGGGTGACGTTGCCGTCGAGGCGTTCCCCAAGGCCGTAGACCGGGGCGCCGTCGGCACCTAGGGGAGCCACCGAGATCCGGCTGCCCCGGGGGTCGGTCAGGAGGGTCGTCCGTCCGTCGGCGTGGAATCGGCTGGCGGTGCCGACGGCGCTCAGGCCGGCGAAGACCACGTCGTCGCCGAGGCGACCGGTGTTTTTGACGATGGGGGCGGCGACGCCGGTTCCGAGGTTCAGCTCGATGCGCTGCCAGCGGGCATCGGACTCGCACTGTCCGAAGCTCGCCGACACGGGGAGAAGAAGGAGGGAAAGGGCCACCGGGGCGACCCGGCGAAGGCTGCTCGTAAGTTGCATGACTGGCTCCATGTCGTGTTTGGGGCCCGACCCCCGTTCAAGGGGACGGGGCCGAGTTCGACATGGAGGCGCAGAATGCCTCGGAGCTCCCTCAGAAAACTGCCGGCCGCGGGGCCGCGGAAGGTCTCGCGGACGGGGGCGGCGCCAGGCGCCTCACCGTAACGATGATTTCGTCGTTGCCGTCGGCCCGAAGG
The DNA here is from genome assembly GCA_038748685.1 of Acidobacteriota bacterium. Lineage (GTDB taxonomy): Bacteria > Acidobacteriota > Thermoanaerobaculia > Multivoradales > J023 > JAUIJL01. The sequence continues at coordinate 1,998 of JBCDIS010000068.1, read as the reverse complement.
AAACCAATCTGGACATTCTGGTGCCCCCGCCGAAAGCGGAAGACGAAGTCGAAGGCCAGGGAGGAGGCCTCGATGCTCCCGTCGGCGAAGTCGCGGAAGCGGCCCTCGAACTCTCGGACCTGGGTACAGGGTGCGACCTCAGAGAAGAAGTTCTTCCCCAGGACCCAATCCTGATCGACGTCCGCCAGGGCCGCTTCGTAGCGGTTGTACTTTCGGATCTTCCCCGCGGTGTCGAGGGCGATGTAGCCAAAGGGAAGGTGATCGATCTCTCGGCAGCTCAGGGCGGCCAGGTGTGCGCTCATGGTGCGGGGCCTCCAGCGTTGAAGGGGGGCATTCGGAGCCCATGCATCACCGGTCGCAAGCGCACACCCGAGTCCGAAGGGCCCGCCCATGGAATCCCCCGGGGAATCCCATGGGCCGTCCATCCGAGTTGGCTGTCCGCCTATCGGTGTTCTTTGCGTTTACAGACTATCAGCTAAACGACGGAGAAATCGACTTGGAGGATACGATGGTTTCCAGCGCGAGAGTCTTGGTGGCGACGGTGTGGATCCTCTGGGGCGGTGCGGGCTCGATGCCGGCACTCGCCGGGGCCCCTACGCCCGTGGGTGATGAGCTGAGGGTGAACGGAGTCACCGACGGTCGGCAGCTCAGAAGCGCGGCGGCGGCGCTGGGCAACGGCGACGTGGTGGTGGTCTGGGAAGGGGAAGATAGCGACGGCCGAGGCGTGTTCGGCCGGCGGGTGGATACGTTGGCCCAGCCCCTGGGGTCGGAGATTCAGGTTTCGGTGGGGGCCACCGGTGATCAGGTAAGTGCGGAGGTGGCGCCGACGGGGGACGGCGGCTTTCTGGTGGTTTGGGAAAGCGACGCCCCCGGCGCAACGGAGATCCGCAGCAGGTACTTCGACGCTTCGGCGACCCCGGGGCCTGAGGTCGTGGTGGCTCCTTCGCAAGCGGGAATCGATGTGTCGACCCCCGCCGTGGACCGTATGGCGGACGGGACGTTCGTCGTCATCTGGGACGAGTACGACAGTCCGGAAAACGACGGCTCGGTGCGGGCTCGCTTCCTGACACCGGCGGGCTCGGTGGCGGGGAGCTCCTTCACCCTTCCCACGGATGGGACATCCTCCAATGTTTTCGGGCCCGAGCTGGGAAGCCGGCGGGGCGACGGTTTCCTCGTGGCCTGGGAGTATGTCGACAGCCCCGACGGGCTCTGGGCCCAGAGCTTCACCGGCGCGGCGGCCGTCGACGGTGTCCCCCTCGAAGTGACGCCCGGGGGGAGTGGCTATCCGAGGTTGGCGGGCCTCGACGGCGACGGGTTCATGGTGGTTTGGGCCTCGTCCACCAGCGTCGCCAAGCGCCGGAGCTTCGACGCGGCGGGTACCGGGGCTCCGGAGGTGGACATCGACCCAACCGCCGGTTCCCAACGCTGGCTCGACGTCGCCGCCGTGCCCGGCGGGGGAGCGGCCGTCATCTGGACCACGAGTCCGAGCTCTGGACCAACGCGGATCGACGCCCAACAGATCGGCGCCGACTCCCAGGTGGAGTCGGAGTGGCGGGTGGACGAATCGTCGACCTCGCTCTTCAGTTCTCGAATTCTGTACGACGCGGCGTCTGGACACCTGGTGGCGACCTGGACCCGCCGCAGCTCAGTGCCCATCGAGCAGGAAGACATCTACCTGCGTCGGTACGATCTAGGCACCGCGATTTTCTTGGACGGCTTCGAGTCCGGGGGGACGACGGCCTGGTCGAGCGTCTTCCCCTAGTCTTCGGGCGCGGGCCCCGGGCCCTAGAGCGCCGCGAGGGCCTCCCGCGCCTGCCGGGCGGAGTCGGACTCGGCGCCGAAGACTTCCTCGGTCCGGCGGACGCACTCGGTGAGGACCCGTTCCGCCTCCGCCGTCCGCCCCTGTCTTCTGAGGATGTCGCCCACCAGCGTCTGCACGACCCAGAAGGGGTGCAGGCTCGGGTCGATAAGGTCCAGGGCCTCCCGGGCCAGGCTTTC
>JBCDIS010000067.1:0-33960 GCA_038748685.1 Acidobacteriota bacterium | reverse complement strand
CTTGGGTGGACTGATGGTTCCGACCTTTCGGGTCACGGAATCGGACGGCAAGAAGCACGACTTCAACGTGTCCCAGATCTCCGACGGTACCCTACGGGTGCTAGGCCTGTTGACGGCCCTCTACCAGCCGACCCGACCGGCGACCCTGGCCATGGAGGAGCCGGAACAGACGGTAAACCCCGGCGTGCTGGCGGTACTCGCGGAAGCGATCGAAGAGGTCTCGAACCACAGCCAGATTCTCGTCACCACCCACAGCCCCGAGCTGGTCGACAAGTTCGAGGATCCGAAAGTGGTCCAGGCCGTGGACATGGTGGACGGCAAGACTCAGATTGGCCCGGTCCATCCGGATCAGATCAGCGCGGTGAAGGACCGTCTTTTTTCCCTCGGCGAGCTGATGTCGGTGGAAGGGCTCCACAGGGCCGAGGCCACGGCGAAATGAGCTCTAGCGTGGTTCGGCCCGTCCTTCTGGTGGAGGGGGACGGAGACCGGGAGGCGGTTCCAGAGCTCATGCGGCGACTCTTCGCCCACCTCGGTCTCATCGGAATTCCGGCTCCAAGACCGATTCTGTGCGGTGATGTCCGCAAGCTGCTTCGGACCGGCGAGGTGGAAAAGTTCGTCACCTATGCCTGCCGCCGGTCCGATGGGGACAGCGTGCTTTTGACCGTCGACTGCGAGGATGAGTGTCCGGTGGAAGTCGCCCGGGAGTTGGCCCTCAGGATCGCTCCGCTGGCGGAACGCCACCGCCGGAGAGTCGGGCTCGTGTTCCTTGAGCGAGAGTTCGAGACCCTCTTCCTCTACTCCCTCCCTTCCCTCACCGCAGCTTTTCCGGAGTTTGGCTGGGATCTGGACAAGGATGCGACCGAACACGATTGGACGACGGTCCGAGACGCCAAGGGCCGCCTCAACAAGGCCATGTCACGCCATTGGTACAAGGAAACCCGAGACCAGGTTCGTTTCGCCGCCCGGGTCGATCTGGATCGGCTGGCGGAGCGGAGCCGGGCGTTCCTCCACTGCCAGAGGACCCTCCTATGGCTGAGCGATCCAGAGGCCGAGGCTTGGGTCTACCCTGCCCTAGCTTGAAGACGACGCTCGACCCCTACCAGAGCGGCTTATAGTTCCGCAGGCTGTCGCAGAGGGTGAAGAGGATCCGAGAGCCGGGGTTGCGTCGGGCTTCGGCCTCCGCGGCGAGGAGGAGGGCGCCGGAGGAGTGGCCGGCGGGGATGCCCTCGATCTCCGCCAGGCGGCGGGCGGCGACGGCGGCTGCGTCGCCGGTGATGGTATCGAGTCGGTGCAGGAGGTCCTGTTCGAAGACCCGCGGTGGGAAGTCCGGGGTGATGCCGGCGATGCGGTCGCCCTCCAGCTCCGTGCCCAGGTAGGAGCCCTCGGCGGCGACGCCGATGAGGCGGACGTTCGGAAGGAGCTTGGCGAAGCCGCGGGCGAGGCCGGTGACGGTGCCTCCTGTGCCGATGCCGACGATCACGGCGTCGACGTCCCCCTCCATGTCGGCGACGATCTCGGGGGCGGTACCGTGCTCGTGGGCGACGGGGTTGGCGTCGTTCTCGAACTGGTTGAGGAAGAGGCCGCCCCGGGACTCGGCGATGCGCCGCGCGACGCCGAGGGCCCCTTCCTCAGAGTCCCAGGGCTCGTGGGAGTCGAGGAGCACGCATTCGGCACCGACGGCCTCCATCGCCTGGGTCTTCGGGCCGCGGTCCGCCGCGTTCATCACGGCGACGAAGCGGTAGCCGCGGGCCGCGGCGATCCAGGCCAGGCCGATACCGGTGTTGCCGGCGGTGGCTTCCACGAGGGTCGTGCCGGGGGCAAGGGGACCCGCCCGCTCCGCCGCTTCCACCATTGCCAGGGCGATACGGTCTTTGATCGAGCCGCCGGGATTCAAGTATTCGGCCTTGCCGAAGATCTGAGCCCCAGCCGCCGCGGAGACTTTCGGCAGCAGGAACGTCGGCGTGCCGCCGATACACGCGAATAGGTCATCTCGTCTGGACATGGCCCGATGGTACCCCCACCGCGGCCCCAGGTCGAGGGGTTGGGAGCGCTCCATCGGCTATGATCGCGGCGCTTCGAGCACCCCATGGAGTTCTGGTATCTCTTCCCCGTCGGCCTCACGATTGCCTCCGTCGGCATGTCCAGCGGCGTCTCCGGCTCGAACTTCTGGATTCCCATCTACCTCCTAGGGATGGGGCTCGATCCCAGGGTCGCTTTCTGGGCGTCCCTCCTGACGCTGCTCTTCGGTTTCGGCTCCGGGGTCCTGCGGAACCTCCGTGCCGGTACGGTCAGCGGCCCCCTATTGGCCCGTTCCCTGGCCGCCGCGGGTCCCATGGCTTGCCTCGGTGCTGTGGCATCGAACCACCTCCCGGTCGACGGACTGCTGACGGCCTTTGCCGCCTTTGCGGGGGCCTATGGAATAGCCCTCCTGCTACCGGCCTCCGGAGGTGGAGACAGCCCGCAGCAGCGACGGTGGTTCCCAAGGGTCGTGGCGCTGACCGCGGGGGCGCTCCAGGGCGCCATCGCCACGGGGGCCGGCGCTCTCTTGATGCCCAGCCTGTTGAAGGACGAGAAGATCAGCCACCATGCGGAGGCGATCGGTACCACCGTCACCGCGGTCTTCACCCTAAGCCTCATCTCGGTGGTCTTTCGCATCGACGCCGCCCTGTGGGTGGCCCTCCAGGACCACGGCGACGCCCTCCTCGAAATGATGACCTTTGCTGTGCCGGGGGTCGTGATCGGTGGCCAGGTGGGGCCGCGGATCGCCCAGCGCCTTCCCCGTCGGTGGCTTCGGCGATATGTGGGGGCGCTGCTCGTTGTGGTGGGGTGCCTCGTTGCCCTACGGTTGATCGGGGGTGGGTCCTGAGGGACGACCGGCCGGCGGAGGATGGCGCCGTACCTATAGACTGATGCCCGCGCTTCATCGAGACAACGAGAAGGTGGACAAGGGGAAGATCCGATGCGCGAGCTGCAACCTCGACCCGCTGGACGACCCTCCGCCCCGCGGCTCGCCGCCAACCCTGGCGCCTCGGCGGCGGGGCTGGTGAATGCGCCCGCGGATCTCTTCCGCCCATGACCGACAGGAACCCTGGATCCATGCGTTCGACCGCGCCATCCTCCTACCAATCGGCCCGGAAAGGCCTTCCCCCCCTTGGGGCCCTCCCCCTGCTGGCCGTCTTGGTCGTCGGCCCTGGATGGGGCTCGTCGCCTCCATCTCCGGCAGCGGCGGCGTCCTCCGAGCGAGGCTCCGGCCGCCTCATGGCGATCACCGTGGACGACCTGCCGGTGGCACCGCCGAACCGTCACTCGCCGGATCAGATCGAGGAGATCCATCGGCGTCTGTTGGACGTCTTCGAGGCCCACGACGTCGTGGCGACGGGCTTTGTGAACGAGTCTCGACTCGAAGTGGAGGGGAAGGTGGATCCGGCGCGGGTGGCCATTCTAGAAGCGTGGCTCGACCGCGGCCACGGGCTCGGGAACCACGGCTACGGCCACCTGGACCTCCACCGCGTCGAGCCGGATGCCTGGCTGGAGGACGTCTGGCGGGGGGAGCGCGTCACCCGACCCTTGGTGGAGTCCAAGGGAAGGCCGTTCCGCTTCTTCCGCCACCCCTTTCTGCGTACCGGCCGTTCGGCGGAGATCCAACGGCGGACCACAGAGGCCCTCCGCAACCGGGGCTATCGGGTGGCCCCGGTGACGATCGACAACGGCGAGTGGATCTACGGCGGCGCCTATGCCGACGCCTGGAACCGGGGCGACGACGACCTGATGCGGCGCCTCGGGGAAGACTACGTGCGCTACATGCTGGAGGTCGTGACGTTCTACGAGGGGCAGACCGAGGCCATCCTCGGTCGGCCGATCCCCCACGTCCTTCTGCTCCACGACTACGCCCTCAACGCCCACTGGCTGGGGGCGCTACTGGAGGAGCTCGTAGACCGCGGCTACCGATTCATCCCCCTTGAGGACGCCCTGGAGGACCCCGCCTACGGGCGGGACGGCAGTGGCTACACCGGGGGCGGCGGCATCACCTGGCTCCATCGGTGGGCCATCACCGAGGGCGTCGATCGAAAGATCTTCCGCGGTGAGCCGGAGGTTCCCGCCTGGGTCGAGGCGGCCGCCGAGGGGCGCTGAGCCATCGAACCAACTGACCCCCGAGGGAAGGCGTTCGCCGGGAGCGAGCCCGGCGAACGAATCCGGCCCGGGGGAAAGGGCCGCTAGGAGTGGGAGAGGATCCTCAGTGGGAGAGGGTCAGCGTTCCGGTGCGCCGCTCACCGTTACGGCGGATCTCAGCGTGTTCGCCGGAGAAGGAGCCGTCAGCGACCTTGCCCTTGAAGATGAAGGTGCGACGGCCGTTCTCGTTCTTGACCTCCCCTGCGAGGTCCCCTTCGGTCAGGCTACCTTCGGCCGTCCCTTTGTAGGTGTGGGCCTCACCGTTGAACGTGAAATGAAACGACACGTCCCACGCTTCCTCCCCCGCGGCGCTGAAGACCGCCTTGAGGTCCCCGGGCTCTTTCTGGTGGGTCCACTCGTACTGCCCTTCGAGGGTCGTGGGGGATTCCGCCTTCTCGACCTTGGCGGAGACGGCGAGCCCGAAGGCGGCGAGGAGGAGGGTCAGAACGAGGAACTTGGGGATCAAAGAGGTCTTTGGAGTCATGGTCTCTCCCGTCGGCGTCTTGGGGGTCCGCGGATCCGGCGGAGAGCCAACCCGCAGCATCTACTGCACTAGAAATCAGGGTAGGAGGTTCCCCACCTCCGGTCAAGCCCCGCGGGACCGGAGGTCGGCTCCGTGGCCCGGCATCCTCAGCGTCGGGTGCCGAAAACCTGAACCCAGAGGAAACCCCACCCTCCTCGACCATCGGGGCCCCGGGCCAGCCCGACGCCCAACTCCCGAAAGGAATCTGCGAGGAGGTTCTTGCGGTGATCGGGGCTGGCCATCCAGCCGTCCATGACCGTTTCGATCGTCGGCTGTCCGCTGGCGAGATTCTCCCCCACCCTCCTCGGCTTATATCCCGTGGCTTCGACCCGGACGAGGACGTCCTCCCCCTCCGGCGAGACGTGCCCATAGAAGCCACGGGCCAACATGTCTTCGGCATAGTCCTGGGCCGCTCGATCGAGCAGCGGATGGCTCCGGAGCGGACCGAGTCCTGCCTCCGCCCGCTCTCGGTTGACGGCATCCAGCATGTCAGCGCGGACGGCTTCGAGATCCCCGAGGGCCTCCGCCAGCTCACGGCCGCGCTGGCCCGCCGACGCCGCGGCGACCAAGACGTACACCGGCACTCCCCTGGCATCCCCGATCCCCAGGGCCAGGTGTCGTAGATCAGGATCCTGAAGCCTTTCGAAGGTCGCGGGGTCCCCCTGGCGCCACTGGTCGAGGAACCACGGGAAGTCGCCCTCCCCTTGGGCGTATCCGAGCACCACGAGGTGTGGGGAGTAGCCCTCTCCATCGAGCCTCCGGGAAGCCCCATCGACATCGAGGACGTCGATACGGCCCGTCCGCGTGACCTCGTCCGCCAGGGACTGGGCCGCCACCTCGACGGCGGGATGGGAGACGAGTGGGGACAGCCCCTGCTCCCCCCGGCTACGGTTGACGTCCGCAGAGAGGAGCGTCTGGGGATCCTCTCCGAGGCCTGGGGAGGCCGAGGCGAGGATCCCGACGAGGAGCAGGGGGAACCAGGTCGAGGCGGGACGGGGGGATCTACTCACTCGTATTGAATGAACCCCGGATTGAGGATGCCGTCGGGATCGTACTTCGCTTTGGCGGCTTTGAACTGTTCCCAGGTCTCGGTGCCGAAGTGCTCCTCCCACTCTTCAGGGGTGGAGAACGTGATGTAGCCCGAGAGGTATCGCTTGCCGCCGTAGCCGATGGACAGCTTCGAGACCATGTCGAGGTTTTCCAGGGCCATGTCCAGGAACTTGGGCGGTACCGCCGGCAAGATGCCCCAGCCCATGACGAAGTCTCCGCCGGGGTGCTTGAAGAACGGCACGTTCGAGGTGTCGCCGCGGGACGGCCAGAGGAGGATGTGGCCGGCGGGGCCGAGGCTCTGGGGGGGCAGGTTGTCGAGGGCGAACTCGATGAACTCCTGGGCCTTGTCCCAGGGGAGCACGGACTCCATCCAGGGATGGGCCATCTCCCAGTTGCCGGAGTTGTCCCAGATCTCGAAGACGGGTTCGAGCCTGCGGCAGAACTCGTCCATGGCGTACTCGTCCGTCCGCAGGTGACGATGGAAATCGAGACCTTCGAGGAGCGCCGCGTCGTCGGGCTCCTCTCCTTCGTCATATTCCACCGTCAAGAACATCGGGTAGGTCCAATAGGCGTAGAGCTGGGCGCCCTCCCGCAGCTTCAGACCTTCGCCGATCCTCTTCATGAAGATGGGACAGGGCGCGCAGCGGGATTCGAGGGTGTGGAACCGCTCGTCCGCCGGATCCATGACCTGCTCGGCGTCCTTCATGAACTTGCCGAGGTCGTCGTAGAGCAGGTGGTACATCCGGACCTTCGGCTTGCACGGACGCAGGCGGGTCTTGACCCGGGTGATCAGGCCGAACTGGCTCAATCCGCAGCGCACGGCGTCGAAGAGGTCACGGTTCTCCTCCGCCGAGCAGGTCACGATCTCCCCCGTGCCGGTGACGACCTCCAACTCGATGGCGTTGTCGGCTTGGGTGCCGTAGCGGTAGGAGGCGACCCCGAGGCCCGCAACCGACGTCGTACCGGCGACGGTCACCCCCAGGTTGTTGGTGAGCACCGGCGGAACGAAACCCATGGGGACGACGTGCATCACGAGATCACGCCATACGACCCCGGCGTCGCAGTCCGCCCAGAGGCCCTCCGCGTCGACGTGGTGGATGGTCTGCATCGCCGCGGTGTCCAGCACCACCCCGCCTTCGGTGGTGGACTGCCCGGTCTGGGTGTGCCCCTGACCGCGGGCGACGATCGGAACGCCGTGGCGACGGCAGTAGCGAACCACCTCGGCCACCTCTTCGGAATTGGCGCAGCGAGCGACGGCGCCGGGCATACGATGGACCACTTTGCCGAAATCGGTCTGGAATCCAGCTCGAACGTCAGAATCGAGCACGATGCGATCCCCGAAAGCCTCGGCCAAACCGCGAACGGCCTGCGTGAGGTCGATCTCTGCTGTGACGGTCATGGAATCTCCTTGGCCTAGCCCGTTCGGCCCAGCAACCCTAAGGCGCTCGGTTGGCCGACGGCGGAAATAGGAGGGACGTCCGGCCCGCGGGCTCGGGGGCGTCCCCCTGGGTCTTCGGAAGGGGAATCAGGACGGATTGACCACTTCGCCTGCGGTCTTCTCCGCCTCGATGGCGGAGTCCAGGTCGTCGTAGGTCGGAAAAAGATGCTGAATCTGAGCGACCTGCAGAAGCTGGCGGATGCGCTCGGAAGGCGCCACCAGAATCAGCTTTCGAGCCCTCTCGGCGAAGCGAGACAGGTAGCCCACCAACTCTCCGATCCCGGTGGAATCGATGTAGTTGATCTGGGAGAGGTCGAGCAACACGTGCCCCTCGTCGCTCTCGAGGGTCCGCTCCAGGCTCTGGGCCAGAAACTCGGCGCTCTGGCCGAGCTTGATGATGCCCTCGACGTTCAAGACCACCATGTCTTCTACGCGTCGCTTGTCGATGATCACCGGGTACTCGTCCGTCGGTAGGTCGTGGGCGTCCGCGGCGGGCTTCGCTTTCCGAAGCATTCCCCGTCGATCGAGCAGAGGTCTGGCCGCGCGCTGATCAGGCTCAATAGCCATGCAACATTATCACAGCGATGGGCCCCCAGAGGCGGGGGCCCAAGGCGTTCCTTCATAGTACGATCGGTCCATGACGCGACTCGCGGTGCTTTCCGATACCCATGGTCTGCTGCGCCCCCGTGTCCTCGAGCTGGTGGCCGGTGCCGACCTCATTCTGCACGGGGGCGACGTCGGGGATCCGGAGATCCTCACCCGTCTGGGGACGCTGGCGCCGGTGGTGGCGGTTCGGGGCAACGTCGACCACGGCCCCGGGGTGGCGGACCTGCCCGAGACCGCGGAAGGGGAGGTCGCCGGGCGTGTTTACCGCATGGTCCACCGGCGCCAGGACATCGAGCCGACCTGGACCCGGGACGCCGCCCTGATCGTCTTTGGCCACAGCCACCGCCCGGAGCTCGAGTGGCGCTCCGGCACCCTGCTGCTCAACCCCGGATCCGTCGGCCCGCCGAGGTTCTCCCTCCCCGCCACCATGGCTTTCGTCACGTTCGATGGAAAGACCATGACTCCAGAGCTGGTTTCGGTGGCCGGCTGAGGCCTCCCTAGGTACCAGCAGGCCCCGAGTCTGCTCAGGGCCTGCGGCGCCCTTGATCGTAGGTGATCTCCATCTCGATCCGTTCTCCGTCGCGGATCACCGCCGCCGAGACGGTCTGCCCAGGCTTGGCGCTGCGAAGCACGTAGACGAAGTCGTAGATATTCCGCACCTCACGCCCGTCGAGCTCAACCAACAGGTCCCCCTTCACCATCCCCGCCCGATCGGCGGCGCTTCCTGGCCTGGCCCCCGACAGCAGCACACCGGGGCGATCGTCCCCGGTGTAGTCGGGAATCGTACCGAGGGATGCGCCGAAGGAACGGGCGTCGCCGCTTTGGGGAGCCTCGCTCTGCACGTAGGTCAGGGGCGAGGAGAGACTGGAGAGCTCGACGACGAGGTCCTCCACCGTCGCCGCGATGCGGGCGGTCCCGATGGCGTTGATCTTGTCGGCGTCGTCCGACGGGCGGTGGTAGTCCCCGTGGGTGCCGGTGAAGAAATGGAGGACCGGCACGCCGGCGGCGTAGAAAGGGGTTTGATCCGAAGGGCCGTAGCCATCTCCCCCGAGGATGCAGGAGAGGCCCATCCGGCGGCACACCGGCGGAACCAGCTCGCCCCACTCCTCCGCCGACCCTGCACCCAGGACCGAGACCCGATCCCGCCGCAGCCGCCCGATCATGTCGAGGTTGATCATCGCCCCCAGCTCCGCCGGCCTAAGGGCGGACGGTGGCTTTCGGACCAGGGCGGTGGACCCCCACAGGCCCCGCTCTTCGGCCGAGAACGCCGCCAGGTAGACATCCCCCCGCAGCTCGTCCCGTCGGGCCATCAGCCCGCGGCCGATCTCCACCAGGGCGGCGGTGCCCGACGCATTGTCGTCGGCGCCGTTGTGGGGCAAGTTGGAATCCGGCTCCAGCGAGCCGTGGGGGCCCAGGCCAAGGTGATCGAAGTGGGCCCCCACCAGGGTCGGTCGGGCCGATGGGTCCGAGCCCGGCAGCCTGGCCACCACGTTGCGACCCTCCACCTTCTCCACCGTCAGCTCCACCACCATCGAGGCCCGGTGGCCGCCCTCGAAGAGGATCGCGCCGGCGCTGCGCGAGACCACCATCACCGGCAGGCCGGCGTCCCCCTGGGCGTCGAGCCGGAGGTCCGGAAACACCGCCTCTTCGGGAGCCGCCTCCCCCGCCGCCACCTCCGGTAGGTCCACCACCAGGAGCCCCGCGGCCCCGCGTTCCCGGGCGATGAAGGCCTTGTAGCGGAGCCCACCGTAGCGGCGTTCCGCTTCCGGGTCGTCGAAGCGAGCTCCTTTGGGCACGAACCGGCGGACGACGACGATCTTTCCCTCCACGTCGAGGCCGTCGTAGTCGTCGTGGCTGAGATCGGGGGCGACGATGCCGTAGCCGGCGGGGACCACGTCTCCCTCAACAGCGCCCGGGGACGAAAAGGCCGCGGGGGTCCGCTGATCGTTCGCCACCGGCTGTCCACCCAGGGTGAGGGAGGTGCCCGCGCCGGGCCGTACCGCGACGGGTACCTCGAAGCTGTGGAAGTACCCAGCGTCGCCGGCGGGCTCGAGGCCCAGGGCCTGGAAACTCTCACCGAGCCAAGCCTCGGCGGCGGCGAGACCCTCGGTGCCGAGGCCGCGACCGCCGCGCTCGTCGTCCGCCAACCAGCGGATCGCCTCCGCGATGCGGTCGGCGGCGGTGGCGCCATCGACCTCCTGGGGCCCCGCTTCGGACCGTATCCACCGCGCCGCGTGCAGGGCCCCTCCCCCGCCGCTCCTCTCGGACCTCCACGCGAGGATGGAGCCGTCGGGGCTCGGCATCGGTTCGTCGTCCTCACCGGCGGTGAAGGTGATCTGACGGAGGCCGCTGCCGTTCGTCGCAACGGTCCACAGTTCCCGATCCCCGGTGTGATCGCTGGAGAAGATGAGCTCCCCGTCCCCCGGTAGGAAAACGGGGGACTGGGCCCGATGCCGCAGGTAGGTGAGGCGCCTCGGCGCGTCGCCGGTTACCTCTGCGATCCAGATCTCCCGGCGACCGGCGTTCCGTGCATCCGCGATCCGACCTTCGTCGAGGGCCAGGCGGTAGGTATCGAGGACTCGCCCCCGGGGCCGTGAGGCATGCCACACCACGAGGGAACAGTCGCTGGAGAATGAGGCGCCGCCGTCGTAGCCCGGGGACTCGGTCAGTCGAACGGCTTCGGAGCCGTCGCCACGGTCCAGGTACAGCTCGAAATCCCCATCCCGGACCGAGGTGTAGAGCACCGCGTCGTGGATCGGGCACGACGCGGGCTCGCCGTCCCAGGTGCCGTTTTCCGTCAGCCGACGGGTGGCGCCGTCGCGATCCACCGCGAAGATCTCCGCCGAGGCCGTCAAGTCTTCGTCGGCTGAAGGCTCGGAGTCCGGATTGCGGGCTGCCACCCTAGGGACCGGCACCGGAGTTTCCGGCGGCGGCGGGGGGACGAGGAGGATCTCCGAGAGACGGGACTCCCGCGGATCGTGATGGGCCCCGTCGGCGGCCGCAGCGGAGTTCATCGGGGTGGCCGCCGCAAAGATCAGGATCGCGAAAGCCGGGGCGAAGGAGGCGGCCCTCGACTGAGACCGGGTGCGTCGAATGGGGTTTCGGGGGCGAGGGTGGGTCGATCGCGGACTGGCCAATGGGGTGCCTCCGGGCAGGTCGAATGGACGACCAGTTCTACCACGGTCCCCCACCCCCACCACGCCACCCCGCGGGGCGGCGGAATGAAAAGATCCCGCCCGTCTTCGTTTTCGATGTGACCGATTCCTCCGCCCGGGTACGTACCTCACGATGACACCCTCAACCGATCTAGAAGCCACCGTCACCGCGCTGGCGCCGCGCCTCCTGCGCTACTGCGTCGGTCGCTCAGGCGACCCCGGTCTGGCGGAAGACGCGAGCCAGGAAGCACTGACCGCCCTGGTCCAATCCTGGCGTCTCCACGGTCCTCCGGAATCCCCGGAGGGCTTCGCCTTCGTTGTCGCCCGGCGCAGGCTCGGCCGACGCCTGCTGCGTCGTCGGCTGATGGAACCCCTGGACGCTCTCTTCGGCAAAGCTGCGGAGGAAGATCCCCACCGGGAGCTGCTGGCCCGGGACGATCTGGAGAGCGCCCTCGTCGCCCTCGCCGGGCTCTCGCCCAAGCTGCGGGAGGCGCTCCTGCTGGTGGCCGCGGGCGAGCTCGACACCGCAACGGCGGCGGAGGTCCTGGGGATCTCCACCTCGGCCCTCAAGATGCGGATCTCGCGGGCGCGGGAGGCCTTGGGAAAGCGCTTTGACCTCGGAGCGGCTCCAATACGGGGCGGCCCGGCGCAGGACGCCGTGGCCCCAGACACTTCACCCGAAACCCCTTTCTCCGGGAACCCTCGCCATGAACCCTGAATCCGACCGCAGATCCGACCGGGGGCTGGACACCCGTCTACGCCGGTCCCTCGATCCAGACCCCCGGCAGGTGGAGAGGCTCGTGAATCGCGCCCTTCGACGGGGGGACCCGGCCGAGGTCCCAGACCGTCGTCCTTGGGGGCCCCGTCTCGCCGCCTTCGCCGCGGTAGTCGTTCTCTGCTTCGCCCTGCCCTTCGCCTTGACGCTGGTTTGGAACCTGCCGGAGCCGGGTATGGCGCCACCCGCCACCCACGGGGACCTGGTCCCCGACCCTGACCTTTCCCATAGCGCCGATGTCGGCGCCGCCTCAACTGCCGCCAAGCCCCTCCTTCGGATCAGCAACGAAGGGGGCTTCGTCACCGTCACCTCCAACACCGGCAGCCAACTCGTGCTGCTACCGGGAGACCCCTGATGCACTTCCCCCGTCGATTCGTCCCGAGCCCCTCGGTCCTGCTGTGGATGGCGTTCGCTGCGCTCCTCACGGTGAACGCCGCCGGCGCCAGGCCCCAGGTGGATTGGGACCAGCCCCTGTCCATCGAGTTGGAGGACGCTCCTCTCCCCCAGACCCTCGGTAGCTTCGCCAAGATCATGGGGGTCGACCTCGATCTCGACCCCAGGGCAGAAGGCGCCGTGACCCTCGTGATCAAGACCCTGCCCCTTCCCGCCGCCCTCGACGCCGTCTGCCGGGGCTCGGAGCTACGCTGCGAGATCCTGTCTCCAGGAATGGGCGATGAAGGCCCATCCACCCTTTGGGTCCGGCCCGCTGAAGGAAAACCCGCTGGCTACGTCGAAGGCCTTTCCCTTTCCCTGCGGGGAGCGGACCTGAAGCGGGTCCTCGAATCCTTCGGCGCGCTGGCGAATCGCCCCGTCGAGGTGGCTCCGACGGTCGAAGGGCGAGTCAGCGTCGACGTGACCCAGATGCCCTGGGACCTAGCCCTCACCCATGTCTGCGAACAGGGGGGGTGTCGGGTGGACTGGGTAGGGGAAGCGATCCGGGTCGAGCCGGCGCCGCCCCTCGAAGGGGGGGCGAGGCTGTCGCTAGCGGGTGCCAAGACCTCGGAAGTGTTCACGTTCGCGACCACCCTCCCCGACTTCGGCGTCCTCGGCACGGTGGGCCTGTCCATGGCCGACGGCCTGGCGCCGAGGATCACGGTGGATTCCGGCGGGCTGGGGGTCGTCGAACTCTTCGACCACCTTTGTGAAGCGGCCGGCTGCACCTGGCGCCTACGCTACGGAGTTTCCACGATCCTGGAGCTCGAGCCGAAGGATCCGAGGCTCGGAGAAACCGTTGACCTGCCTTCGGAGTCCGTGGGCACCGGTGCCGCCGGCGACCTGCTGGCCCGGGCCCTGGGCCTCGCCTTCGAACCCCACCCCGATCTCGACCTGACCGCTGAGGTGACCCTACCCGGAGATGGCCCCAAATGGAGAACCGCCGCCGATGCGCTCTGCCGCCAGGCCCGCTGCCGATGGGCCATTGAAGGGGAGACCCTCGCCCTCACCCCCGCCTACGAGACCCTGAGGCGGAGGCCCGAATCGACGGTGGACGCCGAAAAGGTGCGGGTGACGGCGGAGCTTTCCGGCGGCCCTTCGGTGACCCGGGAAGCCCGCTTCACGTGGGCGAGTCCGGTGTCCGCCATCGACCTGGCGGCCGCCGACGGGGATTGGACCCTGCGGCTGGCGTGGATTCCCTTCTCCACCGACCATCGGGTCCTGGTCCCCAGCTGGATCCCCTGTGAGCAGGATTCCGGGGCCCCTAGGACCCAGGCTGCGATTCCGCTGCCCATCGAAGGTGAGCCCTCCGTCCGTAGCGACGGCGGACTGCGGGTCGAGCTCGCGTCGGCAACCGGCAAGGATGAAGCAGCCTCTCCTCTGGCGGGGGACTGCGGCTTGGCCCCCGCCGACGTGACGGTGACGCTGGTGGACCCGCCGGCGGCTGACGGGGCCGCGGAGGGCGACCGCGGCCGCACGGTACGGCGCCGCCTCGAGGATCACCCGAGGTTCGGCTCGTACTTCTTGGTGGTCCCCTCCGGCTCCCCGGGGCCCGCCGCCGCCATCTTGAGCTTTGGCCGCGACCCGGAAGGAACCAGCCACCTGCGGATCGTGCGTCCCGAAGGTTCGAACGCCGCTGTGGCGGACCTCCAGCTTTCCGACGGGTCGAGTCACCTGGAGGTTCTAAGGCTGGACGACGGACGTGAGGTCGAGCTGACCCTGACGGCGGGTGACGGTCCCCGTTCTGAGAACGGGGACCGCTGAGCCCGGTATCCACTCAGGGGGAGCGGTGAGGGTCCGCATCCCGGCGGCCCGGACCTTCGGCGGACTGTAGATTAGTCGGCGACTTCCGCTTCCGCGGGCTCCGCGTCGTAGCCGTCGACCTCCTCCATCTCAGGCGCCGGGGCGCACTGGGGCTCGGCACTGACGACGGTCATCTCCTGCCCGAAGTCGATGAAGTTCGGCTCGCCGCCCTGGAAGACGCAGTAGCCACCGACGCAGGCCCAACCGGGCTGGCAGGAACCCTGGGCACCGCCGCACTCGGCGCCTCCGCCGCCGCAGTTGTAGCAATTGCGCCAGCAGTAGTCGAGAACGTCCGGGGGCTCAGGCCACTGCGTACAGCTTTGGCAGCAGGGTCGGGCAAAGGCCGGCGCCGCCGCCAATGCCAAGGCGAACAGGGTGACCAGGAAGACCATTCCGTACCGGGTGGACTTGGAGGACATGAGGTTCATGGGGGCTCCTTAGGGGGTCGTCAGCATCGTCGGGTGGGCTCACGCTGAGCCGCACTGTCTTGTTCATCAGGGCGACGATCCACCCGCAGTTACCTCATGGCCTGCGGCTTCAAAAGCAAGAGCCCGCTCGGCGCATGCCGGCGGGCTCTTTCGAATGGGTCCCGACTGGATCAGTCGACGACGGTGTTGGACCAGGCGCTAAGGTTCCCGATCTCGAAGCCGTCGAGGAAGACTTCCGCGATATTGATGGGGTCCAGACAGCCCGGCACGGCCGCCGCTCGATCCGCCACGTGGGCGGCCATCCGCTGTGGCACCCGCTCCGGCATCACCCCCCAGGCGTGGCCCTGGCCGAGGGTGAAGCCGATGTTCGAGATGCCGCCCCCGAGGAGGTGGCAGTAGCTCATGATCGTGCCGCAACCGGCGCCGGCGCTGCCACAGGGCAGGGACGCACCGCCGGCGTAGCAGCCCTGCTGGACGCCGTAGCACTGGTCGATGGGCGAGGGGTTGCCGATACCGTTGTAGCAGTGGGTGTGCGGGGAGTCGAAATTGTGGCCAATCTCGTGGGCCACCACGACGATGTCCCACACCACCGTTGGATTGTCGATGTCGAAGTCACCGTCGAGGGTGCCGCTGTAGCCGTAGTCCCCGCCGAAGTTGTCGTTCGCCGGGCTGAAACCGCAATTGTTGGGACCGGTGTTGTAGTCGAAGCCGCCGTTGCACAGGACCCCAACCCAGGCGACGCCGCCGCCGTTGTTCTTGCCGCTCATGAAGTGGACCAGGGTGCGGTCGATGCTGTCGTTGTTGTCGTTCCAGTACTTGCCGAATTCGAACAGACCGCAGATGGTGCTGAACTGGGTCCACGGGTCGGCGGTGGTCCACAGGCTGACATGGACGATCTCCATCGAGGTGTCGACCTCGTTGACGTAGACCGCCGAGCTGTAGGCGATGATGTCTCCGAGGTAGTTGGTGGCGTTGGTGGTGTTGCCGCCAAAGAGGTTCAGGAACTCGTTGTCGGACTCGATGGCGATCCTTGCGGTGTTGGTGACGCCCCGGCCGAGGACCCGCTCCGCGGCGGGTCGGAAGATTTCCGCCAGATTGCGCTCCACGTAGGCTTTGTCGAACAGCGGAGCCGCGCCGGTGGCCTCCGCCTCGAGGTGCTCGGTGTCACAGGCGAATCCCGTCACCTGTTCCGCCAACTGCGCGGCGTCGACCTCGCGGACCGCCAGGACCGAAGCGTCGTCGCCGGGGGCCGTCTCGCCGAGGACCCAGTAGCGGGACCCCTCGGCCACGAGGCCGCGGACCTGACCATTCTCGAGGGCGGACAGGAGGACGACGGAAGCCCCTCGACCCTCGACATAGCCACGGAAATAGGCGTTGTCCGGTGCGCCCACGACGCGGTCCCCGTCATCACCGTGGATGACGATCTCGGCGCCTGGGGCGAACACACGGAATCGCTGGAGCACCAAGTCCTTCTGACCCAAACCAAGGTCGACACCGCTGAGCCGGAGCTGCCCGTCGACGGGCAGGGAACGGGCGGCGGTGGAGAGATCGAGGGCCTGCAGGTCGCGGCTGAGCTCGGCCGTAGGCTGGGCGACGAGAACGGTCGCAGACATCAGAATCAAGGCGGCGGTGCACAGAAGCGTCTTTCTCACGGGTAAAACCTCCAACGGCGGGAGAGGACATGGATCCGCGGGGGCGACGGAACGGGGAGTGGGAACGCGGAGGGGAAGGGATTCAATCGATAGGCGACTGTAGCATGGGCCCGGGACAGGTCGCGTCCTGGACGCCGTGGGACGCTCCGAGCCGGCTCCGGGGTCGTATCGGGAGCAGGTACAATGCCGAACATGACACACCTGCCAGACACTCCTCTTCGAGCGCCCGTCCCCCACCCCATCCGTACGGTCGCTACCCTTCTCCTCATCCCCGCCATCGCCGGGGTGCTCGCCTGCGCGCCGGTCGACAAGGCCGTCCTCCGTGACGGGGTCACGCCGCCCGTGGTCGAGGTCCAAGCCCCGTCAGTCGACGGCCCGGCCACGGCGCCGCCGTCCAAGCCGGATACCGTCGCGGCCCAGGGGTTCGAGCCCGAGAACGCGCCCCTCGATGCGACGATCCCCATCTCCGAACAGATCCGTGTCGGCACCCTCGACAACGGTTTGCGATACCTGATCCGGCGCAACGCCAAGCCGGAGCAGCGGGCCGAGCTTCGCCTGGCCATCAACGCCGGCTCTATGCAGGAGGACGACGATCAGCTCGGCCTCGCCCACTTCGTCGAGCACATGCTCTTCAACGGGACCGAGAACTTCGAGAAAGCCGAGCTGGTGGACTACCTGCAGAGCATCGGGATGCGGTTCGGCGCCGACATCAACGCCTACACCGCCTTCGAAGAGACGGTCTACTTCCTCACCGTCCCCACCGACGACGCCGAGGTTCTCGCCAAGGCCTTCCTCGTCCTCGGCGACTGGGCCGGGCGCGCCTCCTTCGATGGCGAGGAGATCGACAAGGAACGGGGGGTGATCGTGGCCGAGTGGCGGCGCGGACAGGGTGCCGGGAGCCGGGTCCGGGACCAGCAGCTACCCGTCCTCTTCAAGGACTCCCGCTACGCTGAGCGGCTGCCCATCGGCACCAAGGAGAGCGTCGAGACGGCCCCCCACGACAACCTCCGTCGCTTCTACCGCGACTGGTACCGGCCGGACCTGATGGCGGTGGTGGCGGTCGGGGATTTCGACGTTGACGCGATCGAAGGTCTGATCCGCGCCAATTTCGAGTCCCTGGAGAACCCCGAGGCGGCGCGGGAAAGGAAGGCGTTCCCGGTGCCCCCCCACGACGAGACGTTGGTCAGCACCGTGACCGACCCCGAGCTGACGGCGACCCAGGTTTCGGTGGTCTTCAAGCACGGTCCGGAGCCGGAGGGGACGGTTGGGGCCTACCGCCGCGGCCTGGTGGCCACCCTCTACAACACGATGTTCAACGCCCGCCTGGTGGAGCTCGCCCAAGAGGCGGATCCCCCCTTCGTGTGGGCCGTCTCCGGCGACGCCGCCTTGACCCGTACCGTCGGCACTTATCAGCTGGATGCCCAGGTGAGCGACGGCGAGGTCGAGCAGGGTCTGCGGGTCCTTCTCACCGAAGTGGAGCGGGTGGACCGCCACGGCTTCACCGAAAGCGAGCTGGAGCGGGCGAAGGCCGAGACCCTTAGGTTCTACACCCAGGCCTTGAAGGAGGCCGACAAGGCCCCCTCCGCCGGGTTTGCCGCCGAGTACGTGCGGCACTTCCTCGCCGGCGAGCCGATCCCCGGAATCGAAGCGGAAACCGCCTTCGCCCGCCGCTTCGTTCCCGAGATCGACCTCGACGAGGTCAACGCCCTGGGTCAGGGGTGGATCAGCGACCGCAATCGGGTCATCCTGGTCAGCGGCCCCGAAGGCGAGGGGCTGGAGCTCCCCTCGGAGTCGGCGATCCTCGCCGTCTTCGACGACGCCACCTCTGCCCCCGGCATCGAGCCGTGGGTGGACGAAACCCGCGACGAGCCCCTCCTCGCCGACTCCCCCACCCCAAGTCCGGTGGTGGACGAGCGCCTCCTCGATGCCCTGGGCATCACCGAGTGGCGCCTCGGCAATGGCGTCCGAGTGGTGCTCAAGCCCACCGACTTCCAGAACGACCAGGTCACCCTCAGCGCCTGGAGCCCCGGTGGGCATTCGCTGGTGTCCGCGGAGCAGCTCGATTCGGCCACGTTCGCCACCTTCATCCTCGGCCAGAGTGGCCTCGGGGATTTCAGCGCCAGCGAGCTGCAGAAAGCCTTGGCGGGCAAGGTGGCCGCCGTCAATCCGTTCATCACCGAGCTCGAAGAGGGGCTCGCTGGGTTCGGCTCTCCAGACGACCTCGAAACCCTGTTCCAGCTCACCTATCTGACCTTCACCGCCCCGCGGTTGGAGGACGAGGCCTACCGGAACTTCCTCACCCGCATGGGGACGGTGGTCGAGCACCGATCGCAGAATCCCCAGACGGTCTACGCCGATGAATGGACCCGACGGCTATTCCAGGACCATCCGCGGCGCCAGCCCCTGACCGCGGAAAGCCTCCAGCGGGTCGACGGCAAAGCGGCGATGGAGATCTACCGCGACCGCTTCGCCGACGCCTCCGACTTCACGTTCCTCCTGGTGGGCAACTTCGACACCGAGGCGGTCCGGCCGCTGGTGGAGACCTACCTCGGCGGGCTCCCCAATCTGGGACGGGACGAGACCTGGCGAGACGTCGGGGTCCGTCGGCCAGACGGCCAGCTGCGTTTCGAAGTGGCCAAGGGGCTCGAGCCCACTAGCCAGGTGCGGATCCTCTACCACGGCCTTTCCGAATGGAGCCGAGACCAGGTCTTTCTCCTCGACAGCCTGGCCATGGCTCTGCGGATCCATCTCGTGGAGGTGCTGCGGGAAGAGCTGGGGGCAACCTACTCCGTCGGCGTCGATTCCAACCTCAGCGCAAGGCCTGTGGAACGCTACGGCGTGGCGGTTCAGTTCGGCTCCGATCCGGACGAGGCGGATGGCCTCGTCGCTCGGGTCTCCGAAGAGATCGAGAGGCTCAAGGTCGATGGATTCCCCCCCGAGCTGGCGGACAAGGTCCGGGAGATCCGTCGCCGTGAGCGGGAGGTTGCGGAGCGGGAGAACGATTTCTGGGTCGCCGTGCTGCGGACCTACTACCGCCAGGGCCTCGATCCGAACCTGATCCTGGACTTCGAAGGCCTTCTGGACCTGGTCACCCCCGAGGCCCTCACCGCCACCGCCCGCAGCTACCTCGATCCCGAACGCCTGGCAGTGGGGATCCTCAAGCCGGAGACCGGCGTCTCGGCGGAGGGAGCTGCTCCCTAGAAGCTGCTTCGGTAGGTCCCTGAAGCGGGGACACGGTCGCACGCCGAAGCCCTAGGGCTCGACATCGCGACCGGGTCCCCTCACGATGGATTCACTCAGCCGTCGAGGTCGATCGCGCAGGAGTTGATCTCCAGTCCTCCATCGGGGCGAGCTACCGAGCAGCCAATTCCGTTGATCGCGTCGCAGGTCTCTCCGGGCTCGGCGGTACAGGTGACCGAGTCTTCGTTGCCGCAGGACGCGGAACAGGAGGCGAGGAACAACCTGGAGACCACCTCGACCTTCTCCCGATCGATAGAGATCGGAGTCCCTGTCAAGTCGAGATGGGCCCCCTCCAGGGCCTGGAGGTGCTCGTCGAAGGTACCCCGGGTTCCGTGCGGCAGCTCTGCGAGGGAAATCCCGCTCTCGACCCACGGCCCTTTACCCGGCTTGTAGAGGATCGAGCTGAACAGGTTGGAGTCGGCGGAACGGAACGGCAGGGTCTTGGGGTCCTTGCAGGATCGTTCCGTCCGGTTCCCCGCGGCATCGGTGGCGACGCAGCCGACGTTATCCGCCGCGTGGCACGAAAAGCCGGTGCAAATAACGGACTTGGCGCCGGCGCAGTCGGCGGTACAACGGACGTCGAAGTTTCTTGCTGTCGGGGTGTCGGAGGGCTTTACCGGGAGGTGGGCCTGGGCGTCCACGTCGGCGGCCAGCGGGATGAGCAGAAAGGCGCAGAGGAAGCCCAGGTGAAGGGGGTTGGAACGCATGGGGGTCTCCTTGGATGGGTGTTGAAGGGGCAATGGCAGAATCCGAGATCAGTGATCGGCGGCGAAGCCGCAGTGCTGCACGGTGGAAGTGCCGTCTGGACGGGTCACGACGCAGCCCGCGCCGGAAACCGCCCAGCAGTCGTCGCCGGGCAGCGAAGGACAGAGGACCGGATCCTCCCCTTCTCGGCAGGTGGCGGTGCACACGCTCAGGTAGAGCCGGGAATGCAGCTTCACCTTGTCCCGATCGACCGTGAGCGGCTGGCCGGTCAGGTCGAGGCGCGACGCTTCCAACGCCCGGATCTCTTCATCGACCCGGGGGATGACGGAAGCGAGCAGATCCGAGATAGGCGTCCGCTGGTCGATCCAAGGCGAGGGTGCTTCGGCTCCGCTCCAGGTGTCGACCCCTTCGATCGGAGGCGCGGCGGCGCCGGCCCCGATGGGGAGGGCGGTCTTGGGGTCTTGGCACTCTTGGCCCGACTCATTGCCATCGGCGTCGATGGCGGAGCAGCCGACATTGTCAGATGCGGAGCAAGACTCTCCACTGCAAACCACGGTCTTGGCACCCTCACAGCGGGCGCTACAGCGAACCTCGGCCGCGGCGGTGGCGGCGGCTAGAAGGACAGCGAACATGACGGAACCTAATGTCATGGCAAGGCGCATTGCGATCTCCTTTTGAACTGGTGGGGTTCGCCTGGGGCCGAACCCCGTTTGGGTCCTCGGTCGAGCCCCCCCGGCTTGGCCCCCGGGGCTTCAGGGGGGGCGGCCACTGAAGACAGCGGCGTCTAGGGCGGGGCTTCAGTAATCCGGGGCCAGGCCGCAGGTCTTCACGCTCGTGCTCCCGTCTGGGCGTACTACCGTGCACTTGCGGAAGGATGCCCAGCAGTGCTCACCTGGCTCCGCGCTGCACTGGATGGGCGCCTCCCCTCCCCCGCACGGCGCTGAGCAGCCCGCAAGCGCGGAAACTATGAAGGCGCCGTCGAGGGAGACAGATCGGCCCGTGAGGTTCAAGATGCCCTCCTCGAGCGCGGCGACCTTCGCCCGTCGTGCGGGGCCGTTGACGAGCTCGCCGTCGGCGACCGGCGAAACCAGCGGGACTTCACACGACGTCTCCTCTACCCGGCCGTCGTCGTTACTGGATCGACAGCCGTGGCCATCCAGCCCGTAGCAGGATTCGCCGGCGCACTCGACGGTCGAGCCGCCCCCGCAACGGGCGATGCATCGAACGTCGTCGCCGTTTGTCGATTGGCCGTCAGCCGGCTTTGAAGCCAACGGGGCTTTGGCACTCGCCGCCGCTGGTAGAGTCGTCAGCCAAACTAGGCTCAGGAGGATGAGGACGGGATTCTTCGGACGCATGGGTGTCTCCTCGGGGGCGGCGGAAACGGGATTGTTTCCGCCGCTGCAAGGACCACCGACGCGGCGGCAGAAAACCCCTCACCCAAACGTTCGGATCTGTTGCAACGTGTCCAATCAGCCCCCAGGGGCACGCCCGGGGAGAGGGAGTGAACGACACCGACACACGCTTGACCGAGTTGCTGAGGGACTGGGAGGCTTCGAGACCCGACGTCCTCTCGAAGCTCATGCCGAGGATCGCCGACGATCTGCGGGATCTGGCGGCCCACCACGTCCGGCGGCTCGGCTCGACGCCGACCCTGCAGCCGACGGCGATTCTCAACGAGGCTTACATCCGCCTGGCCAACCGGGACGGGGTCGAGTTTCCGTCCCGGGCCCACTTCTTCGCCTTCGCCTCGAAACTGATGCGGGACCTGCTGGTGGACCATCTGCGTAGCCGCGGCCGGGAGAAGCGCGGCGCCGGGGTCGAGGCCCTCACCCTGGAGGCGGCGGACCGAGAGCCCCGCACCCACGGAATGACGCCGGAAACCATCCTGGCGATTCATCTGCTCCTTGCCGAGTTGGATCGCCGGGATCCTCGGCGGGCTGCGGTCGTGGAGCTTCGATTCTTCGGTGGGCTCCGGATGGCGGAGATCGCTGAGGTGACGGGGCGCTCACTCGCCAGCGTCGAGCGGGACTGGCAGGTCGCCCGTCGCTGGCTCGCCCGGGAGCTCGGAGCCGGATCGTAGGGCTGCCAGCCGAGTCGCCTCGCCGAGCATACGGATCGCCTCGTTTGTGATGAAGTCATCCGGCCCCAGTTGCCGTTCGGCCCTGGCCCGGAGGTCCTGAAATCTTGCCAGCGCTTCGTCCACCTTTTCCCCATCCAGCAGGCTCGTGGCGACGTTGAGCTCAGCCATCAGCAGGTGGGGATGGTCCGCATCTAGGAAGGCCGCCCAGATCCCTTGGGCCCGTTCCAGATGGTGGGCGGCTTGGCTGTAGTCGCCCTTGAAGTGAAGAGCCGACCCCAGGTTGTTGTGGGCCACCGCCACATCGGGATGGTTCGGGCCGTGGTGGCGAAGCCGAATCTCGAGGGTACGCTGGAAGAGCTTCACCTGCTCCTCAAGATCCACGTCGCGGCGGTGGTTCAGGACATAGGCCAGGTTGTTGGCGCCGAACGCGACCTGGACCCCATAGCCCCAGATGCTTTCCCGAAACGCTAGGTTCTCCCGGGCAGTGTCCTCCGCCCTTTCGAGGTCCCCCTGGTGACAAAGGGCCAGGGCCAGATTGTTCAGCACGTCGGCCAGGGCCTCGTCGTTCCGCGGACGCTCCCGGCGCCTCAGGTCTAGGGCCCTCTCAAAGTGATCGACGGCTAGGTCGTGTTCCCCTAGCTCGTCCAGGGTTCGCCCCAGAAGGTTGAGGGCGGTTCCGACTTCCGAGCTGGAGGGGCCGTGGAGCTCCCCGTGGGACAGTAGCGCAGATTCCAGCAGGCGCCGAGCCTCGTCGTAGTGACCGATACTGTGATGGACGCGGCCGAGTACCGCCGAAAGGTCGGCCTTGAGGGACGGCTGATCCTCCAACTGATCGAGCCGCAGGGTCCCCCGCCGCAAAACCTCCCGAACTTCGGTGTGCCCGTCGTTGCCCAGGGCGGGGTCGGCGCTGTCGAAGACCTCTACCAGGAACTCCTGCACCGCCAGCGCCTTGTCCCGCTGCCGTTCCAGGTCTTGTCGCTGGCGCTCCCGCAGAACGGCGACAGCCACCAACTCGATGAGAATCACCGCTGCCACCAGGAAGGCTCGACGTCGGCGCCGCAGCGTCTTTCGCAGGTGATAGCCAAAGCTGGGGGGACGCGCCCGTACCGGCAGGTTGTCCAGATGCCGTTCGAGATCCCCGTCCAGGGCCTCTACGGACTCATAGCGGTCCGCGGGTTTCCTCGCGAGGGCCTTCAGCACGATCGTGTCGAGGTCCCCCCGTAGGTTTCGCGCACTCCACGCCCGGTCGGCGCCAACGCGGCTTGGTACCGGAGGCTCGTCGTCCGGGGTTCGCCGGAGAACCTGATCTGGGGTTCCGTCGAAGGGGCGCTTCCCGGTGAGCAATTCGAAGAGGACGACGCCGAGCCCGTAGACATCGCAGGAGGTCGTGGCGGGCCCGCCCGAGATCTGCTCCGGACTGGCATATTGGGGGGTCATCGCCCTCCAACCTTCCAGGGTCGCGGTCCTCGGGGCCCCGTCATGTGGGTCGAGGATCTTGGAGATTCCGAAATCCAGAAGCCTGGGCTGGCCACCCTTGGTGACCAAAATGTTTGACGGCTTCAGGTCTCGATGCACCACCAGGTTGCGGTGGGCATGGGACACCGCCCGGCAGACCACCTGGAAGAGGCGGAGGGTGTCGTGGAGCCCCAGCTTCCCTTCCCGGCAATGCTGATCTATCGGTACGCCGACGATAGGCTCCATAACCAGGTACGGTCGACCCTCGGAGCTCGTGCCGCTGCCATAGAACGCGGCGATGTTGGGATGCCGGAAGCGCTTCAGGATCTCCCCTTCACGGAGGAACCGGCGCTCGGCGATGTCGTCCACCAGTCCACGGTCGAGAACCTTGAGCGCCACCGGACGGGGGTCGCGACCGTCGCTCCGATGTGCGAGGTAGACCGTGGACATGCCACCGCGGCCGATCTCCCCGACCACGCGGTAGCCGTCGATCTCGAAGACGCCCCGGGGGTCGGGGCCGGTGAAATGGCAGTCAAGCCTCTCGAGGGCTTCCTCGTCCACCGCGAGCAGGGCCTTCGCCTCCCGAAGCAGTTCGTGGTCCTGCCCGCAGGCCTCTTCGAGGAATGCCCCCCTCTCGGACTCGGGTCGATCGAGGGCCGCCTCCACCACCTCGCTGACGCGATGCCAAAGATCAGTCGAGATCATGCCGCCGGACTCAAACTATGGACGACTCCTGGATCGAGGCTCAGAAGACCACCGGGCTCTCCAAAACCGCCGCGGCGTTGGCCTTGGCCATGCGCTGGGCGACGAGGAGGGCGAGCTCCAGGGCTTGCTCGTAGTTGAGCCGGGGATCGACGAAGGTTTTGTAGGCGCGGTTCAGAGCTTGGTCCGAAAGGCCGCGGGCGCCGCCGGTGCATTCGGTGACGTCGTCCCCGGTGAGCTCGATGTGGACCCCGCCGAGGTGGGAGCCCGCGTCGGCGTGGATGTCGAAGGCCTGTTCCAGCTCGGAGAGGATGTGGGGGAAGCGGCGGGTTTTGAGTCCCTCGGAGGTCTTCACGGTGTTGCCGTGCATCGGATCGCAGCACCATACGACTTTCTTCCCGGCCCCCCGCACGGCATCGATCAGCGCCGGCAGGCAGTCGGCGATCTTCGCCGTACCGAAGCGGTGGATCAGCACCAATCGGCCAGGGGAATTCTCGGGATCCAGTCGATCCAGCAGCTCGAGGAGCCACTCCGGGGTCATCGCCGGCCCCACCTTGACCCCCAGAGGATTCTCGATCCCCCGGAAGAACTCGACGTGGGCGCCGTCGACGTCGGCGGTCCGCATGCCGATCCAGGGCATGTGCGCCGACAGGTTGAACCAGCCGGGCCGGTGGGGCACTTGGCGGGTTTGAGCCTGCTCGTACTCCAGGTGGAGACCCTCGTGGCTGGAGAAGAAGTCCACCCGGTTGATTTCCCCCACCTGGCGACCCGCCAGGGTCTCCATGAAGCGCAGGGAGTCGCCGATGTTCTCCACCATCGCCTGGTACTCCTGGGACCGCGGCGAGTGGCGGACGAACTCCAGGTCCCAGTACTCTGGATGATGCAGATCGGCGAAGCCGCCGTCGACGAGGGAACGGATGAAGTTCAGGGTCAGGGCGGAACGTTCATAGCCCCTCAAGAGCCGCTGAGGGTCGTTGCGTCGGGACTCGGGGTTGAACTCCACGGCGTTGACCAAATCCCCGCGGTAGCTCGGCAGGGTGAGGTCCCCCTGGGTTTCCGTGTCCGAAGACCGGGGTTTGGCGTACTGCCCGGCAAAGCGGCCCACCCGAATCACCCGCCTCTTGCCGCCGTGGACCAGAACGAGGCTCATCTGCAGCAGGATCTTCAGCTTGTTGGCGATGACCGCCGACTCGCACTCCTGAAACACTTCGGCGCAGTCGCCGCCCTGGAGCAGGAATCGCTTGCCCTCGCTGGCCTCCGCCAGCTGCTGGCGCAGGCTCTCGATCTCCCACGAGGTCACCAGGGGGGGCAGCTTGCGCAGCTGCTCGGCGACGGCGCCGAGCTCCTCAGGATTGTCGTACGTCGGCTGCTGCTTGGCGTGCTTCTGCCGCCAGGTATCCGGGGTCCAATCGCTGGCCATGTCCACGTCCTCGAGCTGATGAGAGCGTTCCGCAGTCGGCGGTCGATCCGCCGGGTCGGGATTATACGCCCGCTCTACCGAAAACCAGGATTAAGGCGGACCAAGGATCGTCAAGTAAAGACCGCTTCGTACAGCATGCCGCGTCCGTCGTGGTCCGGATCGGGGCCGACGGTGACCAGGAAGAGATGGAGCTCGCCGAGATCGTCGTGCTCGATGGCAAAAATACTCTGCTGAAGGGGGGCGTCGTCGGGGCCGCGGAAGAGCAGGGAGAAGGGACTCTTGTCGGCCCGGACCGTGTCCCCCTGGAGGCCGCGGACCTCTACCAGCTCCGCGTTGACCGGCTCCCCCTCCTGGACGTGGATCCGAAAGGTCTGGCCTTCGAGGGGTTTGAAGAGGTCGGCGGTGAGTTCGGTCTCCATTCGGTCAGGCTCTCCCTTCGGCGGTGCCCGGGGCGTCCGGCCGCCATTCCATCAGGTGGTAGACCCCCTGCTCCTCGATCTTCACGAAGCCGAGGCGGAGATAGAGGCGCATGGCGGGGTTGTTGTGCTCGACGTGGATGCGCACC
Organism: Acidobacteriota bacterium; assembly: GCA_038748685.1. Lineage (GTDB taxonomy): Bacteria > Acidobacteriota > Thermoanaerobaculia > Multivoradales > J023 > JAUIJL01. The sequence continues at coordinate 7,761 of JBCDIS010000067.1, read as the reverse complement.
GGCAGCCCGGCGCCGCGTCCCTCCCCGAGAAGATCCGCCAGGATCTCGCCACCGAGTCCCCGGCCGCGGAAGTCCGGAAGCAGGGCGATGTCGACGAGACGGATTTCGTCATCCCGACGGTCGATGTAGAGCCGGCCCGCCGGCTGCCCTTCGTGCAGGATGATGTCGAAGGCCGCATCGGGAAACTGCTCTTCGTAGTAGCGCCTCTGGGCCTCGAACTGGAAGCGCAGGAACGTCTCCTTCTGAGCGTCGTCCCAGTCCACCACCGACAGTTCCTCGGTGCGGGTCGACGCGTAGATTTGGTAAAGCAAATCGCGATCGTCGTCGCGGGAGACGGGCCGGAGGGATGTGCGGGTAGTAAAGGGCGTCGTCAAGGATGAAGCTCGGGGGTTGGTGGTGGAAGCGTCACGACGAGGGGGGCTCGACGGACGCCTCAGCTCCTAGACGGATAGAGGCCCACCAGCGCGATGATGAAATTCATGGCGATGAACGGCTGGAGGTTGTTGTGGGACTGACTGCCTCCGGCGGACGGCAGGGTCCGGCTGTCCATGCTCACCAGATTCGAGGAAGTGTTCGTCTGGTAGAGCGTTCCGCCCCTCGACCTGGCGAAGGCCATCTTGCTGGTCAAGGATCCGAAGCTTCCATTCTCCGGTGTCCCCATCAGGCTGTGGGTGTGGTTCGGCATCTGGGCTTCGCTGAGGGTGACGGTTTCGACGCCGCCCCGCTGGCCCAGACGACGGGAGGTCAGCCCCGGTCCCCGCCCAGGGTGCATGGCGACGCGGCCCTGCAGATCCGGTAGTGCGGTGGTGGTCCGGCCGTCCCCGCCATAGGTGGTTCCGATGAGGGAGAACAGAGCCGTGTTCTGGGACACCGGCAGGAGCTGCCCGTCACAGAAAGCCCAGCCCCGGGGAGCGAAGTTGCCCGCGAAGATGCGGATCTCGGCTACGAAGGGTTCCGACATGGCGCTGGCCTCCTAGTGGCGGGACGGGTAGATGCCGAAGAGGGCGATGATGTAGTTGATGCAGAGGAACGGCATCAGGTTCGTGTGGGATCGACTGCCCCCCACCGGAGTGATGGCGGTGCTTGCCATGGCCTGCATGGGGGTCTCCTCCTCATAGGGCTCGAGGACCGCCGAGCCGGCCACGACGTTGCCGGCGGGGTCCGGAAGAAGGCCGTTGCCCTGGGAGCCGTGGAACGGGTGGGTGTGGGACGGTAGCTGGTTGACGGTCAGGGTGACGTTCTCCGCCCCGCCCTTCGCCCCAAGCCTCCGCGGCGACAGCCCGGGACCGCTGCCGGCGTGGATCGGGATGCGGCCGCGCAGGTCCGGCAGACCGAAGGTGGTGCGGCCGTCGCCGCCGTAGATCGTGCCCAAGAGGCTGAATAGGGCGTCGTTCTGCGATACCGCCAAGAGCTGACCGTCGCAGAAGGCCCAGCCCCGGGGGGCGAAGTTTCCTGCGAACATGCGGACTTCACCGACAAAAGGTTCTGACATGGGAACCCCCTAGTTCCGCGATGGGAACAGCCCGCGGAGGGCAATGCAGAAATTGATGGCGAGGTACGGCTGCATGTTGTCGTGGGCCTGCCCGCCGCCCACGTTGGCGGTGGTTCCCGCCGCCATAGGGATCAGGTCCGAAGCCGGGGCGGCCTCCTGGTAGATCAGACCCACCTGCCTGGAGAGGAGATGCCCACCGGGGTTGAGGTCGTTGCCGTTGGAAGCGGAGGCCTGGGCCACGTGGTCGTGGTTGGGCATTTCGTTGCCGGCGAGGGTGTGGGTCTCCTCCCCGCTTTTCTGACCCTCCCGGTGACCGTTGCCCACGTGCATGGGCGCGCGGCCCCGCATGTCCGGTAGGGCGAAGCTGGTCCGGCCGTCACCGCCGTAGGTCGTCCCCAAGAGCGAATACAGGGATTGGTTCTGGTTGATGGGCAGGATCTGCCCGTCACAGAACGCCCAACCCCTGGGTGCGAAGTTGAAGCCCACAATGCGGACTTCGGCCAGGAAAGGCTCGGACACGGTCACCTCCGTTTCGGTAGTTGCTGGCGTCGGACTGCTCGCTAAGGTCGTGATCCCCGTTCAGAGGACCGACTCCCGGCAGGCGCCATTCGCCACCGGCGTCGCGAAGCCGGTGGCGACGGTGGCATCGACGGAATTCGCCAACGGATTGTCGGCGGTCAGGCGGGCCTCCATCGCGGCGGTGTCGTTGGCGGCGCCGTTGTAGCGCTCCACCTGCAGTGTTGCGGTATCCCTCTGGCGAACCCGAATGCCGTCGGAGCCGGTGTTGGCGGTGGTGTTGCCCTGGATGTTGGTGCAAATCGTTCCGGTTCCCCGGGCCTCGACGAAGATGCCGCGGTCGAAGTCGGTCTCCCGAACGGTGTTGTTCGTGATCTGGACGTGGGTGTTGCCGGCGTTGAGTCGCTCGTTGACGAAGATGCCCTCGAAGTTGGACACCTCCTGGACCGTGTTGCCGTCGATGAGCACGGTGACGTCCCCAGAACCCTCCGCCGCGACCCGGATTCCGCTGCCGTTCACCGAGCCCGAACCCATGGTCCCGAGGGTACCGATGGTGTTGTTGATCCAGGTTCCGGAGACACTGCCGGTGCTGGAGGCGTTGGTGAAGACGTTGAGCCCGTGGCTATCGTGGCCGACCACCGTCGCGTTCTGGCCGCGGAATCGAGCATCGCCGCCGTTCGCCACCGACACCGTGACGCCGACGTTGTTGCCGTCGAACGTACCGCGGGTTATCACCCCCTCAACGCTGGAAGTGCCTCCAGAGGCGTCCAGGATCAGCCCGTTGGCCTTGTGGTTGATGAAGTTGGTGTCGGTGATGGAGGTCCTCATGCTGGCCGCTGCGCGGCTGTCGAGCACCAGGCCGCTCGATCCGAGCCCCGCCCCCTGACTGTCGCGGAACGTGCTGTTCTGCACCACGAGGTCCGCCAGCGTCCCCGCGGTATTGCGGATCAGGGCGTTGTCGTTTCGCGAGTTCTCGAAGGTGCTGAAGGTGATCGAGGTGGGGTTCGAGCCCGCCGCGCCGGTGCCGATGAGCTCGTCGAACCGCAGGTTGCCCTCGGTGGGCGACGTCTGGTTGCCGTTTCCGGTGACGTTGGAGCGGTGAAGGCGGAACCCGTTGATGTTAGCGCCGAACACGCCGTTGCGATTGTTGTTGGTGAGGTTCATGTAGGCGAGCTGGACGTTTGCAGCCGCCGATAGCCGTACCGCATCGGTACCGTCACCCGGCCCCGCTTTGCCGCTGATGGTGCCGCCGGAGCCGTTGTTGGCGCCGCCGCCGTCCCCGAGGACCGAGAAGGCGCCGGTGGTGGTGTCCAGGTCGATTCCCGGCTCGGTGCCACCGACGGACCGGACCCGCACCAGGGACAGGCCGGCGGCGGTGCTTCCGGAGTTGCCGAGAAGGGTGTTGTCGAGGTCGACGGCCCTACCGCTTCCCGCGTCGACGGTGCCGGTGTCGACGTTCAGCCTGCCGGTGGCGGTGGCGAAGAGGGCGCGGTTGTTGTTGCCGCTGTTGTTGATGTCCAGGTTCGCGACGCCGACGGTGGCGCCGGTGTTGGTGGCCACCTCGACCGCTGTGGCGGCGGAGTTGATGACGTCCACTGGCCCCGAGAAGCGAACGACAGGGCTGCCGATGGAGTTGGAGGCCACCCGAATGCCGCGGTTCAAGGTGCCGTCGGGGTCGTCGTCCACCACGGGTCCGGAAAGCTCGACGGTGCCGCCGGTGCGGCCGGTGATCTCGGCGGCGAAGTTCTCCTGGTTGGTGACGGCGGCGGCGACGGTGACGTTCCCCGCTCCCCCATCGACGTCCACCGCGTTGCCGGCGGTGGTAGCGGCGGCTCCGATGGTGCCTCCGTTCACGGCCACGGCGGCCGTGTTGCCGATCACCCCGAGGCCGTGGCCGCCGGTGCCGTCGATATCGACCGTGGTGAAAGTCACGGTGCCGTTGGCGCCATTGAGCCGTAGGCCATCGCCCCCGGTGTCGTCGACCGTGGCGCCGGTGAAGGTGAAGGCCGCCGGGGAGGCGGCGATGTCGATGCCGGCGGCGCCGGTGCCGGTCCGGTTGACGGTTACCGCGCCGCCGCGGAAGGTCCCGGTACCGGAAACGGCGTCGAAGTCGAGGCCCGGCGCGCCGGCCGCCGTGCCGGTGACCTGGATCGACTGGAAGGTGATGTCGGCCGCGCCGACGGCGACGCCGTTCAGCACCACCGCGCTTTGGGCGTTCCCGGCCCCACCGCCGGTCTCGGCGACGGCGATGGTGTTGCCGGCGCCGGTAACGGTCACCGTGCCACCGCCGGTGGCGGTGAAGGCGGTGCGGTTGGCGGTGGTCAGGTCGGTGTCGCCGGTGAAGCTGAAGGTCGCCCCGGCGTTGGACACCAGGCGGACGCCCCCGCCGCCGGTTCCCGACACGTCGCCGCTCCAGGTGTGGGCGCCGCTGGAGCGGTTCTGGACCTGCACGGTTTGCCCGGACCCTGTTTGGCCGACGTTTCCGGCGTAGGTGAAATCGCCGCTACCGCCGTCGATGTCGATGGCGGCGGAGGGTCGAGCGTGGTTGATCGTGCCGCCGTTGATGGCGATGGCGCCGGTGGTGCCGTTCACATCAACCGCGGGCTGGATCGCTTGCTGGAAGCTCACCGTTCCGACCGTGACGGGCACCGCGAGGCCGGTCAGCACCAGGGCGCTGTTGTTGTTGACTTCGGTGGAGGTCAGGCTTTGGAAGGTCCATCCGGGGGCGCCGTTGGTCTGGCCGACGGTGTTCACCAAGAGGGCGGCGGGGCCGCCGCGGGCGATGATGGTGGCGGCGGTGCTGTTGATGTTCACCGTGCCGCTGCCGTTCGTCACGAGGCCCGACTCGACAGAGTCGATGGCCAGGGTGTCGAAGGTGAAGGACGCCCCGGCGTTGCCCGTATCGATGAGCACCCCGCCGTCGGCGGAGGCTCCGTCCTGCACGACGCCGACGCTGGTGGCGCCGAAGTCGAAGGACGCGCCGGCCCCGTTCTCGACGCTGATGCCCTGTCCCGAGGCATCGACGATGTTGGTGGCGCCGGTGACGGTGAAGGTGCTGCCGGCGGTGATGTTGTGGAGCCGAATTCCGGGGATGATGGTGGCGACGCCCCGCGTTCCGCCCCCGGACCCCGTCGTAGAGACGCTGTTGAGGGTGACGTCGAGGGTGCCGCCGTTGATGTCAACACCGCTGCCGGCGATGGCCGCTACGTCGGTGTTCGACACCGTGAGGGTGCCGACGGCGCTGCCGGCGATGCCCTGGGTGGCGTCGGCGATGCGCAGTCCGCGGAGGGTGTTGTTCTGCCCCACGGTGACGGCGCCGCCGCCGGAGTTGATGATGTCCGGCCGATGGTCGCCGGCGCCGTCGGGCACGATGGGGGTGCCTACGCAGGCGGTGAGGCCCTCGATCTCTCCGATCACCACCTGGCCGTCCTCCAGTTCGAGGCCGCCTTCATAGTCTCCGACACCGCTGTCTCGGATGAAGATCAGGTGCCCCGGCTCGTCGACGTCCCCCACGCCGCCGGCACCGTTGAGCTGGGCCAGACTCTCGAAAGGGTCCTGCAGGGTTCCGGTGCCGTCATCACCACCGGTGGTGTCGTTGGCGTGGTCGACAAACCACACGAGCTCGTCGACGGTGATCACGGCCCTCGTCGTGGTCTGGAAAATCGTGTCGGTGACGGTGTACTCGAAGGCGGCGGTGCCGAGGAAACCCGGGGCTGGATCGAAGTCCAGTTCACCGGTGGTTTCGTCGAGGAGGGTCACCTGACCGAGGGTGGTGGCTCCGTCCATCAGGGTGAAGGGGCCGTAGGGGCCTCCGCCGCCGGCGATGGCGTTGCCCGCAAGGTCCACGATCGTGAGCGTGTCACCGGGATTGGGATCGAAGTCGTTGGCCAGGAGCGCCGAGCTGCCGCGGATCTCCAGGCGGGTGTTGCCGCAGTGGTCGTCGTAGCGGTCTTCGAAGGCGATCGGAGAGATCCGCACGTCGGCGGCGCCCCCGACCTGGGCCAGGTTGGCGTCCAGCAGATCCTGAAGGTCCACCATCGTCGCCTCACCGCCGGTGTTGTCGACGGTGATCTGGTAGGTGATGGTGTCGCCTGCCTGAACTTCCGTCGAGCCCAGCTCGCTCCCGCCGGACGTCGAGAAATCGTCGAGGTCCACCTTCCCCACCGTCACCACAGGCGCCGTTCCCGAGCCCTCGATGGGGCCCTGCAGGACGGCGGTGGCGCCGGAGCCGCCACTTAGGGTCAGCCGCACCGCGCCGACGTTGGAGAAGTCAGCGCCGTCGACGGAGGTGGAAGCCGCCACGAAACCGGCGAAGGGTAGACGGTAGACCCTGGGATCGACGATGGCCGGCAGAGTGGTCTCGAAAGTGGAGGCGTCGGCGGCGGAGCCGTCGGTGAAGACCTCCATCCGCAGGGTCACCCCGGCGGTGGACGAGACCACCGTCAAGATCAGGGCGTCGAAGTTCCCAGCTTCGGTCAGGTCCACGCCCCCCAGCCCCGAGGGGTCGAGGGCGGCGGCGCCGTCGGCACCGTCCCAGGTCACCGCGGCCTCGCCCTCGGTGTCCATGCCGACGGCGAACCCCAGGCGGGAGGTGGCGCCCACCACTTCCGCCTCCACGTCGCCGGTGCCGCTGTTCCGGGTGACAGAGATGTCCCGCTCGCCGCCGACGATCCCGGGACCGGATACGGAGGAGTCGGTCCCTTGAGCGACCGGGCCCTGGTCCACCAGGAAGGCGTCGACCTGGAGAGACGAGCCCAGGGCCGGCGCCGCGGTGATTCCGAGGACCAGGGCACAGGCCATGAGGACGCCGCTCGCGAAGGCCCGGGCGTGGGTCACTGAATTCTGAGGACGGGGGGATTGGGGCATGCTGAGCATCTCCGCTCGTTCGATGGGGGCGCGGGAATCCATGACGTCAGCTCCCCACCGGTCCGGTGACCCGCCGGCGTAGGGCGACGATGGCCGCCGCCGCCAACGCCAGGGTCAGCAGGCCGAACCCGGTGGTCCCGAGGACCGGTACTTCGATCACCGGAACCGGCGTTGGGGTGCCGAAACCGCGGAGCATCCAGTTACCGTCCACGGGCACGTTGAGGTCGTCCGCCGGCAAGATCGGCGGGTCGGGGGGATCGCCGAGCCAAACGGCGGCGTAGGAACGCCCCTCGGACGCCGTGGTGTCGAGGGCCGCCGGTAGCGTCGGCGAGGTCACGCCGGACTCTACCCACCTATCCACCACCCCGAGTAGGACGCTGCCGGCGTCCTCAGGGATCGGCAGGGGGGGATCCAGCTCGTAGATCGAGAAGGTGTCACCGTCGACGGCCTGAATCGCCACCTCGAAGGTGCCGAGGAGGGAGGCTCCGTTGGTGGGGTCGGCGTCCCCGTCCGCATAGACCGCCAGCTGGGCGGCCTCCCCCACCGCCATGTTGGCGCCGGCGGGGAACAGCACCCAGATTTGCTCCAGGTCGAACGCCTCCCCCGGACCGTCGAACACGCTGAGCCAGAGGAACTGCTGGGCGAAGGTGCCGTTGAAGCCCACGGCCCCTTCGGCAGTGTCATCGTCGAGGATGAGCTGGACGGGGAACTCCGCCGGCGGCGGTGGAGGGGGAACGGCAGCTTGGGTCGGTACGAGCTCGTGAACTTGGAGCTCCCAAGGTGGTTTCCCCTTCCCCTCCGACTCGCCCGAGGGGTCTCCATGGGCGACGAGGGGCGTCAGGAGGAGGGCAACCATGAGAGCCCAGAAGACCAGCGGCCTGGCGAGG
>JBCDIS010000066.1:0-34232 GCA_038748685.1 Acidobacteriota bacterium | reverse complement strand
GATGCCGGCGGTGGAGAGACTCTCCAGCCCTCCGGCCGCGGCTTCCCCGGCTCCGTCGGGTTCAATCCCCTCAACGCCGGCGCTCGACCCGCCTCCTTTCGATCTCTCCGCGCTCGATCCCTCGACCCTCGACCCCTCGGCGCTCCCACCCTCGCCCCTCGACCCGCCGATCCTCGACCCGCCGATCCTCGACCCTCCGACCCTCGACCCTCCGACCCTGGCGCCGCCGCCCCCCGGGCCGGCCACCGCGCCTCCTCCACCGGCGCCGTCCCCCGTCGCGCCTCCTTCCGCCGCCGCCCCGCCGTCACGGTCCGGGAGTGGAGGCTTCACGATTCGCTTTCAGAGCATCGATGAGATCCGGCGTCTCTACGAGCGGGATCTCGTCCACGGCGGAATGTTCGTCTCGACCCTCACGCCCCCCGAGATGGGGCAGATGCTGGCGATCGAGCTGCGGTTGCCGGGGGGCGATTCCGTTCGGTTCCACGCCCGGGTGGTGCAACGTTTCGAGCCGAGGGCCGCCGACGAGACGAACCTGCTTTCGGGGGTGGGGGTGGAGCTGGTGGATCCGGAGCGGGCCCAGCTCGCCGTCCGGGCATTGCTCGACGGATCTTAATCTGCGGGGTCGAAGGCGTCGCCGCCGTCAGCGCACCTCGATTTCCGGTCCTAGCTCGTAGTCGGCGCCGATGTCCACCGCGGCGGCGGTGTCCAGATCAAGGCTGCCGCCGAGGGCGGGCTCGGGCGCCGGCATTGGGGCATCGCCCCAGAGCAGTACCGTCTGGTAGCCCCCCGGCCGATCGAGGGGTACGAGGGCGACGAGCTCGTCTCCGGACCGGGAGCAACCGGGACCGTCGCCGCAGCGCAGCACCAGCTCGTCGTCGCCGCGGTAGATGCGCAGCTCGGCGTGGGGGCGCCCGTCGGTGGAGGCACGCAGGCGAAGCCGATCGCCGGGCTGGGCTTCGAGGCCGCGGCGGGTGGTTTCGGCGGACGCCAAGATCTCCGCCACGAGGACCGGACCCGTCGGCCCTGGACCGGGTCCGACGGGGACCTCGTCGGCGGGCCAGAGGACGAGGATCAAACCCGCCGCCAGGGCCGCCGCCGTCCCCAGCCAGCGCCGTCGCCGGGCGGCACCCCGGCGGGCCCGCCGCTGGTCGATTCGATCGAGGACCCCCTGCCGCCAGCCCTCGGGGGGCGCCAGGTCGTCGCCGGCCTGGCCGAGGGCCCCGCGGAGGCGGTCGTAGCCAGCCAGCCGCGCCGCGAGCTTGGCGTCTTCGGCGACGTCGTCCGGCAGGGGCTCCCCGGCTTCGAGGCGGGTCAGGAGGTCGACCTCCCGTCGGTCCCGCGCCGACGGCGGTGTGTCTTCGGGGTGACCTATGCCTTCGATGGGGTCCCGGGGGCTCATATCGACTGCCCTTCGTCTTCGAGGCAGCGCCGCAGGACCGGCATGGCCCGGGCCACCCGGGCCTGGAGGGTCGCCGGCTTGGCGTCGCACAGGTCGGCCATGTCGGGGTACGAGATGCCCTCGCGGTAGCGCAGCAGGACCGCCGTTCGGGTCGCCGGCGCCAGGGCTTCGAGGCAGCGCTCCAGGGCCTTGGCCAGGGCCCGGTTGGCCAGCCGGTCCTCCGCCGCCGGTGCGGCGTCGGAAACGTCCGGCGGCTCCGCCACTAGGTGAAAGCGGTTGCGCCGCCTGCGGGCGATCTTGATGGCGTCGAGGCTCCGGTGGCGGGCGATGCCGAAGAGCCAGGTGCGCAGCGACGCCCGCCGTCCGAAACGCTCGAATCCTTCGAAAGCCTGCACGAACGTCATCTGGTGTACTTCCTCCGCGAGGGCGTCGTCCCCCACCATCTGTCGACAGAAGCGATAGATGGACCGCCCGTAGGCATCCATCAGCACCCGCAGCGCCCCTTCGGGGTCCGACCGATCCAGGGCCGCCAGTGCCGTCGCTTCGACGCCGGTCCCCTCCGGAGCTGCCCCCGGGAGAGCAGCCCCGTCTGCTGTCGCCGTTCCTGCCATGTCGGGATCCTATACCCCCGACCCCGGGAGCAGAACCGTCGCCCCTGTAGGCGACGCCGAGGTCCGAACCGCGACACAGAGGTGAGAAGTGATAGGAGGGGTGGAGCCTCCGCACCTTCCTTCGCCGACGAGCTTCAGGGCCGATTCCGCAGCTTAGGGGAGAGGCGGCCCGTTCCGCCAAAATTCATCTCCCGCCGAACCGACTCCGGAGTAGGGGCGGAGCTTGCCTCCGCCCGCGGTGCAGAAACACAGAAGATACCCAACGGCAGGATATCGACCTTCGAAGACCTTTCCTGCGGCCCATTCCCGCCTGTAGATCAACCCTTAACCAGTACGCCACCACACCCGAAGATCGAGATCCCAAGTCCTCGTAGTGGAACCGATTCGGGCCCTCGCCGACGAACCGACATGGGTGCTCAGGCATGGGGCGCTAAGCTAAGACAATGTCCATCAGCGGATTCAACGGATTGGCTGCCCTGCTTCGACGGGCGGGGGCAAGCCCCGCCCCTACTCTGGAAACCCGCTGGGGCCTGTCAGCGCAAGAGCCACTTAAGCCTTCGACTGACCGTTTGGAGGGGTTCTCGGGATCATCATCCGATTCGAAGAGCTCGACGTCCTATTCGCTTGGCTAGCATTACTTTTTGGTCCCGTCACCGACATACGCCTGATCCTTGATAGGTCTTAGCTTCGGGAAACGGTCAGGGGGCCGCTTTCAGCTCTTCGTAGGTTTCCTGAATCGGGGATCGCGGCTCCGAGCCGGATATCATTGGCGACCTCTTCGGGACTTTTTCGCAGCGTGGTGAAGACGTCCGTTTCGAACTCGACCTGAACTGTGGTCATGCGGTGCTCCTCAGGATAGAGACGGCGGTCCAGGGACCAAGCCCCAGCAGCCTACCACCGCGATTTCGGGTGCTCGGGCGTGAAAAAGCCCAGGGCAGCGGGTTTCCGCTGGCCCTGGGCTCGCTGGGCGACCCGCCTAGGGGGTCGCCGGACGGATGGGGAACGGCGTCAGAAGGCGCCCATCACCCACTGGAGGTGGTGCTGGAGCCGCAGGCGATCCCGCTTGCTGACGAGCAGGGCGCCGGTGCCGCCGAGGCCCTGCTCCTGGTTCCAGGCAGAGCGGTCCAGGGCTTCGATGGGCTCGGCGCCGCGTTTCTCCAGCAGGCGGTTGAGCCCGTCTAGGTCGGCGGTGATCGACGACGACTTGCCCCGGGCGGACTCCAGGGCCCCCATGAGCTGATCCTTACGGGCGACCTGGGCGTCGGTGGGACGACCGTCGTAGCCGGTGATGTCGCCGTAGAGGTTGCCGAGGCGCTCCCGCAGCTTCTCGTCGCCGGAGAGCATGCCGCTGTCGCTGGTGGACACGAGGGACCGGCGCAGCCCGTCGAGGCGGTCGGCGAAGTCGTCGAGCTTCCGCTTGTCGGCTTGCCGGCTGAGCCCTTCGGACCGCCCCTGGGCGGCGTCCCGCAGGTGGACGAGGTTGTCCACCAGGTAGGTGAGCTCGGCGAGGCTGTCGTAGAGGGCGAGGGAGGTGGTCTGCTGGAGCTTGCGGTCGGCCTCCGGGAACGGTTCCCGGGGATCCGCTACCAGGTGGACCTCCCCTTCGAGGGTCTCCTTACCCTTGATCAGCTTCACCCGATAGGTGCCCTCGGGAACCCGGGGTCCGAGGAAGGCGGGCACCAGGTTGGTGGCCGCCGGCATCTTCGGCGGCTTGAACCGCATCGGCCAGTCGACCCGATTGAGGCCCTTGCGCTTGCCGCCGGGGAGAGTGGTGATCAGCTCGCCGTCGTCGCCGTAGACCTCGACCTTGAGGTCGCCGAAGAGGTGGCGCTTCTTGAGGTAGTAGACGATGGCGGCGGCCCCCGGCGGGTTCTCGCCGACGAAGCCGTCGGCGGCGAAGCCGAAGTTAAGCTGATTGGCCACCACCATCGGGGCCGGGCGGGACGGCAGCAGGGCGACGTTCGCGTCGAGGACGTCCGTGGTCAGGTGCCGCAGGGGGGTGACGTCGTCGATGATGTAAACGCCCCGGCCGTGGGTGCCGAGGATCAGGTCGTGCTCCCGCGGGTGGACCTGGATGGCGTGGATCGCCACCTTGGGCAGATTCTCGGTGAATCGAGCCCAGTGGGCGCCGGCGTCGAGGGAGATCCACAGCCCCATCTCGGTGCCGAGGTAGAGGAGGTCGGCGTTCTCGGGATCCTGCACCACGTTGTGGGCATAGCCTTCGAGGTTGTCCGCCCCTAGGGAGGTCCACGTGGCGCCGTGGTCGCGGGTGACGTAGATGTAGGTGGTCTTGTCGCCGGACCAGTGGCCGTCGAAGGTGGCGAAGGCGCTGGCGGCGTCGTGGGGGCTGGCGTGGACCGTCGACACCCAGTGGGCCGCCGGCATCCCTTCGATGTTCGTCGACACTAGAGTCCAGGTGGCGCCGCCGTCGCGGGTCACCTGGAGGTTGCCATCGTCCGTGCCGACCCAGATCACCTGGTCGTCCACCGGCGATTCGCTGATCGAGTAGATCGTGCAGTGGTTCTCGGCGGTGGAGTTGTCGATGGTCAGGCCGCCGGACTCCGCCTGCCGCTGCTTGGAGGGGTCGTCGGTGGTGAGGTCGGGGGAGATGGTCTCCCAGGAGAGGCCCCGATCCTTCGAGCGGTGCAGGTGCTGGGAACCGTAGTAGACGGTCCCCGGGTGGTTGGGGGACATGTGGATCGGGGAGTTCCAGTTGAACCGGAGCTCCTCCTGGTCACCCTCGGCGTAGGGGGGGATGAACTGGACGGCGCCGGTCTTGCGGTCCACCCGCATGAAGCGGCCACCCTGGAACTCGACGTAGACGGTGTCGACGTCCGTCGGATCGGGGAAGGCCCAGAAACCGTCGCCGAAGCCGATGTTCTTCCAGTCGGCGTTGGTGACGCCGCCGGGGCCCTGGGACGGGCCGGTCCACGTGCCGTTGTCCTGTAGGCCGCCGTAGACGTTGTACGGGAACTCCATGTCGTAACCCACCTGGTAGAACTGGGAGATCGGCAGGCTCTTGGAATGGCGCCAGGAGTTGGAGCCGTCGTAGGACACGTAGAGTCCGCCGTCGGTGCCGAGGAACATCTCTTTGGCGTTCGTGGGGTTGATCCACAGGGCGTGGTGATCGGGGTGGACCGGCATGTTGAAGCCGCCGCCGAACATCGAGCTGAAGGACTTGCCGCCGTCGACGCTGACGGTGAGCACGAAGCCAGGCTTGTAGACCCGCTGGTGGTCGGTGGGGTCCACCACCAGCTCGCTGAAGTAGAACGGGCGCATTTTGATGTTCGTGGAGGCGTTCATCCAGCGCCAGGTCTTGCCCAGGTCGTCGGACCGGTAGAGGGCGTTCTCCTTCGCCTCCACCGTCGCGTAGAGGACGTTGGGGCGGGACGGGGCCACGGCCACTGCGATGCGGCCCAGGTCCCCCTCCGGCAGGCCCTCCTCCAGCCGCTCCCAGGTCTTGCCGCCGTCCATGCTGCGGTGCAGGCCGCTGCCGGGGCCGCCGGAGGTGAAGAAGTGGGCGGAGCGGCGGAACTGCCACATGGCGGCGTATAGGATGTCGCCGTCCTGGGGATCGATGTCGAGGTCGGCGCAGCCGGTGTCGGCGTCGACGTAGAGGATGCGCTCCCAGGTCTCACCGCCGTCGGTGGTCTTGTAGACGCCCCGCTCTTCGTTGGCGTTGAAGAGGTGGCCGGTGGCGCAGACGTAGACCACGTCCCCGTTCTCGGGGTGGATCCGGATGGCGCCGATGCGCTCGGAGTCCGGCAGGCCGACGTGGGTCCAGCTGTCGCCGCCGTCGGTGGTCTTGTAGACGCCGTCGCCGTAGGACACGCTGTTGCGGACCCACGGCTCGCCGGTGCCCACCCACACCGTTTCCGGGTCGGTGGGGTCGATGCGGATGGCGCCGATGGACTGGGTGTGGTCGTCGAAGACGGGCTGGAAGGTGTTACCCCCGTCGACGGTCTTCCAGACACCGCCGGAGGCGGCGCCCACGTAGAGGGTCATGGGGTCGGCGGCGACGCCGTCGAGGGCCGCGATGCGGCCGCTCATCACGGCGGGGCCGATGGCGCGGGCCCGCAGGCCGCCGAACGTGTTCGAGTTGAACGGAGCGGCGACGAGGGGCAGGACGGACGAAACCGCCATCGTCGCCCCCGCCAAGAGGGCAAGGGAACGCTTCGAGATCATGGGGTCTCCTCGTGAAGGAAGACAGGCTGGGTGAGAATCTTGGGGCGCGGGACCGGCCCGCCGAAGGGGCGGCCGGGCACGGCGAAACGGGGCCGCCCCTCGGTCGGCGGGGACCGGGGGGACGGCCGGGGCCAGTGGCCCGTCGGGATCAGCGGCCGGAGGGCGCCTCCGCCTTTTCGGCGGCGGGCTTCGTGAACATGGCGTCGTCGACGTCGCCGGTGTTCACCTCGACGGAGCTGAAGGTGATGACCTGGCCAGCGGGGGCACCCACCGGCTTCATCTCCACGGAGTGGTACATCACGATGTCGCCGACCTCCTTGTAGTCGCCGAAGGTCACTTCGGTCTGAAGCTCCTGACCGGTGGGGGTGGTCATGGAGGATTCCTGGCGGAACTCGAGGAAGTGGTCGGCGTCGAGGAAGGTGAAGGACTCATCGCCTTCGGCGGTCTTGATCTTCAGCTTGTAGGCCTCGGTGCCCTCGACCTCTTCCTTGCCGATGAGCTCCACCTCATGGCCCTTCTCGGCCCAGTTGAAGAGGGGACCCTCGAAATCGGCCTGGTTGCGGACCCGCTTCAGCTCGTCCTCCGACATGGCGGCGGGCTCGGTGCTGCCCATCATCGGCATGACCTGCCAGCCCTCGCTGCCGTCGTAGGCCTGGACCGCGGTCATGCCCTGGAACTGGAATTCGAGGCGCATCTTGTCGGGGCGCTTGAAGTAGATCGTGAACGGAGCCTCGATGCCCTGGCCCATGGCCATCTGACCGACGATCTTGACCGACTTGATGGCCTCCCAAGCGTCTTCACCGCCGCGGGCCTCCATGTTCTTGGCGACCACCTGGTCGAGGGTCATCTCCTCCGCCGCTGCGGGGAGCGCGGCGAGCAGGAGGACGGCGAGGACGAGCACGGGCTTCAACGAGATTTTCGACATGAATCTGCCTCTCGGGTCGTTGGAGATAGGGAAAGGCCACGCGTGTGCGTCACGGTCGGGATCGGGGAGCGCGCGACGGAGGTGGTGGCCTGTCCGTGTAACGTCACCGGAACTGGGAAGGTTTCAATCGGGGATCGCTCCCCGGAGGGCCTGAAACCGAGCCCCTCCGATTGCAACGGTGCCGGTCAGCGGGTAGCCTTGGGCTGCCTGTCCAGCACGCCATGAATCTATACGACATTCGCCTTCTGTATCTTCGCGAGTTGCGGGCCGCTCTGCGTGAGCGGGGCATCTTGGTCAATAGTCTCTTGGTGCCGCTGCTTCTTTACCCGGTTTTGCTCTGGGGGATGTTCGCGGCGGTCGGGTTCGTCCGCGGTCAGGAGGAGCGGTTCGTTTCCCGGCTCGCCTGGGACCCGGCCCAGTCGGTCTCCGCCGGCGAAGAGGTGGAGGCCCTGCGGAAGACCCTGGCGGAGGACGACCGCCTCGAGATGGTGGCGGTTCCTGAGGACGCCGAGGCTGCCATTCGGGCGGGGGATCTGGATCTCCTGGTGCAGATCCGGGGAGCGACGGGGGGCGCCGCGGCCCTGGGCGGCAACTTCGAGGTGTCCCTACAATTCGATAGCGCGAAGGACCGGTCCGCCAAGGCCGAAGAGCGGTTCGGCGAGGTGTTGGCGGACCACCGGAAGGACTGGCTCGAACGGGAGGCGGATCGGCGCGGCGTGTCGGCCTTGGAGTGGTCCCCCTTCCGCCTCGAAACCGAGAACCTGGCCAGCGGCAGCGACGTGGGGGCCTACCTCCTCGGCCTGATGGTTCCGCTGCTGATGATCATCATGATCTCCGTCGGCTGCTTCTACCCGGCGGTGGACGCGACCGCCGGCGAGCGGGAGCGTTCCACCTGGGAGACCCTGATGACGGTGTCGGCGTCCCGCGCCAGCATCGTCACCGCCAAATACCTCTACGTCGCCACCCTCGGGGCGGTGGCCGGCATGCTCAACCTCGCCGCCATGACCCTGTCGATGCGGGCAATCCTGGCCCCGATGCTCGGCGGCGGGTCGTCGGACGTCAGCTTCCAGATCCCCCTCTCGGCCCTGCCCCTGATGGCCCTGTCGGCGGTGCTCCTGGCGATGTTCCTGGCCGCCGGAATGATGGTCTTCGCCTCCTTCGCCCGCACCTTCAAAGAAGGGCAGTCGATGGTCGGGCCGTTCTACATGGTGTCGATCCTGCCGCCACTCCTGGTGAACTCCCCCGATCTGGAGCTCACCGCCGGGTGGGCCCTGGTGCCGGTGGCCAACGTCGCCCTGCTGTTCCGCCAGGCCCTCGTCGGCATCTACGACTGGCCGCTGATCGGTCTGGTCCTCGTCGCCGAAGTGGCGGCGGTGGCGGCGTGCCTGTGGCTGGCCCGCTGGGTCTTGAGCTTCGAGGACGTCATGACCGGCAGCTACGAAGGCAGCGTCTTGAAATTGCTGAAACAGCGCTTCCGCGGCCGCCGCGCCGCCGAAGACGCCGGATCGGAAGGTGGACGATGACGAAGGACGGCACGGTCGACGGCGAAGCTCCGGTTCGGGTCGAAGGGCTCGGGAAAACCTTCTGGGACGAAGGCCGGGGGGAGATCGCCGCGGTCGGCGGGATCGATTTCGAGTGCCAGCGGGGCCAGATCTTCGGCCTTCTCGGGGCCAACGGCGCCGGCAAGACCACCACCCTGCGGATGCTGGCGACGATCCTGAAGCCCTCCAAGGGGGACGCCTTCGTCATGGGGCACTCGGTGCGGGAGCGGCCCGAAGAGGTGCGCCGCAACCTCGGTTTCTTCTCCGCCTCCACAGCCCTCTATCCACGGCTCACCGCCCGCGAGACCCTCGACTTCTTCGCCCGCATCAACCGCTATCCCCAGGATCGGGTCGCCCGGCGGGTGGACGAGCTGATCGAGCGCTTCGCCATCGGCCCCTTCGCCTCGGCGCGGGTGGAGACCCTTTCCAGCGGTATGAAACAGAAGGTGTCCATCGCGCGGACCCTGGCCCACGATCCCCCCATCCTCATCTTCGACGAGCCCACCGTCGGCCTCGACGTGCTCAACGCCCTGGCGCTGGTGGACGTGGTGCGGGAGCTTCGTGACGAGGGCAAGACGATCCTCTTCTCCAGCCACATCATGAGCGAGGTGGAGAAGCTGTGCGACCGCATCGCCGTCATCCACAGCGGGCGGATCCTCGACCAGGGTAGCCTCGACGATCTGAGAGCCCGCACGGGCCAGCATTACCTCGAGGACGTCTTCGTCCACTACGTGAAGGACGCCGAAGCCGAGACCCGTCGTCAGCTGGAAGCGCGGGATCGCAAGGAGCTGGAGCAAGGGGGCTCGGCCCCGTGAAGCTCGACCTGCCGTCGCTGGGTACCCTCTACCTGGCGGAGCTGCGGATGCTGGTTCGGGACCGGCGCACCCTGATCACGTCGGTGATCCTGCCGGTGCTGGTTCTGCCGCTGTTCTTCTTTGCGTCTAGCTTCGCGGAGGACCGGCGGCAGGAGCGCATCGAGGCCCTCAGCTTCGGCTACGTCGTCACCGGTCCGGAGGCCGAGCTGGCGCGGGCGCTGCTGCGGGAACACGAGGGGAAGGCGGCGGAATCCGAGGGGGACGCGCCCTCCGGGGCCGCCATCGCGCTGGAGGAGCGGACCGTCGACGACCCAAGGGCCGCCCTCGAGAACCGCGACGCCCACGTGTGGATCGAGACGTTGACCGCGGAGGAGGCGGAGGCCGCGAGGGCTGAGGAGGCCGCAGCCGCCGACAACGCGGACGACTCCGAAGGCGACGGGGAAGCGGAGGACGGCGCCGCCGCCGAAGCCGACGAGCCCGGGCCGCCGAGGCCGCTCCTACGCCTGCGCTACCTAGCGGATTGGGACTACTCCCAGACCGCCATGGGCGAGCTGCGGGGCCGTTTCGACGAGGCCCGCTCCCTGCGCCGGATCGGACTCCTGGAGGACGCCGGGCTCCCGGTGGAGGTCCGCCAGGTGGCGGTGGTGGCGGAGCGCCGGGACCTGGCGACGGCGGGGCAGCGCACCGGCGCCTCCCTCGGCAGGTTCGCCACCGTTTTCGTCCTCTTCTTCCTGTTCACCGGCGGCTCGGTGGTGGCGGCGGACATCTTGGCGGGGGAGAAGGAGCGTGGCACCCTCGAGACCCTGCTCACCACCGCCGCCGGCCGTGTGGAGATCGTCACCGCCAAGATGTTGGTGATCTTCACCGTCGGCGCGTTCATCACCCTGGTTCAGCTGCTGAATCTTTGGATCTACGTCGGCCTCGAGGTCATCGAGCTGCCGGAGAGCTTCGCCGTCGAGCTGTCGGCCCTGGCGGCCCTCTGCCTCTTCCTGCTGTTCCTACCCCTCGCGGCGCTGGTGGCGGCGGTCCTGCTGCTGGTGTCCGGGCGGTCGAAGACTTACAAAGAATTCCAGATCCACTTCTTCCCGATCATCCTGCTGGGGCTGCTGCCGGCCTGCGTCTCGATGCTGCCGGGGGTGGAGCTGCGCTCCGCCCTGGCCCTGGTGCCGGTGGCCAACCTGGCGGTGGCGGTACGAGAGATCCTGGTGGGTGAGCTGGACTGGCCGATGCTCGCCGTCACCTGGATCACCAGCGCCGCCGCGGCGGTCCTGGTGATCCGCGCCACCCTGCGGGCCCTCGGCACCGAGCGCCTGGTGACCGCGGCGGACTCCGACGAGGCCGACCACCTCGGCGGGCCGGCACTCTTTCCGCGCCACGTGCTGCGCTGGTTCGCGGTGATGTGGGCGGTGATCTTCCTCGGGGTCACCAATCTTCAATTCCTGAGCTCCATGCAGGCCCAGGTGCTGTTCAACATCGTGCTGGTGTTTTTCGGCGCCTCGCTGCTCATGATCCGGCGCTACCGCCTGGATCCCAAGGAGGCCCTGGCCCTCCGGCCGGTGCGCCCCGCCGTGTGGCTGGCTGTTTTGATCGGGGCGCCGTCGATGATGCTGGTGACCATCACCGTGGCCCGCCTCGGCTCGTGGCTGTTCCCGATCCCCAAAGAGATGGCGGAGGCCTTCGCCCGGAACCTCCTGCCGGGGGACGTGCCGCTGTGGCAACTGCTTATCTTCGTCGCCCTCTTGCCGGGTGTTTGCGAGGAAGTGGCCTTCCGCGGCGTCCTACTGCACGGG
Source organism: Acidobacteriota bacterium (assembly GCA_038748685.1). Taxonomy (GTDB): domain Bacteria; phylum Acidobacteriota; class Thermoanaerobaculia; order Multivoradales; family J023; genus JAUIJL01. The sequence goes on along the minus strand of JBCDIS010000066.1, from coordinate 22,966 downwards.
CTGCGGAAGCGCTTCGGCCCCGTCGGTCTGTGCCTCGCCGTCGGCGGGATTTTCGCCATCTTCCACTTCGAGCTGATCCGCCTGATCCCCACCGGCCTTCTCGGGGTGATGCTGGCGGCGGTGACCCTGCTGACCGGCTCCCTGCTGCCGGCGATTCTGTGGCACGTACTCCACAACGGGATGGCGGTCTTGGCGACGCGGCAGGGCCTGGCCCTCGAAGCCTTGCCCCACTGGGCCTACGTCGCCGGATTCGTCGCCGCAGCGCTGGCGTTCTTCTTGCTGTGGCGTCACCGGACCCCATATCCTGACCTTCGCCGCCGCGCCCCCGACCTCGACCTTTGACCGGTACCCCGTCTTTGGATCGGGAACCCGACCCGTCCCCCCCGGAGTCATCCCGATGGTGCGTCTTGTCGCCCTCTTCGGCGTCTTTCTGATCTCGTTTTCCGCCGTTTTCGTCCGCTTGGCTTCGGTGTCGCCGGCCACCGCCGCGACCTTCCGATGCCTCTATGCCCTGCCGGTGCTCGTCCTGCTGTGGCGACTGCGATCCGGACGCGACGGCCGGGGTCCGCGGGAACGCTGGATGTCGTTCCTCGCCGGGGCGGCCCTCGGCCTCGACCTCGTGTTCTGGCACCGGGCGATCGACCTTATCGGCACCGGCCTGGCCACAGTGCTCGGCAACACCCAGGTCGTTTTCGTCGCCTTCCTCGCCTGGTTGGTCCACCGCGAGCGTCCGAGCCGCTGGGCCCTCGGCCTGACACCCCTGGTTCTTGTCGGCGTCGCCCTCCTGACCGGCCTCGGGCAAGCCGACGCCTACGGCGCGGACCCCGCCGGCGGCGTGATCTTCGGCCTGCTCACGGGCCTCTCCTACAGCGCCTTCCTGATCCTCCTGCGGGCCTCGAACCGCGGCTTGTCGACCCCCGAAGGACCCCTCCTCGACGCCACCGCCGGCGCCGCTGTCGCGTCCCTCTTGGCGGGACTGGTGGAAGGGGGCCTCGACCTGGTGCCCCACTGGCCCGCCCACGGCTGGCTCTTCGCGGTCGCCATGGTGTCCCAGGTGTTCGGCTGGCTCGCCATCACTTACACTCTGCCGCGGCTAGCGGCCCTAGAAACCTCCGTGCTGCTCCTGCTACAGCCCCTGTTGACGGTGCTCTGGGGCTACCTACTCTTCGTCGAGCGCCTGTCCGCCACCCAATGGGCCGGAGCTGCGCTGGTGCTAGCCGGGGTCGGCTCCCTGTCGCTGTTGGGGAGCGTGGAGAAATGGGAGGGGCGGACCCCCAGGGAATGAGGTCGGGATCGCCTGAGGTCCGCCCGTGTTCTTTGGGCCTCAGTGGAGGTCGATCACCACTGCGCCGAGGCACACTCCGTCGCAGGGGACGAAGTGGAAGAGGCCGCAGCCTCGGCCACCGGGGTTGGAACAGCCTCCGGTTTTGCAGGAGGAGTTGTCCGGGCAGGCCTGGACGGTTCCGGGGCGGCCCTGGGCGCAGTCGCATTCCAATTTGTCTTCGTCTTCGATCTGGATGCCGGTGGCGGCGAAACCGGCGAGGTCGTAGAACGCGGCGCGGGTTTGTTCGGGGGTGAAGTGGCGCAGCGCCTGCATGTCGAACAGGTGGAGGGCGGAGTCGAGGCTGTCGGCACCCGGGGCGAGCTCGAAGTGCTCGGCGGAGGTGAGGCGACGGGCTTCGGCGATGAGGTTCAGCTGGGCCGGTGTCAGGTCGCCTTGGGCGGCGCTCCAGCGGTCGAGGTGCTGCTGCCAGAGGCGGCTCTGGTGCTCCGCCGGGAGGGCGGAGAAGACGGCCTTCCGATGGCTTGGGGGCAGGGCCGCCAGCTCGTCGAAGGTGGTCGGGAGGGCGTCGGCACGCTCGGCGACCCAGCGGGTCGCGGCGTCGCAGTCGGTGGCCGGAGCGAGGTCGGCTGCGAGGGTGGCCGGCAGGCACAGGACGATCAGGCAGAAGGCCAGTTGGCGGAGCTTCGTCATCGCTTCCTCCTTGCGGGTTGGGAGAGCTTGGGGTCGAAAGAGCCAGGTTAACACGCCCTTGGTCTTTGCGACTGGGCTCAGGGTCCCGGGGGAGCGGCGTTGGGGGATCGTCCAAGCGGAGCCTCGGTCGCGGTGCGGAGACAGTAGGATGTCGCGGCAATCCCCTAGACCGGAAACGCCGAGGAGATGAAGATGGAGATTCGACTGTTCCAGGTGGATGCCTTTGCCTCCCGACCCTTCGAGGGCAATCCCGCGGGGGTGTGTCTGCTGCCCGAGCCGGCGCCGGAGGCGTGGATGCAGCGGCTAGCGGTGGAGATGAGCCTCTCGGAAACCGCCTTCGTCGTGCCCCGCGGCGAGGCCTTCGATCTGCGGTGGTTCACCCCGGCCACAGAGGTGGCGCTGTGCGGCCACGCGACTTTGGCTAGCGGCCACGTGCTCTTCGAAGCGGGAGTCCTCGGGCCGGATCAGGCAGCTCGGTTCCAGACCCTCAGCGGGGGGCTGGAGGTCCGCTGTGAGGGGGAAAAGCTCGCGATGGACCTGCCGTCGCTGCCGGCGCGGGCGTTCCGGCCTTCGGCGGGGGACCTGGCGGCCCTGGGGATCGATCCCGGCGAGGTGCGGTCTGCCGGGCGCAACGACCTCAGCGACGACGATTGGTATGCCCTGTTGGAGCTCGGGACGCCGGCGGACGTGGCGGCGGTGGCGCCGGACTTCGCGGCCCTGGCGCGGTCAGAGGCGCCGGGGTGGATCGTCACCGCGGCCGCCGGCGGCGCGGGTCAGATTGGGGGCGTGGAGCTCGATTTCGTATCGCGATTCTTTGCCCCGATCTTCGACGTCGACGAGGACCCCGTCACCGGCTCCGCCCACTCGACCCTGGTGCCCTTCTGGGCCGAGCGTCTGGGGAAGGCTGAGGTGGTGGGGCGTCAGATCTCCACCCGCGGCGGCACGGTGCACGGCCGGCTGGCGGGGGAGAGGGTGGTGCTCTCGGGGACGGCGGTGACCGTCTTCGAAGCCACCCTCGCGGCCCCGGCTCTGCCCCGTCCGCCGGCGGACTGAGCCGTCCGGAGGGCGGAGCCCCCTGGCTGACGGGGCGCCGGATCAGCCGTTGACGTCCTCGCCGCCCTCGAGGGTCTCGATCATTCCCTGCAGGGAGGTACGGTTGAGGTCGTTAGGCGCCTGGGCGAGGGCCTTCTTGGCGTGCTCGATGGCCTTGGCGTACTCGCCGACGGCGGAGTACCCGCGGGCCATGCCGACGTGGGTGGGCCAGGCACCGTCGAAGCGCACGTAGCTCTTCCTGAACACCGCCAGGGCCCGATCCCCCTCCCCTTGGCCGATGAGCTGGCGGCCCAGGCCGTGGATCTGGTTGGCGTTGGCGGTGGGATGCTCCACCGCCCTGTCGACGATCGCGAGGGCCTCGTCGCCGCGCTCGAGCCTCTGCAGGACTTGGGCCTTGGTGACGAGGGTCTGGAAGTTCTCCTGACCGACGAAAGGTGCGGCGAGGGCGGCGTCGGCCCACTGGAGGGCCTGGTCGAGGTGCCGGCCCTGCGGATCCCGGGCGAGGATCATCTGGGCGGCGGCGTTCCAGTTCTGCCACAGGAAACCGGCGGAGCCGCGGAGCTCGTCCCCCATACGCTCAACGTAGCGATCGACGAGGTCCGGCACCGAGACCCGGAACGGGACCCGCAGGTGCTCCCAATGCATGGCCACGACGGTGGAGTCGAGCTGCCGATCGAGGAAGTCGTAGGTCAGCCACTCGCGGAAGGGCACTTCCTTCTCGGCCTTGACGGTGACCCGCAGAGCGTCCTCCGACTCGTCGTAGAAGAAGCTGCCCCAGGAGGTGGAGTTGTTCGAGAAGATGACGGTCCAGTCGTCCTCACCGGGGATGAAGTGGAGGCCGTAGGTGCCGGCGGCGAGGGCCTTCCCCTCCACCTCGACGTCGTGGGAGAGGGTGATCGTGGTGTTCTCGTTGGCTCCGGCCCGCCAGGGCGAAGGGTTGCCGTTGCCGAAGCCGGCGTTGGTGAGACCGTAGGGCACCAGCTGGCCCCAGATCTTGCCGGTGCGGTCCTCACCGTTGGGGGCGGTGACGTCCGGGCTGTTGTAGTCGACGGTCACGGCGACGAAACCCATGTACTGGGTGACGACGCTACGCTGGTTGTCGCCCCCGGGGGGGACCGTGAGCGCGGCCTGGGGGAAGGCGCTGCCGGCGGTCAAGAGGCCGAGGGCGACGAGGGGAATGGACGAACGGAGAAGGGACGGTCGCATGTTGGCTCACTCCATGGCTGATCGAGAAGATGGCCGCCGGTCGACGGCGACGGGCCGGGCTCCGGGGCCCTGGCGTCGGGCCTGGATACGGCGGCAGGTCTCCGCGGGTTCCCCGGGCGGGCCACCGGCGTGACGGGAGGTCGAATCCGTGGGGCGAGCGCCGGCGAGAGGGAGCTGGGCTCTGCCCCGTGGATCAGGACCGGAGGTTCGGGGCCGGCGCCTCCGCGGTCGGAGGACCGTCGATCTGACCCCGCGCGATTTCCTGGAGATAGTCTTCGGTGCAGGCCGGACACAGGCCGTGGCTGAAGGACGCCTCGGAGTGCTGGTCGATGAACACCTCGAGCTGGTTCCAGTAGCCCGCGTCATCGCGGATCTTTTTGCAGAAACCGCAGATCGGCAGCAGCCCCCCGAGCACTTTGATGTCGGCGAGGGCGGCTTCGACCCGCTGCTCGAGCCGGCGTTCCCGACTCCGCAGTCTGGCGACCCGGGCGAGGTGCAAACCGTAGCCCATGAGGGCGATGGACAAGGCACAGAGGATGAAGAAGGCGGGGCTCTGAACGAATCCCCGGCGGATCGAGAAGCGGTAGCTCCGCGCCTGACCCGAGAAGCGCCCTTCGAAGTCGCTGGCCTCCACCTGGAACTCATAGGGGCCAGGGCCCAGGTTGGTGTACCTGGCCTGCCGGAGCTCCGCCAGGGTCCAGTCGTCATCGAAGCCTTGGAGGCGGAAGCGGAAACGGACCTTGTCTGGAGAGCGCAGGGCCGGGGCGGTGAAACGGAACGTCACAGCGCGGCTGTACGGAGGAAGATCTCCGTCGACCTCCGGGTTGAAGCGCTCCCCGTCGACCTCGACCCGTTCGAGGATGACCGGCGACGCGCCCTCGGCGACGATCCGTCGCGGATCGAGGGAGGAGACCCCCTGCTGGTGGGCGAACCACAGCCGGCCGTCGCGGCCCTCGGACCCGGACTGACCGCCGCCCCAGGTGCCGCCGCCGCCGAATCCCTCCCGGCGTCCGAAGACCAGCTGGGGTAGCGGAGCCGCCGGGTCGGAAAAGCGGGCCAGAACAGCCGCCTTGGGCACCCGAACGACCCCCAGGCTGGAGCCCAGCCAGAGGTGACCCTGGGCGTCTTCGAGCACCACGTTGATGTCGTCGTCCACCAAACCCCGCCGGGTGGACAGCGCGTCGATCTTGCCGTCGAGGTAGCGCACCAGTCCGCCGCCCAGGGTCCCGATCCAGATGGCGCCCTCGTCGTCCTCGTGGAGCGAGTAGATCGAATTGGTGGCGAGCACCGGAGGTTCGGTGAACGGGAAGACCCCTCCGTCCCGCACCCGCGCCAGGCCGCCGACGGTACCCACCCACAGGTTCCCGTCACGGTCCTCCAGCAGGGCCCGAACCAAGCCGTGGGGCAGGCCGTCGTCCGTGTTGAAGAGCCGCCCTGGACCGTCCGCGGGCAGATGGACCAGACCGCCGTCGGTTCCCACCCACAGCGCACCGTCCCGGGCCTGCCGCAGGGAGTAGACCCGAGCCAGTTCGTCCGCCACCGGTAGGCTGCGGCGGCTCCAGGTGTCACCATCGAGGTGTTCGAGGCCCTCCGAAGTCCCGAACCACAAACCGCCGTCGGCGGCGCCGGTGATGGACCAGATGTTGCCTTGGCCCCTCCGGGTGTCGACGGTGGAGAAGCTCTCTCCGTCGAGCCGGGAGAGGCTGCCGTCTCGAGTCGCCACCCACAGGACGCCGTCCGAAGCTTCATAGACCGCGGTGGTCTGGCGGGCCGGTAGACCCTGCTGGACACCGTAGGTGACGAAGTGACCATCGTCCAATCGACCGAGGCCGGTGGCCAGGCTGCCGGACCAGAGGATGCCGCCGCGGTCCTCGAAAAGGGCACGGATCGACGAGTCCCTCGAGCTGGAAAGGTGCTCGAAACCACCGTCCCGGCAGCGGCGCGCCAGGCCGCCGCCGTAGGTACCGATCCACAGCTGTCCGTCACGGTCCTCCGTCAGGGAGATGATCCGTCGGTGGGGTAGGCCGTCTGTCGGTGTGAAGAGTTCCAGCCGTCCGTCCCGCATGCGGTGGAGCCCCTCTTCGGTGCCGATCCACAGGGCTCCGTCTTCGGACCGCTGAAGCGCCCAGGCGAAGTCATCCGCCAACCCGCGGGACGTGTCGAAGGTCTCGAAGCGGCCGGCGGCATCCATGTGGACGAGGCCTGCGCCGTGGGTGGCCAGCCAGAGGCCCCCGCCGCCGTCGTGTTCCATGTCGACGACGACGGGGCTCAGCAGACCCCGATCCCGCCCGAAGACCTCGAAGCGACCGTCCCGCAGGCGGGCGAGGCCTGCGCCGTACGTGCCGACCCAGAGGTCGCCCCCCGAGCCTGGGAGGAGGGAGATGATCGGCCCCCCGGGGAGTCCCGTCTCCGGGCCGTACGTCACGAAGGTCCGATCGCGGTACGCGAGGAGGGTGTTGCCGTTGGTGCCCACCCAGAGGATGCCTTCGTTGTCCACCGCCAGGGACCGGACGTGCTGGTTGAGGAGCTCCGGGGTGTTGTCGCGGTTGAGGACCGTGAAACTGCGACCGTCGAAGCGGGCCAGTCCAGCCCGGGTGCCGATCCAAAGGTAGCCGTCGGCGGTTTGGGCGATGGCGCGGACGGTTCCCTGGGGCAGGCCGTCCTCCACCAGATAGCGCCGCTCGTTATATTGGTCGACCGCCCGACCAGGGTCGAGACCCGAGGCGGAGGGCGCCAGGGCCGCCAAAAGGACCCAAACAGGGGTGGTGAAAACGCGGCGGAGCATGGGGTCTCCAGGGGTAGGTCCAACCGGCAGGGTACCGGCTGGGGTTGGGCTTGTCGAGGCGAAAGGCGAGGTCGGCACTCAGGGCACGAGGTGGACCCGCCGCCAGCCGTCGCTGGACCGCTCGTAGCGTCGGCGGTCGTGGAGCCGATGGCGGGCCGCTCGCCATAGCTCGATCGACGTCGGACGCAGCCGGTAGGCCCGCCAGTGCTCAGGCCGGGGCACCCGCGGCTGGTCCTCGAAGCGGGCTTCGGCGACGGCCCAGGCGGCGCCGAGGGGCTTCCCGAGCTCCGAGCTCTGTGGAGGGCCCCAGGCGGTCAAGCGGCTGCCCCTGGGGCGCTCTTCGAAGCAGTGGTCGGACTCCTCCTCGGTGCCCTCGGCCACGTTTCCGCGAATTCGTACCTGGCGATCCAAGGGCCCCCAGTAGAAGACCAGGGCCGCGGCGGGTCGGCGTGACAGCTGAGCCGCCTTGGGGGAGCGGCTGTCGGTGGAGAAGACGAAGCCCCCGGGGTCGAAGCGATGGACCAGCACGACCCGCGCGTCCGGCAGGTCGCCTTCGTCCACCGTCGCCAGGGTGGCGGCATGGGCGTAGCGGATCGCCGGGTGGGCCTCGGCCTCCCGCATCCACTCGCCGAAGGCGGCGAAGGGGTCGCTTGGGGTGCCGGTCACGGGTCGAAACCCCCGTCGAGCACAGTCCGAACCTTGTTGACCAGCTCCTCCACGGAGAAAGGCTTGTGGACCAGTCGAGCGCCGTCGGCGTCGAAATGCTCAGGCCCAAGCATTTCGTCCGTGTATCCGGACATGTAGAGCACCTTCAGCCCGGGGTTGTTCCGGGTGGCCCGAGCCACCATGGCGGGGCCGTTGAGGCCCGGCATGACGACGTCGGTGAGCACCAGGTCGATCTCCGGATCCCCTTGGCTCAGCTTTCGGAGACCCTCCACCCCGTCAGGGGCCTCCAAAACGCGATAGCCGTGGCTTTCGAGGAACGTCACCGCCAGCTCCCGAACGCCGGCCTCGTCCTCCACCACCAGCACGGTCTCGTCCCCCCGGGGTAGTTGGGGGGCGGGGTCCAAGGGCCGGGGCTCGTCGGTGATCTCCGACATCCTCGGCAGGAAGACGCGGAAGGCCGTGCCTTCGCCGACATGGCTGTCGACGTCGATGATGCCGCCGTTCTGCTTGACGATGGCGTAGACCGTCGCCAGGCCGAGGCCGGTGCCCTTGCCCTTCTCCTTCGTGGTGAAGAAGGGCTCGCCCCCCTGATCCAGGGTTTCGGGATCCATGCCCGTACCGGTATCGGAGACCGTCAACCGTACGAAAGAACCTGGCGCCAGGTAGGGGACCGGGTTGGTGTCGTTGGGGCCGAGGCGGACGCTGGCGGTGGTGAGGGTCAGAACCCCTCCGCCGGGCATGGCGTCGCCGGCGTTGATCGCCAGGTTGAGGATCACCTGCTCGATCTGGCTCGGGTCCGCCCGGATCTTGCCCAGCTCAGGGTCCCCTTCGATGCGAATCTCGATGTCCGCCCGGATCAGGCGGCGTAGCATCTTCTCCATACCGCGGACGACGCCGTCCAACTCCAGGACCTGGGGTTGGATCGCCTGCTTGCGACCGAACGCCAGCAGCCGTTGGGTCATCAGCTTGGCCCGCTCCGCCGCCTGGAGAATCTCCTCCGCCTGCCCCCGCAGGCGTTCATCCTGGATCTGGAAGCCGAGGAGCTGGCTGTAGCCCTTGATCACGGTCAGGACGTTGTTGAAGTCGTGGGCGATACCCCCCGCCAGCCTGCCGACCGCCTCCATCTTCTGACTCTGGCGGACTTCGTCTTCGAAGCGCTTTTGGGTGGTGATATCGCGCACCGCCGCCACCCGAACCTGCCTGCCGCCGAAGGGGAAGGCGCGTCCGCGGATTTCGACGAGGAGCTCGCGGCCGTCGGCCCGCAGGGCCCGATGCTCGTAGGGGGATTCGTCATCCTCCTCGACGCGGCGTGCGACCATCTCCCGGTCCCGCTCGCTGACGAAGTCCGCCACCGGCCGCCCGATCACCTGTTCCGGGGTCAAGCCCACCATCTCGGCGTACTGCTCGTTGCAGTCGAGGATGGTTCCCCCGTCGGAGACCACGATGCCCTCGAAGGTGGCCTCCGAGAGCCGGCGGAAGCGTTCCTCCGTCTCCCTCAGGTCCCGCTCCGCCCGAAGCCGGTCCGAAACGTCCAGGTAGAGGCCGAAGACGCCGAGGAGCTCACCGTCGACGACGAGGGGCACCCCGAAGATCTCCACGTCCACCTCCACCCCGTCCTTGCGCAGGCGAACGGCGGTGTCGTGGATCGACTCGCCGCGCATGACCCTTCGGGAGAAGCCGGCGGCCTGGGCGCGGGTCTCCGAGGTGGCGATGAGAAGGTCGAGGGTGGACCCCACCACTTCGTCGGCGCGGTACTGGAAGAGCGCCTCGAAGGCGGGGTTGCACAGCGTGACCCGGTGGTCCGGGGACAGCACCACGATGGCGAGGGGGCTGTGCTCGATCAGGGCGTCTAGAAAGAAGGAACGCTCCTCGGTTTCCCGGGCGGCCCGCCGATGTTGGTGTTCGAGGGAGTGGGTCCGCCGGCGGACCGCGAGGTGTTCCGCCACCGCGAGCCCGCCGAGGGCTACGAGGATCCCGAGGGTCGTGGCCTGGCGACCGGCGGCCGTATCTGGAGGCAAGAGTCCGGCCGTCGCCAGGCTGAGGTGGAAGGCGGGGAGGACGGCGAAGGATACCGTCACCGGGACGCGGATCCGCCAGGGGCGAGCCGGGGGTAGGGTCCGGTCTTGGTCGTCTTCGGAGGGTCTGCGGGCGGCGAAGACCCAGGCGGTGAGGCCCACCAGCAGCAAGATCTGTTCTACAGCGCCATCGTGCCAATCCCTCAGGCCGAGGCTGCCGAAGGCGACCGTCAGGAGCCCATAGGTGGACCGCCATCGGGACGGGGGCGTCGCCCCCGCCAGATACGCCGCCGCGGCGGCTCCGAGCAGTAAGAGGGGGCCGGCGCCGGAGGGCGGCGGCTGAGACGGATCCGAGCCCCAGCTGGGGACGATAACCCCATAGGCGACGAGCCCCAGGGCAAGAATCTCGAGGCCCGCGAGCCGCAGGATTTGGATTCGTTGCAGGCCCGGGGGCTGGAGGACGTCGCGGTGGGCCCGGGTGGTGAAGGATCCCACCACCACCAGGGCAGCGCCGAGGGCCGTCAGGGCGGCGCCGAGGGCCGGCGGGCCGCCGCCGAGGCCCGTGAGCATCTCCGAGACCCACAGGAGCCCGAGGGCGAGGGTCAACTGTCGCCATTGCGATAGCTCCCTCTGGGATCCCCAGTGCCGGAGGCCCACCGCCACCGCCGCCGTCGCGAGCCCCGGCAGGACCGCTTGGGCCAGTCCCTCCGCGCTGGGGGCAGCGAGCCGCCAGATCACCACCGCCGCGGCCCCAGCCAGGTAGGCGAGGATCGGCGGATCGAGTTTAGGGGTCGTCCTCATGAATCGGCTTCGGCGTGCCGCGGCGGGTTCAGCGCAGGATCGAGAGCATGAAGGTCACCGCCAGACCGTTGTGAACCATGTGCATCACGACGCTGGCGATCACCGAGCCGCGCCACTCGCGGGCCAGTGCCAGGGCCACGGCGAGGGAGGTCAGGAAGGGAATGCCGACGAGCCCTTGGGGATGGATGGCGGCAAAAACGACGCTGACCGTGAGGGCCGAGACGAACACGCGGGCCTTACCCCGCAGGTAGTGGTAAAAGGCGCCGCGGAAGATGGCTTCCTCCATGAGCGGGGCCCACAGCGCCGCCAACATGTAGATGAGGAAAACTTCGGCACCGCCGGAGTCGCGCACCCAGTCGACGATCGGATGGTACGGGGGCTGCTCGACGAAGGTGGCGGCGACGGCGGTGGCCACCAGGCCGACGGCGAGGATGGGCATCGCGGCCACGTAGGCGACGAGCCCGGCGCCGACTTCCCTCAGCACCCCGTCGCCGCTGCGCAAACCGAGGGCGTCCCGAAGATCCTCCAATGTCTCCCCCCGCACCAATGGCCACAGGGCCACCGGCAGGACCAGCCAGTTGAGGAGCAATCCCCACATCCCGTCGAAGGCGATCCCAAGGACGCCGACGGCGGGGAGGGCCACCAGGAAGAGGATGAGGCTCTCGAGATAGGCCACCCGGTGTCCCGGCTGCTTGCCGGCGGCCGCTTCGTAGGCGCTCCCCAGCCTGCCCTGGGCGTGGCCGATGGCAGCGAAAATGAGTAGGACCGCCCCGACCAGCACGGCCGCCAGTCCGAGGCCGAAGACCAGGAAGACCCCCAGGGTCAGGCGCTGGGCCGCGGCGAGGATCTCCCCCTTCGCTCCACCGTCGCCGGACCGGGCGAGGGCCAGCTCCGCGAACCATCCGAAGCGCTCCAGGAAGTCCCCGCGGACCTCCCCTTCGGGCGTCCTGGGGGGCTCGTCGAGCAGACCTGCGAAGGTCTCGACGTCCAGGCTCAGCGGCGGCTCCAGGTCGCTGGCCCGGAGCTCTTCGAGGGTCGACCTGGCGGTGTCCACCTCCCCCAGCTGCGCGTAGACGGGCACCAGGGCGAGGCGACGGTCCGGCTCGGCGGCGAGGTCCCCGAGGCCCGCCGTCAGGGCTTCGGTCTGACCGGCGAAAGCGTCGCCGAGGCTGTCGAAGAGGGTCTTGGCGCCCACCAGGTACTTTCCCTGGAAGACGAAGGCGAGGTCGTCCCCGGGCCCCGCGGAGTCCGCCCCCTCCGGCGCCGGCGGCGCGAAGGCGAGGTTGGTCCAGACGATCATGGCGACGATGGCCGCCAGCAACAGCCACAGGAGAGGTTCGTGCCGGGCTTTGGACGTCGGCTCCGGACGGTGGGCCGGAAGGTCTTCGTTGGGGGTGTCGAGCATCGGTATCTCCAACGGAACGGGTACCGCCGTGGTGGGAGCGCGGAGGTCTGCCCAGTCATTATCTCCCGTCGACGGGACGGAAGCGAGGCCGCCCAGAGACGTTGGGAAGTCCCCCGCCGTCGTGCCCGGGGCGTGTCTCCTCGTTCACCTCCCGGTGGACGGCGGCTAGCCAGCCGAAGGTGAAGCGGGCGTTGATCTCGCCGAAGGGCCGAAGCTCCAGGCCGTGCTCGGTTCGATGTCGCCAGGCGTCTAGGCCCGCGGGGCCGAGGTAGCCGGCCCCCCGCAGGCCGTCGGCGACCCAGCCCGCCACCCGGTGGAGCCGACGGCGGTCCGACTCCGATAGTGCCGCTCCGGCGTCGCGGATGCTGTCCGGGCCGAGGAAGCGGCCCTCCCGGTCCACCCCCTGACGGTGTAGGGCCGCCACCCGGTGGTCGTCGGCGCCGACCCAGAGCACGACCCCGAAGTCGTCGGTGCGGTCCTCCCACGGCTCGTAGAGCAGGGGGCCGTGGTGGCGTAGCAGGCGTTCCACCCGGCGGCGGGCGCCTTGGACCCCGTGGGGATCGGCGGCCGGTCGGTGGACGTACCGGGAGCGGCCGGCGGCGGAAAGGCACGCTTTGACCACCCAGGGCCCGGGCGCCCGGCGGGCCGCGTCGTCGACCTCGGCGAGGGATCCCACGAGGGTGGCCCCGTCCGGCGCCAGCCCCAGACGTCGACCGAGGTCGAGGCCGAACCGGCGATGGTTGCCCCGGGCGGCGGTCCTGGGGTCGCGGGCTGGCGCCGACGCCGCTAGGAGGCGGAGTGGGGCTCCGGTGGGGGGCGCTGCGGCTCGCTTGCCTGGGGCCCAGGTACCCCGGGCCCGAGCCCCTCGGGTCGTTGGGAGCCTAGGCCCCAGGGGCTCGGTTTGCGCCCAATACACGGTGCCGGGCGCCGGCGCCGGGATCGGCCCGTCACCGGGGGACCAGAGCGGCGAGGTCGCCGTCCCCAGGATCCGCATCGCCTCCGCCGCCGACGCCAGGGCCGCCAGCACCCTGCGGGGCAGGGCCGGGCGGGGACGGCTCGGGTTGAGGAGCCGGGCCCATCGCTCTTCAGCGTCGAGGTTGGCCACCAGCCCGGGGGCCGCCGCCCCGCGATCTCGGACCCGCTGCGCGTCGGCGGGGCGCCGCGGGTTCAAGGGGGCTCCCCACCCTCCGGCCGGTCCCCCGGCGGGCTCCCCAGCACGCGGCAGGGCGGCGAGGCGTCGAGAAGGGGGGTCCACCTGGGGTCGAGGCGGACCCACGGGAGGGAGACCTGGGCGGGGATCGACAGGAGGGTTTCCAGGGTGTCGCAGGCCCGGCGGAGGTGCCCGCTGCGGACCTGGACGAGGGCGAGGTCCTCGAGGTAGTACGGGCCGAACACCGCATCCCGTGCGGTGGGAATCAGCTCCACCGCACGCCGCGCCGACGCCAGGGCCTCGTGCCCCCTACCGAGGCCGGCGAGGGCGTGGGCCCTGGCGGCGTGGAGGCGGGGGTCCTCCTCCGCACCGCCGTCGACCTGGGCGTCGACCCAGCGCAGGGCCTCGGCGTGGGCCCTCCGGGCTTCGTCGGTCCGCCCCAGGAGCTCGAGGGCCCAACCCCGTACGAGGGACACCGGCAGGTTCAAATGGGAGGTTTGGAATCGTTCGAGGTCCGACCCGTCGAGGCGGTCGAGGGCGGCCTGGGGATCGCCGTCATAGATGTCGAACCAGAGGTCGAACCAGAGGTTCCGCGGATCGTCTGGGTCGCCGACCTGGGCCATCTCCGCCCGGGCCTCGTCGGTGCGGCCCGTGGCGAGCAGGAGGGCCCGGACCTTGGTGTGCCGGGCGAATAGGGAATCCGGGGCCACGGCGACGGCCTCCTCGTAGTGGCCGAGGGCCTCGTCGTAGCGCCGCAGGAACACCAGGGTGCTGGCGATCTCCCGGGGGATGTCGAGATCCTTCGGCGCCAGGACGGCGGCCCGCTCGAGGCTGTCGAGGGCCGCCTCGAAGCGGCCCCGCCGGCGCTGGACGAAGGCCATCAGCTTGCGACTCGCCAGATCCCCGGGGCGGCCCACGAGAACACGGCCGAGTCGGCGGGTGGCCTCGCCGTAGTCCCGCTCCACCCAATAGAGGACGAAGGCGGAGGCGAGGTCCGCCTCCACCGTATCGGGGCCCAGCTCGCGGGCCCGCTCGGCGGCGGCGGCGGCGGCGGCGCGGCGCTGGGGGGAGCGGTCGTGGCCGAAGTGGTAATGGGCGGCGTGGGCGTACGCGAGCTGGGTGTACCCGAGGAGGAACGACGGGTCCAGGTCGACGGCTCGCTGAAAGAGGCGTATGGCGTGGGCGCTGTTCTCGGCTTCGAAGGCGGTGGATCCGGCCATCTCCAAGCCCTGGAGGTATGCCCGGTAGGCTTCCAAATTCGGCGTGACCCTGGAGGCGCCGAGCCGCCGTCCATGCTCCGGGAAGAGGGTCAGGTCGAGCTGGCCGATGACCTGACGGGCGATCTCGCTCTGCACCTCGAAGATGTCCCGCATGACGCGGTCGTAGGTGCGGGACCACACCGTGGCGCCGTCCGAAACGCGAAGGAGGGTGGGGGTCACCCGTACCCGCTCCTCGCCACCGTCGCGGCTCCACAGGGCGGTGCCGGCGAGCACCAGCTCCGCCCCCAGGTCGGCGCCCACCTCCACCGGAGATGCCTCCCCGTTGGGCCCGTTGGGGGTGAGCACCACCAGGCCCGGTACCGTCACCAGGCGGCTCTGGATCTCCTCCGCCACGCCGGCCCCGAAGTACTCGGTGTCCTCGGGCCCGAGGCTGCGGAAGGGAAGGACCGCCACCCGGCGGGGCCCTTCGTCGTAGGTCGCCGTCGACGGAGGGGCGCTGCTTCGCCAACGGTCGACGCCGAGGCCCGCCATCACCACTAGGGCGAGGGCGAAGGCCCAGCCCAGGAGGCGCCTTCGTGGACGTCGCCGGCTGGCCAACCGGTCGAGATCCCCCAGCAGCTCTTCGGCCGACGCCGGGCGGTCGGTGGGATTCTTCGCCAGGCACCTGCGAACCAGGCGCTCCCAAGCCTCCGGAAGGTCGGGGCGGAGGGACCGTAGGGACAGGGGCTCACGGCTGAGCACCGACGACAGGATCGCCATCGGCGTCTCCCCTTCGAACGGGAGACGCCCGGCGGACATGCGGAAGAGCACCACCCCGAGGGCGAAGAGGTCGGACCGTTGGTCGCCCGCCTCGCCGCGGATCTGCTCGGGGGCGAGGTAGGCGGCGGTACCGGCCTCGAACGAGAGGTCCACCGACGGCGGATCCCCCGGTCCCCGGGTTGGCAGGTCGACGTCCTCCGTCTGGAGCTCCCCCGGAAGGTCCCCGTTCCCCAGGGGGCGGCCGTGGGGACCGGTGAGTCGGATGAGGCGGGCGAGGCCGAAGTCGAGAACCTTGACCTGCTCCTCGGTGGTCACCATGACGTTCTCTGGCTTGAGATCGCGGTGGTGGACCCCCCGTCGGTGGACCGCGGCTACCGCCTCCACCAGCTGGCGGGAAAGCGCCAGGAGACGGGGGAGCTCGAAACCGTCCGCCGGGGTCAGGTCCGCCAGGGTTCGGCCCTGGACCAGCTCCATGGTGAGGAAGGGGACGTCGTCCACCTCCTCCATCGAATAGAGGGTGACGATGTGGGGGTGAGAGAAGGCGGCCGCGGCCCGTGCCTCCCGCTCGAATCGCTGTCGGGCGACGGTCTCCTGGGCGGGCTTCAGGGGCGGGTCGTCGGCCCGGCGTCCTCCGCCGATGGGGAGGATCTTGAGGGCCACCCTACGGCCGAGGCGGGTGTCCTCCGCCAGGTACACCCGGCCGGAGCCCCCTTCCCCGAGCCGCTCCAGAATCTGGAACGACCCCAGCCGTCGGCCGACCATGGATCCGGCGACGGATTGGGTCATTCGGTGGACGCCTCCAGGCGGCGGATGAATCCTTCGTCGAGTCCGGCCCGGCGTCGGCCCTCGGGGTGGAAGCGCTTGCCGCGGGCCTTGGCGGGGCGCAGGGGCCAGGTGAGGTGCTCGCGGTAGACGTCCCAGGGATCCCGATCCCCACCGAGCTCCCGGAGCCAGCGCCAGCCGAAGCGGACGTGGTCCTCTTCGTCCCGCCCCACCCGCTCGATGACCAGGGCGGTCTTCTCGTCCCCCGCCCGCCGCGCGGCGGCGGCGTAGTCCACGGTGTGATCGAGGTTGGCGTTCTCGAAGGTGAGCGACATGGCGCATACGAAGTGGAGCGGGGTGTGGAGATGCTCGGCCTTGCGCCAGAAGTAGCCGCTGACGGGGTGGTCCCCAAGGCGCCCGCCGGAGGCTTTCAGCCGGGCTACGTACATGCGGGTGTGCCGCTGCTCGTCGTCAAGGATCTTCCGCAGTCCCCGCCGCATCTCGGCGGGGGCGTCGGGGAAAGCGAGGAGGGCCCAGGCGAACAGTTCGGCGGCCTGCAGCTCGTGGTTGGCCAGGGCGTGGAGGATCCGGGGGCGCTGGGCGGGGTCCGCCATGCCGTCGATGGAAGGGACCTTGACCTTGGGCGCCGGCAGGATCGTGAGGTCGTCGGGGCGTCCAGGGCCCTCTAGACGGAGGGGGGTGCCCGGGTGGTCGTCGGTGAGGGGGCCGGCGGGGGGCGCCAGCTTGACGTCGAGGACGTCGCTGGTGACGACGGCGAGGGCGAAATCTCGGAATTCCATGTCCTGGGACGCCACCGGGGTCCGGCGTCGCGGCCGCGTCCGGTTGCCACGGGAGGATATCAGGGGCACAATACCGCCGCCGACATGTCCTACCTTGCCGCAGTCCTCCAGCTTTCTTCCACCGCCGATGAAGACGCCAACTGGGAGCGCACCCGCGCCCTGGTGGAGCGGGCCGCCGGCCACGGCGCCCGCCTGGTGGCGACGCCGGAGAACACCAACTTCCTCGGCACCCACCGGGAGAAGGCCCGGCGGGCCGAGCCCCTGGACGGGCCCACCTGCCGGCGTTTCGCCGACCTCGCCCGTAGCCTCGGTATCCATCTGCTGCTGGGATCGTTCAACGAGCGCCTCCCCGAGCCCACGGACCCCGTCCGCTGCTACAACACGTCGGTGCTCTTCGGGCCGGACGGGGAACGGGTGGGGATGTACCGCAAGATCCACCTCTTCGATGTGGACGTGTCCGACGCGGTGCGGTTCCAGGAGTCCGCCACCGTGGAGCCGGGCTCCGAAACGGTGGTGGTGGAAACGCCCCTGGGGCGCCTCGGGTTCTCGGTCTGCTACGACCTGCGCTTCCCCGAGCTGTACCGCCGCCTGGTGGACGACGGGGCGGAGATCCTCGCCGTCCCCGCTGCCTTCACCCTCACCACCGGCCGCGACCACTGGTATCCGCTGCTGCGGGCCCGGGCCATCGAGACCCAGAGCTACGTGCTGGCGCCGGCGCAGTGGGGGCGCCACGATGATCAGGGGCTGAGGGAGAGCTACGGCCATTCGATGATCATCGACCCTTGGGGTCAGGTGGTGGCGACGGTGTCCGACGGTACGGGGATCGCGATGGCGGACCTCGACCTCGAGCGGGTCCGGAAGCTGCGCCGTTCCATGCCCGTGGCAGAGCACCGCAGGCTTTGAGTCGGCGGGGGCCGAGGTGAGCCGGGAGCAGTTGAGAGTCCGCGGGGCGCTGATCAGCGCCGGCTCCATCGCGGCCTTCGCGCTCTTCTTCCATCGCCTCGGCTCGAAGGCGCCGGATTGGTTCGTTTGGGTGTACATCGTCGCCAGCCTCGTCACCTTCGCGGCCTACGGTCTCGACAAACGGTCCGCCCGCCGAGGGACCTGGCGGGTGGCGGAATCGAACCTCCTGCTGCTCGGTCTGGTGGGGGGATGGCCGGGCGGGTTGACGGCGCAGCAGCTGCTGCGCCACAAAACCCGTAAGCCCTCGTTCCTTTGGAGATTCTGGGTCACGGTGGCTTTGAACCTCGGAGCCCTGGCGTGGCTCGGGGCCGGAGCGCCGATACCCCCCGGACCGTGGTGAGCCACAGGCCCGGGCGTCCCGTCCTCGCCCCCGGGCCACCCGGAATTTCCCCACCGGCGTCCGGGTTGCGGATCGAGCACTGCCGGGGTCACGGAGGCTCTAGGCAGACCGAAGGGGGCGGCCATGGACAAAGGGACCCTGCATCGCATCTCCGCATTCACCACCGAGCCCTCGGGCGGCAATCCCGCCGGCGTCTGGGTCGGTGATGACCTCCCGACCGCCGAGGAGATGCTGGCCATCGCCGCGGAGGTGGGTTTCTCGGAAACGGCTTTCGTCGCACCGCGGACGGGTCTGGACCGGACCGTGCGCTACTACAGCCCCAAGGCGGAGGTGACGTTCTGCGGCCACGCCACCATCGCCACCGGAGCGGTGCTGGGCGCCGCCGAGGGGGATGGTACCTTCCGCCTGTCGACCTCCGTCGGGGAGGTGCCGGTGGTCGTGCGAACCTCCGCCGGCCGGCGGGAGATGGCGTTGACCTCGGTGGAGCCAAGGCACGAGCTTCCGTCCCCCGAGCTACTGGCCCAGGTCCTCCAGATCCTCGGCTGGCGATCGGAGGAGCTCGATCCTCAGCTTCCCCCGGTCCGTGCCTACGCGGGCGCCTGGCACCTGGTGCTGGCCGCCGGGTCGCCGCGGCGTCTGGCCCAGCTCGACTACGACTTCGAAGCCCTCACGGCCCTGATGCTAGAAGACGGCCTGACCACCCTCCAGCTGGTTTGGAGAGAGGAAGACACCGTCTTCCATTCCCGCAATCCGTTCCCTGTCGGCGGGGTGGTGGAGGATCCGGCCACCGGAGCGGCGGCGGCGGCCCTCGGCGGCTACCTGCGGGACGCCGGGCTGGTGGAGGCGCCGACGTCGGTGACGATTCTCCAAGGAGAGGCGATGGGCCGGCCGAGTCGGCTGAGGGTGGAGATCCCAGAGCGCGGCGGTATCATCGTCGCCGGCAACGCCGTCCCCCTGCCGGCAGAACCTTCGGTTCCAGGAACCCAAGCCATTGATCCATCGTCGAGGGACCAGCCATGAAGCTTTCCGATGTCCGTGAGCTCCCCGGCGCGTTGGTCCTGTCCGCCGCCCTTCTCCTATCGGCTCCGGCCGTCGCCGCCGCCGAAGGAACGATCCCAAGCCCCCAGGAGTCACCTTCTATGCAGCATGCCGCCGGATCCTTCGACGTTTCCATGACTCCGATCGAGGGGGCCGTCGAGGGCGGCTTCGCCGCCATGGCCCTCGAGAAGACCTACCGCGGCGACCTCGTGGGCACCGCCAGCGGTCGCATGATGACCGCCATGACAGAGACGAAGGGTTCCGCCGGCTATGTGGCGGTGGAGCGGGTGACCGGCGAGCTCCACGGCCGCGAAGGCAGCTTCGTGCTCCAGCACTTCGGCCTGATGGACCGCGGGGCCCCCAGCCTCACCGTGCGCATCGTCCCCGATTCTGGAACCGGTGAGCTGGCGGGGATCCGCGGCACCCTGGACATCATCATCGACGCCGACGGGCACCGCTACACCCTCGACTACACCCTGGACGCCGGTACGCAGTGAAGGAAGCCGCCGGGGACCCGGGGGACGGGGCGGTGATCCGCGTTGACCGTCGCCGGTGGAGTGCCGGTCCCCCCGCCGCCGCGCAGCTGGAGGCCCTCGCCGTCACCCTTCGGAAGGCACTGGCGGAGGACGCCTTCTACGTGGCCATGGAGCGGGCTTCTGGGGACGGCGACGCGGGCCGGCGGGGGCTACTGCGGTACCTGGCGTACTCCATGGAGGAGGCGGCGGAGTTCGGCGAGTTGCTGTTGCCCGAGGCCGATGGGGACGCGGCCGTCGGGGCCGACGACTGGGGCGCGGCGGTCTGGTCCCGTCCCTTGGACCCTGTCCGCTCTGCCGAGAAGACCCGCCGCAAGCTGGCTTTCATCGCCGAAACCATGGGGCCAAGGTGCTTGGAGGTCTACGGTGCCATCGTCGGGTTCATGTCGAGCCGCTCCGAGGGCAAGATCGACGCCGACGCCTGGTACCTCTCGATCTTGGGGGTGATGCCGGCCCTGCAGGGAAGGGGGCTAGGCGTTCGACTGGTGGCACCAGTGCTGGCCGGCGCCGACGCCGCGGGGGTGGCGACCTACCTCGAGACCTTCACCCCCCGTAACCGGAGCTTCTACCGCCGCCTGGGCTTCCGCGAGGTCGGCCGCTTCGACGAGCCCACCACCGGCTCTCCCTACTGGTTGATGGTACGGCCTGCGGCCTCGGGCCGCTGAGCGCCCGGGGCCGCAGCGGGAGGTCTACCGCTCAGAAAAGGACGTTTCCGCAGTGGATGGTGTGGGAACGAAAGCCGGTGGCGTTGGTGTTGCGATCCCGCACGTTGACCTGCAGGGTCCCGACGCCGCTCAGGCAGTTGGAGATCGTCGCCGTGTTGCCGCCGGTCTGGTAGAGATTGCCGTTCCCCGAGTAGGTCCACCAGTAGGCGTAGGAGCCGGAGCCGCCGGAGACCGCGGCGGAGCACAGCCAGTCCCCGGTGCCGCTGGCGAAGCAGCCGACGAAGACGCCGAGCCCTGCCTGAAGCCGTTGGGCGGAATGGCCGAGGCCGTCGGCCTCCGAAGCGCTGGCGAACTGCACGCCGCCGGCGAGTCGCCACTCGGGGACGGACCAGATGTCGGCATCGGCTGCCACGAGGACGTGGGCGGGGTAGGGGCTCGGTGCGGCGTCGTCGGCGCTGGCGAACGGTGCGAACGCTAGCAGGGCGGCGACGGCCAGGAGTACCGCGGTTCGGCGGCGGGACTGGGTTCGGCGGGACAGGGTGAGGTGCATCGTTGGCATGACTCTACTTCCTCCAACAAAGTGGGTGGTCGTTCGGGTCTGGGCACGGCCAGGTACCCGATTCAGACCCTCACGCGACGACGCTCCGCAAATCGGCTCAAGCCGTCCCGAGGTGGTTCAGCGGGCCGGGTCCAGCCGGGCCTGGGCACTCCGGAGGACCGCGTCGATTCGGTCCATGGCCTTTGGGTCGAGATCCCGCCTCCATCGGCTGAGGAGTGGGGTCAGGAGTGCGATGGCGTCGCGGGGCAGGTCGGCCTCGATCTGCATTTGGGCCAGCCTGCGGTAGGTGGCCACAACCCGGGGGTCGGTCACCTCTGAGCGCCGGAGCAGGACGGCGAGGGCTTCCTCCAAAGTGGCCCGCGCCTCTTCGGAGCGACCCAGTGCCCTTAGGGTTTGGGACAGGTTGTAGAGGCTCTGGGCGATGCGACGATCCTCGGGGTCGAAGAACGTTCGCCGCATCGTCAGGGATTCACGGGACAGCCGCTCCGCCTCCCCCCAGCGCTTCTGTCGGTGGAGGAGGGCCGCCAGGTTGGCTAAGAGATCGGCGGTGAGGGGGTGGGGGCCGGGCCATAGGCTTCGGTGCAGCTCGAGGGCCCGCCGATAGAGGACCTCGGCCCCGTCGAGATCCCCGAGGCCTTTGCGGACGTAGGCGAGGTTCGTGAGGGCCTCCACGTGCCGCGGGTCCTCCGGAGTCAGAACCTCCCGCGCCAGATCCAGGGCCCTGCGGGCCGGCTCCAGGGCCGGCTCCAGGTCGCCGCGGTAGCAGAAGACCGTCACGTCTAGATTGAGCGCCAGGACCGTCAAGGGGTGCCGGTCGCCGTGGTCTCGGAGGGCGAGATCAAGGGCCCGTCGCGCCTTTTCGGCCGCCGCGGTGTAGTTTCCCCGCTCCCGCTCCACCTCCCCGAGGCTGACGAGGGTCCGCACCTGCTCCGCGGAGTCCGGGTCGGGGAGGGAGTCCCAGGTTCGTAGACTCCGCTCCAAGAGGCCCTGGGCCTGTTCGTGTTCCCCGAGGCTAAGCTGAATCTGGCCGAGCAGGCCGCTCAGCTCGGCTAGAATCCGTGGCTGATGGGGGAAGGCCCGGTCGAGGGATTCGCTCCGCTGGTCGAGGACTTGTCTCAGGGTCCACTGCTCGTCGCCGGCGCGCTCGGGGTCGGCGAGGCGGACGATGCCCTTGACGAAGTCGAGGGTCGCCCGAGCGCCGTCCCGTTCCGCCGCGACCCGATCGAGCAGCCAGGTGGCGTGGATCCCCCAGGCCACCACGAAAGCCGCGGCCGAGGCGGTGAGGGCGGCGGGGAGTCGATTTCGCCGCAGCCATCGTCGCCAGCGGTAGGCACGGCTTTCGCGGCGGGCCAGGACCGGGAAGTTCTCCAGGTGACGCCGTAGGTCATCCCCGAGCTCCCGAACCGAGCCGTAGCGCTGTCCCGGTTCCTTCCGGAGGCAGACCTCGACGATGGTGTCGAGGTCCCCCTCCAAGCTAGTTCTCTGCGTCTTAGGGGAGACGCCCCGGTTGCCCGCCAGGCGTTCTCGAAGTTCCGGCTCCAGGTCCCCCATCGCTTGGCTGGGCCGAGGTGCGGGCAGCTCGCACACCAGCCGCTCCAGCTCGGACAAGGATTTGCCGCCGACGGCGTAGGGAAGCCTGCCCACCAGGAGCTCGAAAAGCAGGACGCCGAGGGCGTATGTGTCGGTGGCGGTGGTGACGGCCTCCCCCCGGATCTGTTCGGGGCTGGCGTAGCTGGGTGTCATGGGCCGAACCCAAACCTCGGTGGATTTTCCTTCGGCGCCGACGACCCCGGAGTCGAGGATCTTGGCGATGCCGAAGTCCAAGAGCTTGACCCGGCCCTCCGCCGTCACCAGGATGTTGCTCGGTTTGAGGTCGCGATGAACGACGAGGTTCTGATGGGCGTAGTGGACGGCGTCGCACACCTGGCGCATCAGAGCCAATCGCTCGGCGCTCCCCAGCCTGCGGCTGTCGCAGTAGCGGTCGATGGGTTCGCCGTCGACATGTTCCAGGACCAGGTAGGGGAGGCCGTGGGTGGTGGTGCCGCCGTCGAAGACTCTGGCGACGTTCGGATGATCGAGGTTGGCGAGGATCTGCCGCTCGTCCTGGAGGCGGCGGATCGTCTCGCCGCTCGCCATGGTCGGCCTCAGGACCTTGACCGCCACCCGCTGGTCGAAGGCGCCGTCGGCCCGGGTCGCGAGGTAGACGACTCCGGCGCCCCCCATCCCGATTCGGCGTTCGAGGCGATAGGGCCCCAGCCTCTCTCCTTCGAG
>JBCDIS010000065.1:0-34401 GCA_038748685.1 Acidobacteriota bacterium | reverse complement strand
TGTACTTCTTGATGATCGACTTCTTGACGTTCTCGAGATCCTCCGCTGCCCAATCGATGTGGAAAGGACCCGCGATCGAGTCCTTGAAGCCCTTGTTGCCTTCAAAGACTTCCTCGGGGCCGGTGATGCCCCGGTAGGCCAAGAAGGCGGCGTGGGTACCGACGAAGCCGGTGTTCGGGTACGCCAGCCCCTTCCAGTGGGACAGGGCCCCGGTGCGGGTACAGCGCAGCGCGTTGTTGCAGGTACCCGAGATGGCGATGGCGTTGGCGGTTTTCTCCGGATCGAGCCCCAGGGCGCGGGCCACCCCCGCCGCCGAGGCGTAGGCGCCCTGCACGGTGTGGTCGAACCCCTTGGCGCGGACCGGCGCCTCGTCACAGAGGCGTCCCTGGACCTGGTAGGCCGCCGCCATAGCGGTCAGCAGCTGGTCGCCGGAAGCGTCGGCGTACTCGGCGGCGGCGAGCACGGCGCCGAAGTTGTCGGACTGGTGGCAGGTCTCCCCCTTGGCGAGGTAGCTGTCCATGAAGTCCAGGTAGCGGCTCAGGGCGCCGTTGTAGAACGCCGCCCGATCCGGGGCGGTCTTGCCACCCCCGATCAGCGTGCTGTGGGGGCTGCCGCCGAAGTCTTCCTGGTGGGTCCGGATCATCCGGATGGGCTCGGCTTCGAGGGCTCCGATGGCGACGCCGATGGTGTCGACGATCCGTTTCTTGAGCTCCTCCCTCGCTTCGTGGGACATGGTCCGGTGGTCTGTGGCGGCGACGAACCGCCCGAGTTGCCGGACTTCGGTGTCAGCGGGCGTATCGAGACTCGGGGTCATCTCTACGGTCTCCGTTGTCAATATCGGTGTCCGCTCCGCGGTGCCCTGGCGCCCTGCCTTCGGCGTAGCGAAGCGGGTTGTTTGAATACAGGACAAACATAGTACTCTTTGAACTCGAGCTGGAAGCAAAATCTAGATCCCCATCCATTTCCCCAGGCCCGTCACCGGTCGTCCACCCCAACCCGACAGCCGCCACGGGGCGAAAACCATGGAGAGTTCGATGTCCACATCGCAGCCGGCCCCCCTCGGGCTCTATGACCTGAATGAAGACGAATGCCTGATCGTCTCCATCTCACGCGCCTGGCGAAAGCTCGGCCCGACCCGTTCGGTGGCTGAGCACAGCATCGCTCGGCTGCTGCAGACCGACCGTGTCTATCCGGCCTTGGACGCCCTCTTCGCCGCCTTCGTCTCGCTCTTCGCCGCCGAGTCCGCCCGCGCGGGGGACGCAGCCGACCACGAGTCCGACCTGCTCTCCGAGAGCGAAGAGACGCTACTCGACCAACTCTCCGCAGAGACCCCGCCGGATTGGCAGAAGCAAGAGGTGCGGGCATGCCAGACGGCCCTGCGGCAAGCTCGGATCGAGCTTCGGCCCCTGGGCACGATCGAACGTTCGGGGCACGATTCGATGATGCAACGCCTGACCGTGAGCTACCAGTTGGCGATGCGCTTGCCGCACTGAATCGGGCCTCCGCGCGATTTCAGGTCGCACGGGTTCGACGCCGCCTGTAGAGCCTTCCCTTGGAGGGGGAGGCCAAATCGCGGCTGCCTTCGCCGCGACCGATTCGGTCCGCCCCGGCGGAAGGGGGATAGCTTTTGCTCGTTTCCGCCGCGGGACTTGAGCCGGGCGAAGGACCTGCCGCAAAAAAAAGCAACTAACTCGCGGGCCGCCCGGTCAAAGAGGCCAGAATGGGCATCTGACGACGGGAAACGGGAAGAGAACGAGGGCTCCATGACGAGAATCGAACCCAAGGCACCGGCCGAGGTCGGAGGCGCCGACTCGGCCGAAGGCTCGGAGACGAGCGCTACCGTTCCTCGCCCATGGCATCCGCTGCGGCGCTTCCTGTTCCGTCTCTCGATCCCCTACGCGCTGCTCTACCTGTTCGCCACTCCGTACTTCCACCTTCCGGTCATCGGCAACGCCCTGGCAACGTGGGTCGCGCCGTTCTGGGATCACTTCCTGATCTTCTGGAGCCGGACCCTCTTCGACATCGCGCCGGAGGGGACGAACCTCAAGTTCCGCGGGGTCGGCGACGTCAAGTCCCACCTCTATCTGATCTTCGGCATGGCCATGACGTCCCTTGTGGTCGCCGTGCTGTGGTCCGTCGTCGATCGACGGCGCCTGAGCTACGACCGGGCCGCACGCTGGGCGGCCCCCGTGGTGAGCTTCCTCGTCGGCTCCGTGGTGATCTACTACGGCACCCTGAAGATCTACGACGTTCAGTTCGGATACCCCCTCCTCGACCGCCTGCTGATGTCCTACGGGGAGTCCCGCGGCTTGGACCTGGTGTGGATCTTCATGGGCACCTCTACCCCGTACACCTGGATCGCCGGCTTCGCCGAGATCGCCGGGGGATTCCTGCTCCTCTTCCGCCGTACCCGGACCCTGGGGGCCCTGCTCCTGATCGGCGTGCTGAGCCACGTGATGATGCTCAATTTCTGCTTCGCCCTGCCGGTGAAGTTCTTTTCGCTGCAGCTGCTCATCATGTCCGCCCTCCTGCTCCTACCCGACGCCGAACGCCTCGTGCGCTTCGCCATCGGTCGACCGATTCCAGCCGTCGAGCACGCCCCCCTCGTCTCGAACCCCAGGCTCGGGAAAGGGCTCGCGGTGCTCCCGGTCCTGCTCGGGGTCGCCCTCGTGTACCTCCACCTCGACGCAGCGCGGGAGACGGAGAAGCAGTATTGGGTCGAGGAGCAGCCCATCTTCGGCATCTTCGACGTCGAGTCCTTCACCGTGAACGGAGTCGACCGACCTCCCCTGCTCACCGACGAGCAGCGTTGGAGGCTGATCCTCTTTGACCGGGTCGACTGGGTGATGCTGCGGCGCATGGACGGAACCGTGGAGGACTACGGCCGGGAGATCGACCTGGGGGCCGGCACCATGGCCTTGATCGCCAGGGACGGTCGGCGGCTCGAGTGGACGCTGGAACAGCCCACGGACGACACCCTGATTTTGGAGGGTCCGCTGAACTTCCCGGAGGAAGCGCAAGAAGACAGGCTGGAAGAAGCCCAAGGGGAGGCCCAAGAAGGACAAGAGAACACGGTGGCCCCAGCGGACGAAGAGATCCTTCGCGTGGTCGCCAAGCGCCGTGACCTGGACTCCTTCTCCCTGACGACCCGCCGGTTCCGCTGGATCATCGAATCGCCCTTCGACCGATAACCCCGATGGCGGGCCGCTCGACGGCCCCGCCCGACAGCTTCGGAGCCCAAGGCTTGACCGAGCCGATCCCCAGCCCCCCGACGCCCTTCTCTCCCCTACGGCGCTTCCCCGTCCGACTGGGGGGTCTCTACATCGCGCTGTTCATCCTCTCCCGGCCGGCCGACGTCCTACCCCTGGGAGCGGCTTGGAACCCATGGCCCGCCGCATTCTGGGATCCCTTCCTGAGCTGGCTCGGCCACGCCGGGCTCGGTCTCGCCCCAGAGCTCCTGCGGCGCGGCGCCGGCGGTAGCGGTGACACGACGTACCTCTACGTCCACCTGCTAGGGCTCGCCCTACTCGCCCTCCTCGGCGCCCTGGCCTGGTCGATCCGGGATCGGGTCCGCACCCGCGGCGGCGACCTCACCCGCCCGTTCATTTCAGGGCTGGCCCTCGTCGTGGGGGCGACGACGCTGTCCACCGGCCTCGCCAAGGTTTTCCACGTCCCCCAAGGCATCTCGCCGCTGGTGCGGACGCTAACCCCCTACGGGCAGTCCTCCCCCATGGGGCTGGCGCAGACCTACCTCGACTACTCCCACGTCTTCTCGATCTTCCTGGGCAGCGGTGAGGTCGTCGGTGGCCTCCTGCTCTTCTTTCGCCGCACCCGGACCCTCGGCGCCCTGGTGCTGCTGGCGGCGATGGGCAACGTCGCCATGCTGAGCCTGTTCTACGACATGCCCTTCAAGATCTTCTCCCTGCACTACTTCGCCTTTGTGGTGATCCTCCTCAGTCGCGACCTAAGACGACTGACGGCCTTCGCCCTTCAGCGGACGGCTCCGGCGATCGACCTGGATCCCCTCTTCAGGAACCCCCGGTTCGAAGGTTGGGGCCGAACGGCCAAGCTCGCCTTCCTCGGTCTGATGGTGCTGGTGCAGGTGGGCTCCGCCCTACAGGCTCGACAAGCCGCCGAGGTGCGTTCCCCCCTCTACGGCATCTACGACGTCGAGGCCTTCTCGATCGACGGTGAGGATCGACCTCCCCTGCTGAGCGACGACCAGCGATGGCACGTTGTGGTGATGGACTCGCCGGACCAGGTGATCGTCCAGAAAATGGACCAGACCTTCGAGACCTACGGGTCGACCCTCGAACCCGGCGAGGGTGCCATGACCCTTCTCGGCCCGGACGGAGAAACCTCGGCCCGCTGGGCCCTCGAGAGACCCTCCCCCGACGTCTTGATCCTGGCCGGTGAGCTGGAAGGTCGGATGCTGCGGGTGGTAACCCGCGCCCGGGACCTCGAGGACTTCTCGCCAGTCGGGCACAAATTCTATTGGGTCTTTTGATGTGGAACTCCTGAGGGGCGCGGCGGGTCGATAGGCCCATGAGCGCCCACCCACAATCCCATCGAGATCCCGCGGAAGCGAGGCGGCCCAACCGGCGGGCACTGCTGCTGCTGATGATGACCCTGGTGGGTTTGGCAACGGCGGCAGCCGCCCAGAAAGAAGATCCCTATGGCGGCTCGATTCACCAGGAAGAGGGCCATCAAGCCTCGGTCGGGCGGGTTGAAGAACGGACGCTGCTCGTCTCCAGGGTGGGCAAGCATGTGCGCCACCTGGTCTTTACCCCGTCGGCGTACAACGCCGACGGGGAGGAAACCTGGCCTCTGATCGTAGGCCTTCACGGCACCGCCGGAAACCCAGAGCAGGTGATGGGGTTCCAACGCCTGCGGGAGCTGGCGGAACGCTACGGCTATCTGCTGGCGTGTCCCCATTCGAGCGGCGTGGGGGAGCTACCCCAACGCTACGTGCTGCGGGTCTTGGCCGACACCGAAGAGCGCTATCGTGTCGATCCAGAACGGATCTTCCTCTTGGGTTTCTCCCGGGGCGGGGCCGGGGTCTGGGCCCTCGGCGCGGACCATGCCGATCGCTGGGCCGGCCTGGCTCCAATCTCCCCGGCGACGGGCGGAGACCCGGCACCCTTGGAGCGTATGCGGGACCTGCCGATCATCGTGGTCCTCGGCGACCGGGACAAGGCGGTGTCGGGGGGCGCCGTGCGGCGCTGGGTACGGCGGATGGGGCAACTCGACATGCGACACCAGTTCGTCGAGCTCCCGGGCCTGGGACACGACCTCTCCAGGGTCAACTTCCTTCCCCTGGTCTTCGAATTCTTCGAAGGTGTCCAGCGGTCGCCGGGCTAAGGGGCTTGGGTACACGGTCGCTCGCCTAGGGAGACGACCGATGCATTCAGCCCATGTCCGGCTGCTCGGCCAGCCATCCCACAGAGACTTCGCCATTTATCTTATCGATCGATGGTCCCTAAGGTTCGAGAACGACGCGTTGTCTTGTGACAGCCCCTGAAGTCACGAGACCTGCTCGTGGAGAACCAACCTGGGATGAAGACATCCCATCCCGACCGAAAGGACGGAACGCCCATGCCCAAAACCGCCGACATCGCATGTCAACAGTTCATGATCGAAGGTGCCGGAGAAACGATTCAAGCGGTCCCCGAGCTGGACGAGGTCTTCAGCCCGCCGCACCACGGTCCACGCAACGTTCCGATCACCGTGAAGTTGCTCAAGGCCTCCAAGCACAAGTACAGCTACACCCATTTCCCGATCGTCCGCACCGGCCGCTACGCGATCTACCTGGATACCGCCGGCGCTTTCGACGGCATGGTCTACAGCGGCACGAACCAGAACACCGGTACCGGCACTCCAATCCCGACCCGCAGGACCAACACCGGCGGTTGCAAGTGCTTCGAGGACGCCGCTATCAGCAAGGACAAGATCATCTTCACGCAGAATGACCCCCAACCGGTGGCGTTGAGGTTCTCGAACAAGAAGCACGGCGGCAAGAAGATCCGCTACATCGTGAGCCTGGTCGACGAGGACTGATCTCCCCGATCCGGGCCCGAACGCAGGCTTGCCCGTGCCCCCGGAGGGACGCGGGCAAGCATCTTCGGGCATTGGGCCTGCCCTCGCGACTTCCGCCGGAAACCTTGACCCTAGCTCCGCCCTAGGGCTGGTCCGGAATCCCCGCGGCGACCACCCTGCCCCGAACGGTCACCCGCTTCCCCCGCCGCGCCTTGTCGAGTCCGCTGTTCGACTCCAGCTCCGCTTCGAACGTGAACGACAGCATCCCGTCGATCTCTTCGAGCACCAGGTGCCCCGACTCGACCCTCTTGTAGCCCTTGAGCAGGCCGCGACCGACACCCACCATGATCGAAGGCGTGCCTAGCTGGTCGGTGACTTCCACGCGACCGAGGGGAGTGTCCGATCGCACGTTGGCGATCCACACCGTCAACGTTTCCTTCTCCAGAGGCTTGGGCAGCATGCGGACCTCGTAGCGCAGGATTCCGTCGCTGAACAAACCTTCCCCCGTGCCGGGGTCGAGGTGTACCGACACCCGAGGGCTGGCGGACGCCTGCTCGTGGCCTTCGATCACGAAGTGGCTGGCATCGGCGTCGGTGCCCCGCGGCGCGTCCACTGAGGCACCGTCCGCCGTCGACGCGCCGTCCGCCGTCGACGCGCCACCGCCGCAGGCCCCCACCAGCAGGAGCAACACCATCAGGAGCAAGGCCGGAGCGCCCCCTAGACCGGCCAGATCTTCCAACCCCAATCGGTTCGTCCCGTGCATGACATCTCCCTTCCACAGAGGACTCATCGGGTGACGTGGAACGGCCACGAGATCGAGCACACGTCGTCGGAGACCCGCGCGTTCTCGACTTCGAGGCGACCATCGAGGCGATCGTTCGACGTAACGAAAAGCTCGTACTTCCCAGGGATCTCGCCGGTCTGCTCGAGGAGGCCGGAGATGTCCTGAAAGCCCGACCAACGGGCGACGTCCTTGCCTTTGCGCACCACGTTGGCCTGCCGAACCAACTTGATGCGTTCCCGCGCCGAGCGGCCTTGGACCGTCATGTTGAGGCCTTCGAGCCCCGCGCCGTCGGTGGTGATGGAGACGCGGTCCTCAAAGCCGGGAAGGGTCACCTTCATGGGCAGCCGGCGACATTTGAGCTCACCGGCGCCGAAGGTCCACGTCCATTCACCGTCCAGGTTCTCTTCACATTCCTTCGGCTTCGGGTCCTTCCGGGTCACCCGCCGCTCGACCTTCCAGACCAGGTCGTCGGGTTCGAGGCCTTTCCAGTCCTCCCGCTCGGCGGCGCCGGCGCCGGCCTCGTCGAAAGTCGCGCTCACCAGGTAGGCCTCGGGGATGGTATCCGGCGGCGGGGTGCAGCCCCGCCAGGCGCCGGCGTCCGCCACGGGGGGCGCCGTGAAGCAGACGGAGGCTCCGGGCTCCGCCATGACGGAACGGGTGCCCAGCTCCCCCGTCGGCCCTTCGAACGTCACCACCGCCCCGGCCTGCCCGTCGAGGCGGCTGGTCACCACGTGGAAGCAGAGCTCCTGCGACGCGTGGGCCGAGAATTGGTTCGGGGTACCCGAAACTTCGAAGACGCTGAGCCGCGAAGCCTCCGCGGCGTGGGCCGTCCCCACCAGCACGGCCACTACTACCCAGAGTCGTCGCCACCCGGTGGAGACCGCCCCCTTCTTCCATCGTCCTTCGCTCATCGCCTTCTCCTCGTGTTCGTTGTCGCGGTCGGCGCTCCGGGCCGCCCCGCGGGGGGTCGACTCCAGACCGGTCTGTGGAGTGAAACGGAGATCGGCGCTGAGACCGGACACGCGACGCCACCGCCTTTGCTCCCTTGGGGGATCCCCGCGGGTCATTTCGAAACTTCAGAGTGAGGGGGTTGGGGCGACTCGGTCGTTGAGCCACGGAGGCCGCACCCCAGGACCCCAACGATTCACGCCGGCGCCCATGTCTGGCCTCACCGCGGGCGCCGCGGAGACCCACCATGATCAATTCGAGACTCGGTCACACGTTGACCCATACCCTGCGGCTCGGCATGCTCGTGTCCGCCCTTCTGGCCCCGGCCTCCATCTACGCGCAGGCCCCATCCCCGGCCGCGGAGCCGGAGGAGGTCGAAACCGCCGCGAACCATCGGACCCCGGAGGCGAGCGACGTCGACGTCGTGTACGAGATGGTCCGCACCAAGACCACCAACGCTCGGGGGGAAGCCAACTTCACCCTGCGCGGAGAGCGGGGGGCCCTCTCCCCCGAGATCCAGCAGCGCGCCGCCCGGCCTTGGTCTTACTTCGACGAGGACGCGATCTACGACGAGGACGCCTGGTCGGTGCAACGTCCAGGGGGCGAGATCGAGTACGGATACCGGGTGACCCGCGGCAAGAACCCGACGCCGGTCCACAGGTCGCCGTCGTGGGGCCCCCCGGAGATCGACCCCTCCGTCGACGGGGCCGTCGAGGCCCTTGACCGGGGGGCGAAGCTCAACCTCAACCTCAAGCTGCGCAACATGCCGGAGTGGGATGTCCCCCTCCTCTCCCCGGCGTTCACCCTGGGGGTCGACGACCTCGAATCGCAGCGCCTGGACCGCCGGCTCGCCCGGGATCGCCGCGCCGCGACCCTGGAGACCCTGGCCGCGTCCCTCATCTCCGACATCGAACGGGCCGGCGGCGACGTGCTGCAGCGCCATCCCTCCGTCGGTTGGATCACTGTCGCGGTGCCCCCCGCGGCCCTCGACTGGCTGGTGGACCGCCAGGATCTGGCCCTCATCACCTCCACCCTCGGCCGCGCCGAGGAGCAGTCGATCGACCAGGGGGATCTGCGGGACGAGAGCCGCACCGAGGCGGCGCGGTTCTGGAACCAGGGCCACACCGGGGAACGTTCGAACTCCACCCGCCACGGCTTCGGCGACATCACCGTCGCCGTCGTCGAGCCCGGCTACTTCGAAGACGAGGCCTGCGCCTTCTACGAGGGAGCTAACTGTACCGGCACCAGCCGGATCCAGGAACGGTTCCGCTGTGACGACGCCGACGGCGACGGCAACCTCTGCGAGCCGACGGCGAACTTCCCGACCTCCGACGAAGGCAGCCACGGCACCAAGACGGCGGGCGCCATCCTCGGCGACTACACCGACAACCAGGGCTGCGGCCAGGCCGTCGGCGACTCCGGCTGGGTCTCCGGCTGCCACAGCAACGACTGGGAACGGCGGGCGACGGGCATGACCCCCGAGGCTCGGCTCATCTACTTCGGCGGCTATCTCAGCGGATTCGGCTCCAACAGCTACGCCGACGCCTTCGACGACTCCATCGACCGCTCGGTGGACATGATCAACAACTCGTGGGGATTGACCGCCGGTCGGTGCAACGAAGTGACCACCCAGATCTACGAGGAAGAGCTGGAGAACGCCTTCGACGACGGCATCCTCGTGGTCACCTCCGCCGGCAACAACAACGGCGCCACCGCGGCGTCGTGCAACGTCAACTCGCCGGCGGACGTGATCAAGAGCCTCACCATCAACGCCTTCGACACCAACTGGGACACCTGCGACGACGACTACAACCTCTGCCCCCTGGCCTACGGAGCGTCGGCGAGGGGCGGCGGCGATGCGATCATCGACGGCGTCACCTACGCCAACGCGCTGACCATGATCGACCTGGTGGCCCCGGGGGGCTATCGGATGGCCCTGGGCCCGGACGGTGCCTACGGGGAGTCGAACGAGTCCTACGGCGGCACCAGCTCCGCCGCGCCGATCGTGACCGGGCTGGCGGCCCTGGTGAAGGACTGGTACCTGAGCAACGGCCTGACCTGGATCAACAGCCCGGGCCGTCTGCACACGGTGATGCTGGCGATGGGGGACCGGCACTTCAGCCCCGACCCGTCGGACAAGAGCGTGCCGACCCTGCAGCGGACCTACCGGGCGGGTGACCGCTTCGGCCTGGGTCGGGTCAAGCTGCGTCTCCTCGATTCGGGGGGCGGCGTGGGGGCCTTCGGCAACCACATGAAGACCAGGAGCTTCACCTCCGGCAGCTCCGACTTCACCTACGTCCCGTTCTCCAACCCGATGCCGGCGGGCACCGAGATCCTGAAGTGCGTCACCATGCTCGATGAGGACATGTCGTCGAAGAACGACATCAGCCGAATCGACCTCGAAATGCGCCTCCGGCAGCCGGTGAACGGCAGCTGCAGCGCCAACGGCGCGTGGTACGCCTCGCGGATCGACGCATCCCGCGACTCCAAGCGGATGACGGCACTGGAGGACGGCGGCTCCCTCTCCCTGGCGGGCAAGTGCCCGGTGATCACCCTCGACAAGAGGCACGTCACCTCCCAGGGCATCACCACCCACACCATGTGCTACTACGCCGCGCGGGGCGATGATGAATAAGTCCTTCCACCTCCGGCACCG
The DNA here is from genome assembly GCA_038748685.1 of Acidobacteriota bacterium. Taxonomy (GTDB): domain Bacteria; phylum Acidobacteriota; class Thermoanaerobaculia; order Multivoradales; family J023; genus JAUIJL01. The sequence continues at coordinate 23,977 of JBCDIS010000065.1, read as the reverse complement.
GGTCCTCTTGCTGGTCCTTGCGGTGCTGTTCGCGGCGACGGCGGCCCAGGGTGCCGAGACGAAAGAGGTCGAAGATGCCTGCGTCCTCGCCCGATTCGCCTCCGACGCCGGAATCGAAACCCTGACGGTCGCCGACGTCGAGGCGGTGCGGGCGCGCTTCGAGCCCGCACCGAGCGTCGCCGCCGCCGGCCGCCTCTTGGTGGACGCCGCCGTCGCCCATCGCCTGGACGGCGGTAGCGGACTCGCAGGCACGACACCCCAGGATTGGCTGGCGGCGTACCGCAAGCTGGTGCGGGAGGCGTGGACCGACGGAGGGCCCGACGACGGGGCCCGCGCGCTCCGCCAACGCCTCGAAGCGGGCCGGAAGCGTTTCGGCGTCACGTTCGGCCCGTGCTACGTGCCGGCGAAGCCCGCGGTGGCGGCGGTCAGCGTCGCCGATTAAGGTCGTTCGCCCGATCGTGGGCACCCCGTTCCAAGCCGAGCCGGATTCCGGCTCGGCTTTCCTTCGTCCTATAAGACTCAGGGCACGCTTTGGGACCAGCCCGACACGTTCCCCGATTCGAATCCATCGCTGAACAGACCGGTGACCCAAAGCCTCTGGCCGACGCTGCGGGTGCCGCTTCCGTCTCCGGTCCAGGAATGCCAGACCGCCATGAGGACACCGTCTCCGCCGGCGGCGATGGCCGGGTAAACCTGTCGATTCGAGGTGCTGGTGTTGACGCGGAACTCGTCCCCCACGACCGTACCGTTGGCGAGGATGCGGCGTCCCCAGATCTCGTCGAAGCTGCCCCCCGAAGCTGCCTCGCCGTCCCAGATCACAACGTAGCCGCCCATGCCGTCGACGGCGACGCTCAGGTGCTCTTGGTCGCCTGCGGTGGTCTGGTTGAGCTGGATCTCGCCGCTAGTGGGGGTCCCGTCCGGGGCGAAGAGGCGGGCGATGACCGTCGCCTCGGAGCCGTCCTGGCCGTCGCTCTCCCACACGATGAGGAAGGTGCCGTCCGGCTGGACCGCGACCACCGCATTGTTCTGATTGCCGGCCTCGGTGACGTTCGCCAGCTGCTCGCCGGCGAGGGGGGTGCCGTCGGCGGCATAGCGCCGGTAGACGACGCCGCGGAAGTCGGAGTCGACGTTGAGGCTTTCCCACACCGCCACAAAACCCGAGGGAAAGGCGGCGATCTCGACATCGTTCTGCCACCCGGAGGTCGTCGTGTTGACCCGGAACTCATCACCCGCCGCCCCCGCGCTGTCGTAGGCGCGACCGTAGATGCCCCCCGCACTGCCGTCCTGCTCCCCGCTTTCCCAAACCACCATCATGTTGCCGTCGCCGTCGAAGGCGGCGAAGGCGTTTTCCTGGTTGTTGGTCGTTTCCCCGTTGATCAGGAACTCGCCGCCCACCCGGTCCCCCGAGGGGTCGAAACGCTGGCCGTAGCAGCCCCATCCGTCCCCGTCCTGCTGGGAGCTGCGCCACAGGATGATGAAGGAACCGTCCGGCGCCATCTCGATCGAGGACTGGCTCTGGTGGTTGGTGGTGTGGGAGTTGACGATGAATTCATCCCCCACCGGTGACCCGTCCACGTCGTAGTACCGGGCCACCACCGCGTCGCCGTCGTTGTCTTGACCGACGCTCTCCCAGACCGCCACCGCCCGACCGTCGGGCGCCACCGCGACGTCGGGGAAGGACTGGTTCTGGCTGGTGAAGGTGTTCAGCTGAAACTCGCCGCCGAGCAACGCGACGCCGGGGTCGGCGGGTGCCGGTCCGGATCCAGCGATCAAGGCCCAGGGAAGACAGAGGGCCAGCGTGCGGATTCTGGCCCCGATCATGGTCGTCGACATGGACTGGGTCTCCTCGGTCAGATGTTTTCCCTCGTAGAGACATGCGCAGATTCGCCCCGTCCCTGTCGAAATCGGCGCCGAGTTTCAGAACGCGTGCATGGAGAACGCCGGCGAATCGTCCGGTAGAAGGTTTGCGGCCGAGGTCCGCAGAACCGTCCCCCCGTTCACGGGTCCGCGGCTAGCGGAGGCGGTGAGGGGATGCCCGGGGGCACTCCGCTGGTCTTTAGTAGAGGCACAGGAACGGACGGGAGCAATCGGTGGTCTCGACCCGCGTGTGCCCAAGAACTACCCAGGAGTGTTCCATTCATGAAACCCGCCGTAGCCTTGCTGATCCTCTTCGCGACCCCCGCCCTCCTCTTTGCCCAATCCCCCTGCTGCAGTCTGGGGGACATCGACGACAGCGGTACCCTGAAGGCAAGGGACATCCTCATGATCAACCAACACCTGCAGGGCCTCGAGTGCCTGACCGAAGAGCAGCTGTGCCGGGCAGACGTCGACGGCGACGGCCAGGTCACGAGCGCCGACGCTCAGCTGCTTCAGGAGTTCATCCTCGGACTGCGCAGTACCTTCCCCCGCTGCGGCGATCTCGACGGCGACGGCAAACTCGAGTGGGGCACCTTTGAGGACGATGTGAACGCATTCACCTCCTGTTACGTGAACCCCAAGGGGCCCGGTTGCGAGAACGCCGACGCCAACAACGACGGCGTGATCTCGACCGAAGACGCGTGGATTCTCCTCGACGTCGCCAACGGCCAGGTGCTGAACTTCCCGGGCTGCGCCTGCGGCGAAGGGGCCTGCGCCGATCCTTCGTGATCTCAGAGCTCGCCGGTTCGCGGGGCCTTCAAAGCCGCGAACCGGCGGGCCCTTGGGGTCATGACACTTGGGGTGATGACCTTGGCGAGAAACCAGATTCGAGAAAGGACCTGAGATGGGTACAGCCGTGGGCTCTTACATCCGCCGAACGATGGGAATGGTATTTCTGGCGGCCCTGGTCTGGGCGACGGCGGGCCCGCCGGCCTACGCACACTCGGGAACCGGAGACGAGGCGGCGGTCGTCGTCGCCACGGCCGCCGACGGCGATCGGTTGACGGTCACCCTCGACTGGCTGGATTCGCCGCAGCAGGAATGGCTGGACATCGTCGTCTTCGACTCCAACGGGGCCGAGATCGGCAGCCGCTTGGAGCTTTCGGCCCCGGGGGAGCGAGCGCAGTTCGACTTCGACCCCGTCTTCTCCATCGCCCAGACCTCTGGACTGCAGCTCACGGTGGGGGTTCGCGAGCCGGGCGGAGGGCAAGCGCGGGCGGCCAGCCACCCGTTCCGGCTTGCCTTGGACTGCCCGGGGCCGGCGTTGCCCTGCACCTGGAGAACGATCGACGGGCTGTTTGCGAGCTCCGTGACCGTGAGCGGGGTGCTGCTCGCCGAGATCGCGACCTACGGGTCGAGGGGTACGACGGACCTCCTGGCGGACCTCGCCCGCAGCAGGCCGACCTGGCTCGGCCAGATCACCACCCTCGCGGCCCAGCTCGACCGTATGGGAATGGCGACGCCGTCGCCGAGGTGCATCTGTATATGGATCCACGGGACCGAGATTCCTTCCGCCGATTGGGCCTGCGAGGAAGATTTCGGCGAGTCGACGGACCGTTCCAAAGCCACCTGGGAGACCGCGAGGTTCCTCGACCCCGGCGCCATGGACTCCGTGAGCGGCCAGACCTGGACCACCCCTTTCACTCCGCCCCACGGGGAACCCCTCGAGCTCGGCCAGTCCATGAAGCGGATCTGCTTCCAGGTCGTGGGCAAGGAGGTTCGGCAGGTCGCCATCCGCGGTGTGGCGGCCCCCGTGTCGATCACCTCGCCTAAACTCATCTTCTGCGGGCTCGACTGCCCGGGGGAAGTGCGCACCGTCGCCGAGCTCGGCGGTTTCCTACGGGTCGGCGGTATCTCGAATTCGAGCGCCTGGAACCAAATCCATGCCCACGCCTCGATCGCCGGGTCGCTGACCCTCGAAGACCTGGGCTCATCCGCCATGGTGGACGACGACTGGACGCGCTCCATGGACTGTGCAGGGGCGGACTGCAGCATGCCGGTGGAAGAGAAGGCCCTCGAAGGTGAGAACGCCGCCGGCGGGGCCGTCACCCTCGCTCCGACGTCGTGGGGCAGGGCGACGCTGTCCAACCTCAGCCAGATCGACGTGAAGGCCTGGTACAAGCAATGGGCCTACGCCGCGGCCCACACGGAGACGATCGACTTCTCCATCGAAGCCGAGGCGAGCTGCGCTCCGGAGGAGAAGGCCACGGCTCGGTACGAGGCCCAACGGCCGCCCTCGGTGACGCCGATCAGCGGCGGCGGCTCGTCGGTGCGGTGTCCCTGCGGGGAGTTGCCGATCGATCCTTGGGATAAGGTGCGGTAGCGCCGCAGGTGGCGAGTGCCGCCTCCAACCCCCGCAGGCTGTCGTGTCCCTCGGGACGCTGGCTACGGCGAATCCGCCAGGCCTCCTCCAGGGCGGGGATCGCCCCACGGCAGTCCCCCCGCCGGGCGAGGATCTTGCCACGGCGGTAGAGCGGATGGGAAAGCAGGTAATCGCCCTCCGGCAGGGACGCCCTCAGGCCGGCGAGGGCGCGGTCGAGGGCCTCCAGGGCCTCCGCGTCCCGCCGCTGATCGTCGTATAGGTGGGCCAGCTGCATCAGATTGCGCGCGGTGGCCCGGTGGTTCTCGCCGAGGATTTCCCGGTGGCTGGCCAGGGCTTCGAGGTAGAGGTCCTCGGCCTCCTGCGCTCGTTCGGCCTGCTGGTAGGCCCGGGCCAAGTTGACCATCAGGTTGGGGACCCTGGGGTGCCCAGGTCCCAAACGGGAGCGGGCGATCTCGAGCGCGTCTTCCATCAGCGGCAGCGCCTCGCCGGGACGTCCCTGGGCGGTGAAAATTTGAGCGAGGTTGTTGTAACTCCGGGCGACGATCCAGTGGTCGTCGCCGAAAAGGCGGGCTCGGATGTCGATCGCCTCCCGCGCCAAGGCCTCCGCCTCTTCGAAACGCTCCTGCCAATAGAGCGCCCCCGCCAGGTCTCCGAGGTCGACGGCGACGTAGGGGCTGGGATCCCCGAAGCGCGACCGCCTCCGCCGGAGGACATCTCGAAACACGTCCTCCGCCTCCACGAAGTCCCGTTTCAGCATCATCACTTGTCCCAGACCGGCCAAGCTCGTGATCAAGTCGGGATCGTCTTCGGCGAGCTGCGCCCCTTGAATCTGCAACGCCCGGCGACTGACGTCTTCGGCGGCGTCCAGTTGGCGCATCTGCCGATGGACCGTCGACAGGTGGGCCAGGGCGCGGGCGTCCTCGGTCGAGTCGCTGCGGCCCGCCGCGGCCAGGTCCATGCGGCTCCCCCGGAGCAGCTCCAGGGCCTTCTCGTTCTCCCCCTGGGCCAGAAGCGAGCGGGAGAGGGCCAGGGCCCCATCGATCGTCGACGGGTCCGCGGCGGGGAGGAGCGTCCGCCGCAGCTCCAAGGATTCCCCGAGCAGTTCCCGGGAGCGCTGAAGGTCCCCCAACTTGAGGTAGACCTCCCCCATGGTGGCCATCAGCGTGGCGCGGACGATCGGCTGGTGCTGGAGCTGGTCGGCGATCTGCAGGGTGCCGCGATCGAGCAGCTCCCGGGCCCCCGGGTCCCGTCCACGGGCGGTTTGGGGATCGGGCACTTCGAAGAGGTCGATGAGAAAGCCCACCACCTGACGGGACTCCGCCAGGTGGCGCTCGGCTCGATCCCGCTCCTCGTCCGCCCGCAGGGTCGCTCCGGTGGTGACCACCACGGCGCTTGCCATGGCGACGAGGATGGCGGCGGACACCGTGACGGCGACCCGATGCCGGCGGACGAACCGGCGGGCCCGATACCAGGGGGTGATGCGCCGGGCCGTCACCGGCTCCGAGCTCAGGTGCCGGCCGAGGTCCTGGGACAGCTCCTTGACCGAGGAATAGCGCTCGTCCTTCATCTTGGCGAGGGCCATCAGCACGATGCTGTCGAGGTCCCCCAGGAGCTGACTCCGCAGCTGCCGCGGCGCCGTCCCGCGAACCTCGGCGACCACGGCGACCGTCGGCTCGCCGGGGTCGGCGGGACCCGCCGCCGCCTGGCTGGGGGCCGGCGGCTCGACCGTCGACACGGTCTTCTCGATGGCCCGCGGCGAGCGGCTGGGGAACCGATACGGGGCGCGCCCCGCCACCAGGCGGTAGAGCAGAACGCCGAGGGAGTAGACGTCGGTCGCCGTGGTCAGGGGCTCTTCCCGCACCTGCTCTGGGCTGGCGAAGTCCGGGGTCATCAGACCGCCGCCGGTGGACGTCTCCACGTGATCGACCCGCAGGGCGGCCGGGTCCAGGAGCTTGGCGATCCCGAAGTCGAGGAGCTTTGGGACGCCGTCGGCGGTGACCAGCAGGTTGCTGGGCTTGATGTCGCGGTGGATCACCAGGTTCTGGTGGGCGTAGTCAACGGCCGAACAGACGGCGCGGAATAGACGCAGCCGCTGTTCCACGGACAGCCGCCGGCGATCGCAATAGACGTCGATGGGTTCCCCGTCGATGAACTCCATGACGAAGTAGGGCTCGCCGCGAGGGCTGGAGCCATAGTCGAGTAGACGGGCGATGTTGGGGTGGTGGAGACGGGCGAGGATCTCGCCCTCTTGACGCAGGCGCCCGTGGGAATCAGGGGAGGACAGACCGCGCCGCAGGACCTTGACCGCAACCGTGGGGGTCGATCCGCCACGGTTGCGGGCCAGATAAACCGAGCTGAAACCGCCGGAGCCGATTCGGCTGACGATCTCGTAGGGACCGATGGCCTTCGGCAGCTGCTCTAGGGTGTCCCAGATGGCGGTGTCCAAAATCCCCCCGAGCTGGGCGCTGGACGGCCCGTCCATCGCCAGCATCGGCTCGACGTGGCGGGCGATGTCCGGGGCTCGGCGGCGGAGCGCTTCAAGAAACTCGGCCTGCTCCTCACGCGGCAAGGAGCTCGCCCGGTGGAACGCATCCTCGATCTCCCGCCAGCGACCGGAATCCATGGGCCTACGGGTTCAGCTGCCGAATCTCGGCCGCGAGCCACGCTTTGGCGGCGCGGAAGTCCCGCTCGACCGTGGCGTGGGAGATGCCGAGGACCTCGGCGGTCTCTTCGATGGTCATCCCGCCGAAGAACCGCAGCTCGACGACCCTGGCCTTGCGCTCGTCGAAACGGGCGAGGGCGGTCAGGGCTTCGTCCAGAGCGAGAAGATCGGGCTGCTGTTCATCGGCGATCTCGTCGACCTCCGCCAGGGCCACATGGGGGAAGCCGTGGCCCCGCTTGTGGCTCTTCCGCTCGCGGGCGAAGTCCACCAGGATGCGCCGAATCAGCCGCGCCGAGAGGGCGAAGAAGTGCTGTCGGCTACGCCAGTCGATGTCGGACCTGAGCAGGCGCACGAAGGCCTCGTGGACCAGCCCGGTGGTCTCCAAGGACTGGGCGGGGGATTCCTTGCGCAGGGAAGCGCTGGCGATCCGGCGCAGCTCGGCGTAGACCAGCGGCGTCAACCGGTCCAGGGCCGCCGCGTCGCCGTCCGACCAGCGGCGCAGGAGCCCCGTGACGTCCTCGTCGGGTACCGGGGGCTGGACGGGATCGGTCAAGGGGGTTTCGTTCCCTGGGTTGGAGCATCGAGGGCCGCCGGAGAGGCGCAACGGCGGGGCGAGGAACTTCCCGGATCCTAACCGAGATCCATCCCGGCGATACCGGCATCGAGCCCTTCGGCTCGGCCCGCGGTGCCCCGATGCCGCCAAGGGCAGCTGCCCGCCGACCTGGCCGCCCCTCGGCGGATTCCTTTGATGGTACGGTCGATGGATGAAGACCGCGAGCCATGGAACCCAGAATCCGAGCAGCCGCACGTGCCGGTCCAACCGCCGATCCCTTTCCTTGGCGCTGTCCCTCGCACTATCCCTCGCTTTGGCGATGGGGCCGGTGGCCGCCTACGAATTCGAGATCTTCGAGGTCGACGGCGCGCCGATCACCGGCGGCCGCGGGCTCGACGACGGCGACTGCCAGGTCGGCTACTTCCAGACCGACCCGGCCGACTTCTCCACCGCCCGCGCCATCCAGCGCTGCTTCCGTCAGATCACCATCATCGATCCACCCACCTCCCTCGCCGACCGCCGGGCCTTTGACCTCAACGCAGCCGGCGTCGTCGTCGGGTCCGCGCAGCGAGCAAGCGGTACAGACGGATTCGAGTTCGACGGCTCGACCTACACCTGGGTCGAATACCCCGGAGCCGATCAGACCGTCATCCGCGGCATCAACGACCTGGGGGATGTGGTCGGCGAATACGAAAACCTCGACGGTGTCCGCCACGCCTTCGTGCGCACCGGCGGCAGCTTCACCACGATCGACGTCCCCCTGGCGCGGGCCTCGCGGGCCAGGGGCATCAACAACCACGGCGAGATCGTCGGATTCTGGGAGGACAACTCCGGCCTGCGCCACGCCTTCACCAGGGACCCCGACGGCATCTTCACCACCTTCGACTACCCCGGCGCGGTGGAGACCCTGCTCGGCGACATCAACGACGCAGGTGAGATCGTCGGCACCTACTTCGACAGCAGCGGCGTCCCCCACGGTTTCCTGATCACGGCGCCCCTTGTCCAGTTCCTACCCTTCGACGTACCCGGCAGCACCGGCACCGTGGCCACCGGCATCAACGGGGAGGGTGAGATGACCGGCGAATGGACGGACGCGGCGGGTATCCGTCGGGGCTTCGTCGCGTCGGAATTCCTCTTCGACGACGGCTTCGAGTCCGGCACCCTGGAAGCCTGGTCGAGCGTTTTCCCCTGAGCCGGCGGGCGACAGCGGCCTCAGTCCCCGTCGTGTCGATTCAGCCGAAGGCGATCTGTCTGAACCTGTCAGAATCGCACCATGGACGAGCCCCCGAGCACGGAGTTCGAAGCCGCCGCAGGAGCGACCCCGGAAACCCAGATCACCGAGTCGTCCGACGGCCTGCCCCGGGCCAACCTGCAGATGGTGGTCCTCACGGTCCTCGCGCATCCAGAGGCGTCGCGGATCGGCGAGAAGGCCGCGCTGCCCGAGCTCGGCAGCGGGGGTTCGGTGAAGCTCGGTCGGGGGACACCGAGGTTCGTGTCCAAGGGGTCGCGCCGGGCTAGACCCTTGGACGACCCTTACCTCAGCCGCAGGCCCATCCAGCTCCAGAGCATGGGCGGCGGCGGCGCGCGACTTGTCCGCGGCGATAGCTCGACCCCCGTCAAGGTCGACGGCGCGCGCCTGACCGAGAGCCTCGAGATCCCCCGGCAAGCCCTGGAGAAGGGTGTCGGCCTGACCTTGGGCAGGCGGGTGGCCCTGCTGCTCCACCTCGATTCCCCGGGCTTCGAACAGGGCGAGGACTTCGGCATGGTCGGCGAGTCGATGGAGGCACGCCGCCTGCGGGACGAAATCCGTATCGCCGCCCGCCTCGACGTCCCGGTTCTGATCCGCGGAGAATCCGGCACCGGTAAAGAGCTCGTGGCCCGGGCCATCCACGACGCCGGCGCGCGCTCGACCCAGCCCTACCTTGCGGTCAACATGGCGGCCGTACCGGACTCCCTGGCCGCGGCCGAGTTCTTCGGCGCCGCCAAGGGCGCCTACACCGGCGCCGAGAGCCGCAAGCCGGGTTTCTTCGACCGCGCCGCCGGGGGCACGCTCTTTCTGGACGAGATCGGCGAAACCCCCGACCCCGTGCAGCCCTTGCTCCTGCGCGCCCTGGAGAGCGGCGAAGTCCAAAGCGTCGGTGGCTCGTCGCCGCGCCGGGTGGACGTACGGCTGATCGCGGCGACCGACGCCGATCTCGAGTCCAAGGTGGCGGGTGGGCAGTTCCGGACGCCCTTGCTGCACCGCTTGGCTGGCTTCGAGATAAACGTACCGCCGCTGCGGGCCAGACGCGGCGACTTCGGGCGTCTGCTCCGGCACTTTTTGCGGCTCGAATTGGAACGTTTGGAGACTCCATGGCCAGAGGGCGAAGACCGTCGACCTTGGCCGCGGGCCGGGCTGGTCGCTCGACTGGCCGTCCTCGACTGGCGTGGCAACATCCGCCAGTTGCGGAACGTCGCCCGCCGCATGGCGATCGCTTATGCCACCGGCACCGAGCCGCAGCTGGACACCCTGTTGTCAGAGGCCCCGCAGGCCGCGGTGGCGGCGGAGCCGGAACCTGCTCCCTCCTCTCCCAATCCCGAACCCCGCCACGGATGGAGGCCGGCGTATCGCAAGCCGGCGGACGTGACGCCCGGGGAGCTGCTCACGGTCCTGCGCGAGCACGACTTCCAGCTGAAGGCGAGCGCCGAGGCCCTCGGCATTTCCAGAGCCTCGCTCTACTTGCTGGTGGAGGCGACACCCCAAGTCCGGAAGGCTTCGGAGCTCAGAGCGGACGAAGTCCTTGAAGCCGCCGCCGCCACCGGTGCCGATTGGGTCCAGATGGCCAGAGCCCTCGAAGTTTCGGTGTACGCCCTGAAGCGTCAGGTCAGAGCCCTGGGTCTCGACCTCGGGCTGTGACCGGCCCCGCTGCTAAGATCTGAACGCTTCGTCTCGCTTGTATCGGGCGTCTCGACGCCACTTGCCGCGGAGATGTCCGTTGGTTCGGAACGACGACCTGGAATCCGAAGCGACACCCCGCCGGGGGTCCGGTGCGCTGCCCCCGAGCATCGGTCCGTACCGCGTCGACGGCCGGCTCGGTCGGGGCGGCATGGGCGAGGTCTACCGCGGTCACGATGACCGACTCGATCGGCCGGTGGCCCTCAAGTGTCTCCGCGTCGAGCCAAACAGGGATACGGCGGCGATGCGGCAGCGATTTCACCGCGAGGCGCGGGCGCTGGCCCGGGTGCGCCACCCGGCCATCGTCGAGGTCTACGATTGGATCGAGACCGACGACGGCGACTGGTTGGTGATGGAACTCCTCGAAGGTCGGTCCCTCCGTCAGGTGCTGCGCGAAGACGTCGTACCGCGGCGCCGGGCCCTCGAAATCGCCCGCGATCTCGCGGCGGGTCTCGTCGCCGTCGACGGCGAAGGCATCGTCCACCGCGATCTGAAGCCCGACAACGTCATGGTCCTGCCGCCGGGGGGCCGCGTGAAGCTGCTCGACTTCGGCCTCGCCAAGCGCGTCGAGTCCCTCGACGGCGTCACCCTCACGGAGACCGTCTCCGAGAAGGGTCAGATCCTCGGCACGGTGCGATACATGTCGCCGGAACAGGCGTCGGGCTACCGGCTCGACGCGCGTTCGGACCTTTTCAGCCTCGGCGTGGTGCTCTACGAGATGCTCTCCGGCGTATCGCCGTTTCGCGGCGCCACCGCCGTCGAAACGCTGACACGAATCTGCACGGTACGAGAAGCGCCCCTCACCGACCACGTCCCGGACCTGCCACCGGCGGTCGCGGAGTTGGTCCAACGGATGCTGGAAAAGGAACCGGAACGGCGCGTCGAGAGCGCCCTGGACGTCGAGGCGAGCCTCACCAGGATCCTCTCCAGCGTCGAACCGGGCGATTCCGAAACCGAGCGATTCGCCGTGCTGCCGCGGAAAGGGCCGCTGGAGGACCCCGGCGCCGCCTCGGCGGAAACCCTCGCCGACAATGGATCGACCGACGGCTTCGCCTGGACCGACAGGTCGCGGGCGGTGCCAGACCCGGTCACCTCTCCGACGGCTCCGGCGCTAGCTCCGACAACCGGTCCAGTGCGGCGGTCCGCGCGGTGGCGTGGGGCCATCTTGGGGATCGCCCTGCTGGCGATCTCGGGGCTGGCCTGGTCCTGGTGGGCCGGACAGGCGGCGCCCCTCGACGTCGCGGTCCTGGCCCCCGTCGCCGGTTCCGTCGACGATTCGGTGAGGCCGGCTTTGGTGGCCAGCGCTATCCAGGGGGCCCTCGAACGGCGCTTGACGCTCCTCCAAGGGATCTCCTTGACCCCGTCCCAGGAATCCCATGGGCTAGCCGGCACGGCCTCCGAAGCGGCCCGCTCGCTCGCCGTCGACGAAGTGGTGAGCAGCCGCTTCGACTGCGCGGAACGGCTCTGCCAGATCCAGCTTCGGCGGATCGCCGCCAGCGGCGAGCTGCTGTGGAGCTTGACGATCCCCAGCCGCGCCGACGACCTGCTCGAGTTGCACAACGCCGTCGATCAGACGTTTCGCCGCGGCTACGCCGAGCGACGCGGCCTGCCCGGCTCCGACAAGCTGGCCGTGGCGATCGACGACTACGGGGCGTACCTGGAGATCGCCGCCTCAGCCCGGGATCAGCTGGCGGCCGGGTCTTCTGAGGAGTCCGTCGAGCGTCTTCGCGAGATCCAGCGGTCGTCGCCGACGTTCATGGACGCCTATCTGCTCGAAGGGCGGCTCATGGCCCGGCGCTTCCTCGATACCCGGGACCCCGCCTTCCACGACCGGGCGATCACGGCCTACGGACAGGCCCACGACCTGGCGCCCCGCAACCCGCTCCCCTTGATCGCGCTGGCCGATTTCGCCCGCCAATCCGGTGCCAACGAGCGTATGGCCTCGGCCATCAAAGCGCTGCGCGGGTTGATCGGCGGTCATCCCAGGGTCTTGGCCCTCGAATCGCTCATGGCTGAACGGGCGGGGCAGGTCGAAACGGCCTTGGCCGCGATGCGCAACGCCGAGAGCCTGTTGCCCTCCGTCGAAATGAAGCGATACCTCGGCATGATGGAGTACCGTCGCGGCCATCTCCGGCGGGCGGCCGAGCGCTTCGAGGAGATCCTCGCGCTGAAACCCGGAGATCTCGACGTCCAGCTGACCCTCGCCAACATCGAGCTGCTGGCCGGCAGCCCGACGCGGGCCGCTGAGCTCTTCGGCGACCTGGCCGAGGGCTCCGAAGACCTCGGCGTTTGGATGAACCTCGGCGTCGCCCACATGCTGCTGGGACGCTGGGCCGATGCGGAAGACGCACTGGAGCACGCCGTGGGTCTGGCGCCGAACTTTCCCGGACTGCTGCTCAACCTGGCCCAGACCCGACTCGTCCTGGGGCATCATGGGGCCGCCGAGGCGGGCTACCGTTCGGTCCTGCAAATCCTGGAGAGCTCCGACTCCGAGCCGACGTGGCAAGACTGGACCGTCCGCGGACAGGCCCTGGCCCATCTCGGCGAGGCGAGTGCCGCGGTCGCCGCGGCCCAGGAAGCCCTGCGGTTGGCGGGGGACAATCCGCAGGTCGCGGTCGAGGTGGCGACGGTCTTCGCCCTCGCCGGGGAGACGACCTCGGCGATCGTCAGCGCCGAGAGGGCGAGGGCGGCGGGGATCGACGCCCGGTGGTTTACCTTCCCCTGGTTCGACGCCCTGCGATCCGACCCCCGCTTCGTGGCCCTCCTCGACGGAGCCGAACCTCAGCCGCCGGGGGAGGTATCCGGCGGGTTGTAGAGGGTCGGGTCCGGGCTGCGATAGACGGTCCCGGCGCGGTCGCCGGTGTCGTTGTCGTTGGTCAGCTCGAAAAGGAACACGTAGCCGCCGGCCTTCGCCCCTTCGTCGGTCAGGGTGATGGTGTGTCCGTTGTGGCAGGTCGACGCCGCCGGTCCTTCTGCCCCCGGCGGCTTCCAGAGCAGGACGATGCCCTTGAATCGATAGCCGGCGGATCGGAAGGCCTCCCCCAGGAAGTAGGTGATCTTCTGGCCTTCGCCCGAGGTGACCTGGTCGCTTCGGTAGCGCTCGTCACCAATCTCGAAGGTGTACTCCAGCGGAACGAGGGTCTTGATCTTGTGCTGAATCGTGTTGGCGATCGTCGCTTTCGATGGATCCCTCAGCCGGTTCTTCATCGTGAAGCCGACCTTGAGCTCCGCACAGTAGAGGGCTGCATCGCCGGTGGGGCCCGAGGCGACCGCGAGGTCGCACGATGCGCAGCTCGTGATGTCGATCGACGCGCTGCCTTCTTTGACCTTCGGCGCCGAGCAGGTCTCACAGCTGTAGGTCGTGCCCTGCCAGACACAGGACCCGCAGCTCCCCTGGACGAGGTGCAGCGTGGATCGTTGGGTACAGAGGCTGGTGTCCGGACCGGCGGCATGCACCGCCGCGGCCAGCAGCATGAAGATCGAGAGCATCGATAGGGCGGTTCGGATGGGCATCGGCTTCTCTTTCCTCCGTCTTGTCAGGGGCATGGCGCTGGGCGACGTCTGAGGTGTCAGCCCAACCGGACGCAATGAACGCCGCCCTCACATCGGGCGGCGTTTCGACCTTCAAGCCGGCGGCTCAGTTTTGGACCAGAACGTTGAATCCGCTGCTGTAAGCCTTGACAGTTCCAGGGTTGGTGGCGGTGATCCCGTAGATGATCTTGCAAATGCCCTGGGGATTCAACTTGCCGGGAATCAGGGTCGACGGCGCGTTGGGGTTGGGGGCCTGGCAGATGAGGATCTGATTCCCGGACTGCTTCACGGTCGCGACGATCGCGCTCGCCGGGGCCGAGCCGGTCCACGCTTGCCACGTCGCCGCGGGAGCTTGGAGCACTTCGTAGGAGCCGTTGTAGTTGTGGGGCTGGTTTCGGAGGCTGATGTGGCAACCGGGGCTTCCGGAGTGGCTATCGATCCTCCCGGGCCGCAGCTCACCGCTGTGCATCACCCGGCAGATCGAGATGTCGTCGCCGCCGGCGGAGATACCCCCGACAAAGGACCCCGCGGGGATCGTACCGCCGGAGGCATCCGCCCAATAGTCAAGACGGGAGACGGCGAAACCGCTCAACGGGACCATCTGGGGAAGCGCCGGATCATAGGACACGTGGGTGAAGTCGATGCTGGCGGTGGAGCCACTCAAGATCTGGAACAGGAACGTCCCCTTCGCCGCCGCCGTTCCATCCGTCGTGTTGGTGGTCACCAGGTTCGACACCTGCACGGATCCGTTCAGCGAGATGCCGATCGTGCTGTTCTGCGAAAAGCCGGGGCCACCGCCGTCGGAGTCGTTGTGCCACGACTCGAACTGGTACCAGCCGTCGTCCAAGCCGCTCAGCACGAGACTCATCTGGCCGCCCCCGGCGTTGCGGGTGCCCACCAGGTCACCGAGCAGAAGGGGAACGTCGCCGCCGGTCACCGCGGATCGGTTGCGGAATTCCAACCCCGAAACGCTGGCGGTCGAGAGGGTCGCGGTGAAGCTGCCATTCTTCTTCGGCAGGGTCATGGCCATCTGTTGGATGTTCGGAGTGGACTGGGGGTTGCTGACGTCGACGAAGCCGGCCTCTGTGCTCTGGGGATCCAGGCCGAAGTCGGCGCCGGTCCATTGGCCGAACGCGGTGGCCGGGAAACACATCAGGACGGCGGCGAGCAGGGCGGCGAGCGAGATCTTCGGGGTCATCCTCTTCTCCTTACGTTAGGGGGGACGCGACCGGAGAAAGCCTCCGGTGCATCGTTGTGTGGTGTGAACCCCCTAATTGCAGGAAGTGTGCCCGCCGTTTCGCCCCAATTTAGGACCGAAAAACATGTCAAACGGTGTCTGTTGACATGGTGAAGAGATCTTGATGTCCATGGACACGGGTGCCCGGAAGGTGATGCCCACCCGGGCAGCGCTGGGAACCCGCGACTCGATACTGGGCCCGATCCTACGGACGGCCCAGAAACTCCGCCATCATCCGACCGATCTCGTCCGGGCGCTCCTCCTGCAGGAAGTGGCCGCAGTCGTCGAGGGAGGTGATTTCGGCGTGGGGAACATCGGCCTGGAGGCGCCCCATGGTCTTGGCGATATCCGGCAAGATGCGGTCCCGTGCGCCGTAGATTCCGCGTACGGGGACCTGCAGGGTCGGCAGCCAGCGGACGATTTCAACCATACCCTTGGGGCTGAGATTGCAGCCCGCGGCCAGCAGGGCTTTGCGATCGGCCGAGGTTTGGAAAGGCTCTTGAATTCCATCGAAAGCATCATCCGCCAGGCGACGGGACTGCGCCACGCCGATCCGCAGGGCCTGACGTAGGCCCCACGGACTGGACATGACGGATCGTAGGACCGGCAGCTTGATCGATGCCACGAAGAGCGCCACGGCCCAGGAAACCTGAGGGTAGACGAGGGTGTTGAGCAAGATCAGCTTGTTGAGCCGCTCGGTGTTTCGGCTACCCCAATAGAGGCCTATCGGCCCCCCCAGGTCGTGCACCGCCAAGCTGACCTTCTCTATCGACAGGGCCGCGACGAAACCGCTCAGTACGCGATCGAAGAAACGAAAGCTGTAGCTGACGTCGAGGGGTTTGTCGGAGCGGCCGAAGCCCGGAAGGTCGAGGGCGATGGCTCGGTGGCCGGCGGCGATGGGCGGGATCACCCGGCGCCAGAGGAAGGACGACGTCGGCCAGCCGTGCAAAAGGAGCACGGGATCCCCCTGCCCGGCCTCCAGATAGTGAAGCCGCAGGCCGTCGACGTCCACGAAGCGACTCGTGGTTTCAGGCATCATGGGCCGATCTTACCCCTATGGCGTGCTTCTATCCTCGGAAGCGCCCGCATCGACGAAGCCGACGCCCATGGAGGCTCCCTTACAAAGGTGCGGAAAGAACCCGTCCTTTGAGGGGAGGGCTCCACCGCATCGGCCGCCATAGTGGAAGACGGCTAGCTACCTGGAAAGTCGTCGCTGATCTGATCGATCGACGTCAGCTCGATCTCCGGGGTGCCGTTGAAGAGTCTCAGGGCCCCCCTCACATAGGCATAGCTCCGTCGGGGGTGATCTTCGCCGGCGGAGATGTAGCGGGTTTCGAGCAGCTTGACGATCCGCTGACTCTCGGGGTTCGCCTCGATGTCGCGGATGAACAGGGCGAAGGGCTGCTGCAGCGAGCCGATGCGCACCAGGGCGTGGCGCTGGCCAATACGCCTGACCCGTTCGAGGGCGGTGAAGACGGTGACGGTATCGCCGGTCTGGGCTCGCCGGGAGATCTCAGCGAAGTCCAGACGGGAGTCGAGCAGATCGACTTCGTGCGGCCGCAGGGCCCGGAAATCGTCGATCAGCCTCGCACGCAGTTGCCACCACGTGCCGAGGGCCGCATAGTTCCGAATCTCCGATCCGTTGACCGCGATCTGATCCCACACCCCCAGCCGCGACGCCTGCGCCTCCCGTTCCGCAGCGCGGTAGGCGTCGTGGTGGAAGACGGCGTTGCCGTACTTGCAGAAGTAGGGGCTGAATCCCTCGCGAATCATCGTCTCTTGGAAGTCCACCCCGTCTTTGTGCAGGTAGACCAGCAGGCGCCCGAAGTTGCCGCGGTAGCGCTGGATCGCCACGTCCACCGGCTCCCGGCCGGGAAACTCGAGAACCACAGCATCCCCCGGCGCGAAGAACTCCTGGGCCCGCTCTTTCGCCCTATGGCCAAAGGGTGTCACCGGCTTGCTGCCGCCGGCATTCGATTCCTCCGTGTCGAGGGCGAGGATCCGCAGGGACTCCTCGTCCTCCAGGTCGGCGGACGACACGCGGACGGTGTCACCATCGACGACCCTCACCACGGTGCCCTCGATCGTCGTTCCTTGCAGCATGGAAACCTCCCTGGGGGGGGCGCGCCGGCGCCCGGTGAATCGAAAAGGGTGAGTTCAAAAGGCGGGCTTCCATGGCCCACCGGCTGAAGGCGGAGTGCCTTCTCCCCTACCGGACCTTGGGACACATCCCCGTTACGCCGTCCGGAACCGCCCCCCTGGGGCCGCCCCACTTGTCCGGAGTGTCCGCCAGGGGGCGGACACGTGTCCGGGAGGAACCCTCCGGCGGACACCCAGGGCGGACACTCGCCCTGGAAACCCACGAAATCCAGGGATTCCGGCACCCTGCGGGGGTGGCACGGCGGTTGCTCTAGGGAGCGGGCAGGAGAGCCCTGATGATTCGCGACACAGCACAGATGGACGAAACGATCGAGCCGAAGCGCCGCCACCGTTGGTGGTGGCTGGCGACGCTGGCCGCACTGCTGGCGATTTGGTGGATCTGGCCGGCGATCCAACGGTGGACGGCGGCGGAGGACTCGGTGCAGCGCTCGCGGCTGCGCTTCGCGGTGGTCACCCGCGGCGAGCTGGTTCACGACGTGGCGGTCCAGGGACGGGTGGTGGCGGCGTCCCGTTCGACCCTTTTCAGCCCGTCGGACGGCGTGGTGACCCTCGAATCCCGGGAGGGGGAACGGGTCAACGGCGGCGACGTCCTGGCCACCGTCGACAGCCCGGAGCTCCGGAGCCAATTGCAGCAGGAGCGCGCGACCCTGGAGGCCCTGCGTTCCGACTACTCCCGCCTGGAACTGGTGGCTCGACGCCAAGCGCTGCAGAACCGGCAGCGGGTCGACCTGCTGGAGGTCCAGACCGCCGCCGCGGAGCGCTCCCTTGAACGCAGCGAGACCCTGACGCGGGAGGGACTGCTCAACGAGATCGACCTGGAGCAGGCCCGCGACGGCCTGGTGATGCGTCGCCTCGAGCTCGACCAGGCGAAGAACAACCTGGACCTGGAACGGGAGATGGTGTCCTTCGAGCTACGGGACGCCCGCTCTCGACTGGAGCGCCAAGGCCTTTTGGTCCGCGACGTCGAACGTCGGGTCGCCGAGCTGGAGATCCGCGCGCCCTTCGACGGCCTGCTGGCGGCCCTCGAAGTGGAGGACCGCGACGCCGTACTGGAGGGACAGGCGATCCTCGGGGTCGTGGACCTCGGCGAGCTCGAAGTCGAAGTGTCGATCCCCGAGTCCTACGCCGATGACCTCGGCCCCGGCGTGCAGGCCGCGATCCAGATCGGGGATATGCCTCACCACGGCACCCTGGTGCGCATCGCGCCGGAGGTCCGGGGGGGCCAGGTGGAGGGCCGGGTGGCCTTCGGGGCCGGAACGCCGCCGGGGCTGCGTCAGAACCAGCGGCTGGCCACCCGCCTGATCCTCGACTACCGCGGCGACACTCTCAAAGTGCAGCGGGGTCCGTTCTTCGAATCCCTGTCCGGCAGGCAGGTCTACGCGGTGGGAGCGGACGGCGTCGTCCGCCTGCTCGATGTGACCCTCGGCGCGGTCAGCGTCAACGAGGTGGAGATCCTGGACGGGCTGACGGAAGGCGACGAGATCGTGCTTTCCGACCTCAGCCGGTACCAAGGCGCCGCCGCCCTGCTTCTGCGTGATTGACCCCGAGCCTTGACCATGAAGACCCACGGGAGAACCCGATGCTCGAAATGATAGACGTCGTCAAGACCTACCGAACCGATATGGTGCAGACCCGCGCCCTCGACCACCTGAGCCTCACCGTCGAAGCCGGTGAGTTCGTCGCCGTCAGCGGCCCGTCGGGCTCGGGCAAGACCACCTTCCTCAACGTCACCGGGCTGCTCGACTCGTTCGACGACGGCCGCTACCTGCTGGACGGCCACGACGTCTCCCGCCTGGGGGACGTCGAACAGTCGGCGATCCGCAACGCCAAGATCGGCTTCGTGTTCCAGGGCTTCAACCTGATTCCCGACCTCGACGTGTTCGACAACGTCGACGTGCCCCTGCGCTACCGCGGACTGCCCGCGAAGGAGCGGCGGCGGCGCATCGAGAAAGGCCTCGAAGAGGTGGGGCTCGCCGGGCGCGCCCGCCATCTGCCGTCACAGCTGTCGGGGGGTCAACAGCAGCGGGTGGCGATCGCCCGAGCCCTGGCCGGGGATCCGAAGCTGATCCTCGCCGACGAGCCGACCGGCAACCTGGACTCCGCCACCGCCCACGAGATCATGGAGCTCCTGCAGGGGGTGAATTCCGCCGGCACCACCATCCTGATGGTCACCCACGATCCGGGCTGCGCGGCCCAGGCCCATCGCCAAGTCCACCTGATGGACGGCCGTTTGATCGACATCCGGGAGGAGTCCCTGCCGACCCTGAACGTGACCCAACTCTCCTCCGCCGCGGCGGCGCGCTGAGGGCGTCATGTTTCTCTACTACCTACGACTCGCCGTCAAGAGCCTGCGGGCCACCCCCGGTCTGACCGCCGTCACCCTGCTGGCCATCGCCCTCGGAATCGCCGTGCCCACCGCCAGCCTGTCGATCCGCCACGTCTTCGCCCAGGACCCCGTTCCCGAAAAGAGCGACCGCCTGTTCAACGTGCGGGTTGAAAGCTGGGACGCCAACAGCGACTTCTTCGGCCCCGCCGGGGAACCGCCGAAGCACATCGCCTATCGCGACATGATCGGGCTGCGGGGGATGGACCCGGAGGTCCCGTCCACCGGGGTCGCCTCGGCCACCATCTTCGCTTTTCCCGAGGGCCGGGAGGCCCAGCCCTTCCAGGCGGGGGTTCGACTCTGCCACGCCGACTTCTTCTCGATGTTCCAGGCCCCGTTCGCCCACGGGGGCGGCTGGAGCCGCGACGTGGACCTGAGCCTCGAGCAGGTGGCGGTGCTCAGCTACGAAGGGAATCAGAGGCTGTTCGGCGGCGGCGACAGCGTCGGACGGAAAGTTCGCCTCGGCGAACAGAGCTTCACCGTGCTCGGCGTGCTGGCCCCGTGGCAGCCGACGCCCCAGTACTACGACATCATCAACAACGCCTTCGGCAGACCCCGGGACGTCTTCCTGCCCTTCGACTTCATCAAAGACCAGGCCCTCGCGCTGTCGCGGGTCGGCGACAACGACAATTGGGGCCCCAACGTCCCCCGGGATGACCCCGAGGTGTTCTTCATGGGCACGGAGATGACCTGGATCCAATTCTGGGTCGAGCTCGACCCGGCGGATCGGGGGCAGTACCACCAGGCCGTGGACCGGTACGCGCTGACGCAAAAGGAGCTGGGTCGTTTCCCCCGGGACCTCAACAACCGGGTGTCGCCGGTCATGGAGTGGCTGGCCATCCGCCAGGTCAACCCGCCGGGGGTCGATGCCCTGGTGCTGGTCTCGATGCTCTTCCTGCTGGTGTGCTGTCTGAACCTCACCGGCCTGCTGCTGGCCAAGTTCCTGGCGCAGTCCGGGGTCCTCGGCGTCCACCGGGCGGTGGGCGCGTCGAAACGGTCGATCTTCGTGCAGCGACTGGTGGAATGCCAGCTGGTGGCGTCCGTCGGCGGCCTGCTGGGGGCCCTGCTGGCGGGGGTCATCCTCAGGGTGGTGGACTGGGGGGCGCCGGACTTCATCATCCGGCCAGAGCTCTTCCGGCTGGACCTCTTCACCCTCGCCATGGCCGTGGGTCTGGCGCTGCTCGCCGGCCTCGTCTCAGGCCTCTACCCCGCCTGGCGGGCCTGCCGCATCGCCCCCGCCCTACAGCTGAAGCTTCAGTGAGGAGAGCACCATGCTTCAAGGATTCAAGAACGTCGGCCCCATCCTGCGCGCCATGATGCGCAACAAGATTCGGGTCTTCCTCCTGGCCGTGGAGATCGCCGTCACCGTGGCGGTGGTGCTCAACTGTTCGCTGCTCATCCTCCAGCAGCTCGAAACCATCCGTCGGCCGACCGGCATCGTCGAGGACGAGCTGATCGCGGTGGTCCTGCGACCGTACGGCGCTTCCTTCACGGACGCCGAGTTTCGGAGACAAACCGTCGATCAGGATCTCGAAGCGATCCGCGCCCTGCCGGGAGTGGTGGCGGTGACCCCGATCAGCAACTTTCCCCTGATCGGCGGCGGCAGCGCCCTGCAGGCCCGACCCCTGGGGGGCGACGACTCCCAGCTGGTGCGGGCGCCCCAGTATTCGGCGACCCCGGGCTTCTTGGAAACCCTGGGCCTAGACCTGGTGGCCGGACGACGCCTGACGGACGCCGATCTTCCGGTCGGCCAGGGGGCGCAGTCCTTGAATGTCATGGTGACCCAGGAGCTCGCCGACGCCCTCTTTCCGGACGGGGATGCCCTCGGACAGACCATCGACACGGGCAGCGCGGAATTCCCCGATGTCATCGTCGGCATCGTCAGCCCGATGTTCACCCCCTACGGCGGCGGCCCCATGGAAACGCGGATTATGTTTTTCCCGGGGCGGCCGTCCTCGGCCCAGCGGGCCCAGTACCTGGTCCGTGCAGAGCCCGGGGCCTACGACGACGTCTTCAGAGATCTCGACGCCACCTTCCTGAAGGTGCAGCCCGAGCGCCTCGTGACCGTGCGGACCATGGACGACATCCGGGCCGGCGGCTTTCTCCAGAACGTTCTCCTGGCGGTCCTGTTCAGCGGCGTGGCGATCCTGCTGGTCTTCGTGACCGGCCTAGGCATCTTCGGGGTCACCGCCTTCGCCGTCGCCAAGCGAACCAAGCAGATCGGCACCCGGCGGGCCCTCGGGGCCACGAAGGACGCCATCCTCTCCCACTTCCTGATCGAGAATACGCTGATCACCCTCGTCGGCCTCGCCGTCGGCCTGGTGGCCGCCTTCGGGCTCAACGTGATCATGGTGTCCGGTGCCGGTGCCCCCCGCCTCGGCCCGGGGGTGGCGCTGATCGGCGCGGCCTCCCTGTGGGTCCTCGTGATGCTGGCGACCTGGTTCCCCGCCCGCAGGGCCTCGGCCCTGGCGCCGGCCCTGGCCACCCGCACGGTGTGATCCGGGCCGGCGCAGCGGTTGATACCATCGCACCCTGAACGAGCCGCAACATGCTGAACACCCTGCCCGCAAATCTCCACCGCCGACGCCGCGCCCGTTCGGCCCCCGGCCAGGCGGCGCCGTGGGGGGTGGCCGGGCGAGGCGATTGAGGGATGGGAACCAGGGTACTGATCGTCGAAGACCAGCAGCGGGTGGCCCAGGCCATCTCGCTGCTGCTGGAGCTCAACGACATCGACTCGGTCACCGTCGCCGATCCGGCCAGGGCTCTGGAGACCGTCGCCGATCGAGACGATATCGGCCTCGTCATCCAGGACATGAACTTCTCGCCGGGCAAGACCTCCGGCCAGGAGGGCACCGACCTGTTTCGCAGCCTCAAGGACCTCGATCCCGAGCTGCCGATTCTGGTGATCACCGCGTGGGGCTCGGTGGAGGCGGCCGTCGAGCTGATGAAAGGCGGAGCCGGGGACTACTTCGAGAAACCCTGGAACGACGAACGCCTCCTGCGCAGCGTGCAGAACCTGCTGCGGCTGCGGTCGCTCCAGGTTGAGAACGACGCGCTCAAGGGCAATTTGGAGCTGCGCCGCCGGAAGCTCTCCGAGCAGCACGACCTGTGCGGCCTCATCTACCGCAGCGCCGCCATGCACGAGCTGGTGGCCCTGGCCGTACGGGTGGCCCGGGCCGACGTGCCGGTGCTGATCACCGGCGCCCACGGCACCGGCAAGGAGAAGCTGGCGGAGGTGATCCAGGCGAACTCCTCGCGCAGGGACCGGCCGTTCGTGCGGGTCAACGTCGGCGCCCTGCCCGACGACCTGATCGAAGCCGAGCTCTTCGGCACCGAGGCCGGCGCCTTCACCGGCGCCAACAAGCGGCGAATCGGCCGGTTCGAGGCCGCCGACGGAGGCACCCTCCTCCTCGACGAGATCGGCAACCTGTCGGCCGCCGGCCAGATGAAGCTGCTGCGGGTGCTGCAGACCGGTGAGATGGAACGCCTGGGCAGCTCCCAAACTCGAAAGGTCGACGTGAGGGTTCTGGCGGCGACCAACTCCGACCTGCCGGCGGCCATCGCCCGCGGCCGGTTCCGCGAAGACCTGTACTTCCGCCTCAACGTCATCGAGCTGCGCATTCCGCCGCTTTGCGATCGCCCCCGGGACATCTTGCCCCTGGCCGAGGCCTTTCTGCAAGGGATCGACACGGCCCCCCGCGCACCCCGGCTGGGCCCCGAAGCGCAACGGCACCTCGAAACCTATCCCTGGCCCGGCAACGTGAGGCAGCTGCAGAACACCATGCAGCGGGCAGCCCTGATGGCCGCCGGCGACGTCCTCGGGCCGGCGGATCTCGGTCTTCCGCCGGTGGAGGGCGCGTCCCAGGGCGCACACCCTCCCCAGCGGGCCACCCCACCCCAATCCCCCGCCGGCGCCCCGGAGGACGCCGACCGTGAGCGCCGGCGGATCGAACGGACCCTGCTCGAGTGCGGCGGCGTCGTCGCCCACGCCGCCGAGAGTCTGGGGCTAAGCCGGCAGGCCCTCTACCGGCGGATGCAGCGGCTCGGCATCGTGCTCGAGCGTCGGCCCCGGGCCTGACCATGGCTCGACGGGAGCGTCCAAGGGTCGGCAGCCTGGCGGGAAAAGCGCTGTGGCTGGTGGCCCCCCCCGTGGCGGCGGCGGCCGCGCTGCAGGGGGTTCCCGGTGTCGCGACAGCGGCGTTCGAGCCGGAATTCATCGAACAGCACGAGATCTATGCCCGAACCAGCCTGTTTAGCGGCCGGCTCGACCTCTCCG
>JBCDIS010000064.1:0-34410 GCA_038748685.1 Acidobacteriota bacterium | reverse complement strand
TCGAGGCCCCCAAGGAACCAAGGACCGTCGGCGGTCCCCGGGGCGGGTGGGGGGGGGAGCGCCGATCCAGGCGGCGGCGAAGACGGCGGCCACCCCCACGGCCACCGGCCCCCACCGGGCCGCGTCGGGCTCGCTGGAGCGGGGCTCGAGGGGACGCCCCTGACCCCGTTCGCGGTGGACGCTCCACCACACCACGGCCGCTGTCAGCGCCAGGAACACCGCGGCGGGGAGCCGTTCCGGGTCCGCCAGCAGGGGGGCGATGGCTTCCCACCGCGGCAGCACCAGGGCCGAGGTCCCCAAGAGCAGTAGCGCTCCCCCCGCCGTCGTCCACGGGAGGCGAGAACGCACCGCCAGTAGGAATAGAACGAGGCCCACCAGGTACAGCGGAATCATCGTCGGTCCCCACGCCGGCTTCGCCACCACCACGCGACGGTGGCGACGGCGAGGGCCGGAAGGGCGAGGCAGTGGAGCACCCAGATCCTCACCATCCGGGCCCCGTCCCCTCCCGGGCCCGGGTCCACCGCCAGGGAGGAGCCGGTGGCGGCCATGGCGGTGGCGATTCCCAGCAGGACGACGGTGGCCGTCCAGCCGCGGATGCGGCGGTACGAGCCCACCATGAACACCCGCAGCACGTGGACCCACGCGGCGATGAGCAGGCCGTGGCCGGCCCAATAGTGGACGTCGCGGAGGAAGCCGAGGCCCGCCACGTCGCGGAGCTCCAGAAGGCTGATGCCCGCCGCCCCCGGGGTCGGTCGGTAGGTCATCGCCAGACCCGCCCCGGTGACCGCGAGGAGAGCCCCCAGCACGGCCGCCAACGTTCCCCATCGCCACGGGCCCAGGTCGAAGAGCGGCGGGGCCGGCGGCCTGCTCCACGGATCCGGCGCAGACTCCGGTGGGCCGGGGCCTAACTCCGGTCCGCCGTCGCTTTCTGGCGTGCTGGTGTCGAATGCCAAGGGCAAATCTCCAGGGGGCCGGCGCGTGATCCTTGCGGAAGGGTCAGTACCCCCTATTGTTCCACCCCGATTCCGCTCCGAACAGCCCCAGGGTAGGATTCAACCGGCCAGGGCGTTCGAAGCGATCGAGGCCGGTGCGAAACAGCCGCCGGAGGGTCCCCGTAGTAAGCCCTGTCGGCCCAATGGAGGGCCGCGGAAGGACGTGACATGAGCGACGGCAACGGAATGGGTTGTTTCAAATACGGCTGCATCGGCTGCGCGTCGGTGTTGGCCATCGGCATCGGCCTCGTCTTCCTGGTCGGGGCCCTCCAAGTCACCTCGGACCGCGAGCCCGAGCCCGCCCAGCGCAGGGCCGAGCGGGCTCTGCCACCGGCCCCTACCCCCCCGGCCTACTCCGGCACCGACGGTCCGGACACGGTCGAAGTGGCCCCTGGTGACGGCTTCGCCGCTGCCCCCAGCCCCGAAGCGACCGGCACCCTGGTGCTCGACCTGGCGATGGGGGACTTCAACATCGTGCCGGGGCCGGCGGACCAACCCCTGCGGGTCGACGCCGACTTCGACGCCGGCTCGTTCCAGCTCGAAGAGGAGTTCACCTCGGGGGACGACGGCCACTGGACCTACGAAGTTTCCTTCGGCAGCAAGGGCGGATTCTTCGGGCTCATGCTCGGCGGCGGCAACAACACCCACAACGAGGTCACCATCACCGTCCCCCGGGGCCACCCCATCGACATCATCGGCAACATCGCCATGGGGGAGTCCAAGGTCGACCTCAGCGGCCTATGGGTTCGTGAGGTTCACCTCGAGCTCAAGGCGGGGGACCATTTCGTGGAGTTCCGCGAGCCGCTTCCCTTCCCCATGGATAGATTCGAAGTGAAGAGCTCCATGGGTGAGGTGGAGATCCGGGGCCTCGGCGAGGCGAGCCCGGAGCGGGTCGAGGTCCAGCACAGTATGGGGGAGATGTTCCTCGACCTCCAGGGTGCCTGGCGCCGCGACGCCCGGGTCGAAGCGGACTTCAGCATGGGGGAATGCCGGGTCTGGCTGCCCGAGGGGGTGCACCTGGATCTGGCGGAGGCCCGGGTCTCCATGGGGGAAGCCCGGACGGATCGCACCGTCACGGACGACCTGCCCGAAGACGCCCCCACGTTGACCCTGGCGGCGTCGGGGTCCATGGGAAGCCTGCGGGTCGAGCGATGAGATCGACACCCTCCATCCCACGGGACGCTCGGCTGGCGGTGACGGCCTGGGGGCTGTTGGCGACCGCCCTCGCCATCCCCGCGGCGGCGGAGGATCCCCCTGCCCTCAAGGAAGTGAAGGTCGCGGCGGTCAACGAGCGGATCCACTGCGCCGCCGAACCCAACTATTCCTATGCCCTCTACCTCCCCCCCGGCTACGGCAAGGGGCCGCCGGCGCCGGTGCTCTTCGTGCTCGACGCGGCGGGGCGGGGGGTGGAAACCCTCGAACGCTTCCGGCCGGCGGCGGAGCGCTACGGCTGGATCCTCGCCAGCTCCTGGAATTCCCTCAGTGACGAAGGCTCGGAGGGAACGCCGGCGGCGGTGGCGGCGCTGGTGGAAGATGTCGAGCGCCGTTTCCCCTTCGACCGCGACCGCGTCTACCTGACGGGGATGTCCGGCACCTCCCGCCTGGCCTGGGCCTTCGGCATGGCGATGCGGCCCCATACCGCCGGGGTGATCGGCGTGGTGGGTGCGTTGCCGAACCGGCAGGCGCCGCCGCCGGAGGTCGGTTTCGCCTATTTCGGGACGTCCGGCTGGTTCGACTACAACTACACCGAAATGCGGGACCTGGATGCGGCCCTCGACGGGGTCGCCGACGCCCCCCACCGGTTCGAGTTCTTCGACGGCGGACACCAGTGGGCGCCGGAGGCGACCCTGGGCCGGGCCGTCGGCTGGCTGGAGCTCCAGGCCATGCGGTCCGGCCGCCGGGCGAAGGATCCCGAGCTGATCCGCGAGCTCTACGACGCGGACCGCGAGCGCGCCGAATCCCTGGAGGCCGCCGAGCCCCTGGCGGCCCTCGACCTCTACAGGTCCATGACCGAGGACTACAGCGGCCTTTTGGAGGCCGAGGCGCTCTCCGCTTCCATCGAGGCCCTCGAAAGATCCCCCGAGGTCAAGCAGGGGCGTCGGCTGGCCCGCCGCCTGGTGCGCCAGGAGAACGCCTACCGCAGCGCCCTGGCGGAATGGGTGGTGACCTCCCGCAACGCCTCCCCCTTACCCCTGACCCACGCGAAGTCCCGGGGTATCCTGCAGATCGAGCCCCTGGGGAAGCTGTCGCGGGACGACGACCC
Source organism: Acidobacteriota bacterium (assembly GCA_038748685.1). Classification (GTDB taxonomy): domain Bacteria; phylum Acidobacteriota; class Thermoanaerobaculia; order Multivoradales; family J023; genus JAUIJL01. Next base: position 31,155 of record JBCDIS010000064.1, on the reverse strand, counting down.
AAGGATCGTCCGCTCGGCCCAGCGGCGCCTGGCCCTCGCCTTCGGCCAGGCGATGCACTACTTCCCCGAGGAGCTGTGGGCCCAGGACGAGTACAAGAAGGCCGCCGCCAGCCTGGAGGTGGCGGTGGAGATCGCCCCTGAGCACGGGAGGGCCTGGTACCGACTGGCGAGGGCCCAGGTAAAGGCCGGAGACCGGTCGAGGGCCCTCGAGGCCCTCGGGGAGGCGGTGGACCACGGGTACACCGACCTCGCGAAGATCGAGGGGGATCCGTGGCTCGAGCCCCTGCGCAGCACCGAGGGTTATCGGCGGGCCTTGGCGGCCCTGGCGACGACCGGATCCCGCTGACCGGGACGCGACGGACCGGCTGTGGAAGGGCCTTCGCCGACCGATGGACACGAAATCCACCCGGCGTCGAAACCCTGCCGAGCCTGCTGCGTAGAGACGATCGCGGAGATGAACCGTTTGCCCTGGCCCATGGCTTCTGGTACGGTCCAGCCCTCCGCGAGGACTTCCATGATGACAATCGCTACACCCCACCCTTACACCACCGCCGTTGCACGGGTCCGTCTTGCGGACACCGTGTGGAACGGACGGAAGGAGTGCCCTGGGATATAGCGATCTTTCATCATCGCCGGCGACGAGAGCGAGCCGGTCGACTTGGAAAAGAGCCCTGGGCCCCTGAGGACCCAGGGCTCTTTGGTTTTCAGGCGGCATCCGGGCGGAATCGGAAAGCAACATCATGAGTTCGCCTGAATCAACTCGACTCGACATCTCGTATCGGCGCATCCTGCGTCTCACCTGGCCGGTCCTGGTCTCCCAGCTCAGCTTCACCGCGATGGGGATCATCGACACGGTCATGGTGGGACGCCTCGGCGTCACCGCCCTGGCGGCTGTGGGCCTGGGCCACTTTCTCTCCTGGTGGATCCTCAGCTTCTTCTGGGGATTGCTGGCTGGGGTCAATACCCTCGTGGCCCAGGCGGTGGGAGCCCGGCGCCATGAAGACGCGGCCGTGGCCTTCTGGCAGGGGGTTTACCTCAGCCTGCTGGCGGCGGGTTTCGTCATGGCCATGGTGCCGGCGGTGCCCTGGCTCGTGGGCCTCACCGGAGCCTCTCCGGAGGTCCGGGAGCTGACGTCCGCCTACATGTCCGTTCGCCTCCTGGGGGGCGCCAGCTTCGTCATCTACCTGGTGGGGGACAACTTCTACCGCGGCCTCGGGGAGACCCGGGTTCCGATGTGGTGCGGCGTCGCCCAGGCACTGGTGAACTGCGGCCTCAACTACCTCCTGATCTTCGGCAAGCTCGGATTTCCGGCCCTCGGGGTCGTGGGGGCCGGTTGGGGAACCGCCATCGCCCAGCTGCTGGTGGGCTTGGGTCTCCATGCGACGATCCTGGCCCGTCGGCAGACCTTCGCCGACTACGGCCTCCTCCGCAATTGGCGGTTCGAGCCGAAGGTCTTCCTGCGTCTGACCACCCTCAGCCTGCCCATCGCGGTGCAGGTGTTCATGGAAATGGGGGGCATCACCGTGTTCACCGCCATCGTCGCCCGGATCGGGGACGCCGAGATGGCCGCCACGAACGCCGTCATCCAGGCGTGGAGCGTCGCCTTCATGGCGGGCTTCGCGCTGAGCGTCGGCGCTACGACCCTGGTGGGGCAATCGATCGGTGCCGGCGTGCCGGAGGAGGGCCGTCGGGCGGTCCGGCGGATTCTCCACATCGGTCTCGGGCTGTCGGCGGTGCTGGGCCTGATCTACGGCCTCTTTCCGGAGGCCCTGATGGCCCTCTTCGTCGAAGCGGATCAGGTGGACCGGCTGCGGCCCTTCGCCAGGCCCCTGTTCATGGTGGTGGTGGCGAGCCTGTTCTTCGATCTCCTCTTCAACGTCCTTTCGGGGGCGCTGCGGGGGGCCGGGGATACGAAATACCCGATGGTCGTGAACATCGGCAGCGCATGGCTCCTCTTCGTTCCGGCGGCCATCGTCGGTAGCCTGTTCTGGGGGCTGGAGGGGGCCTGGTGGGCCCTTTTCCTCCACGTGGTGGCCATGGCCGTCGTGCTCGAATGGCGATTCCGCGGCGACGGGTGGATCCGACCGCCGGTGGCCGGGGCCGACGGGGTGGGAGCCTCTCAGGAGGAGGGAGCGGCCACCGCAACGTCCCCCGGGATCGCCTGAGGGAATCTGGGGCCCGGTCCGGCGAGAAGGACCGGGCCCCAGGCTTCAGGGTCGCGACGTGCCGGTGGGCGGTGGTTGGGTGGGTACCGCGGGGACCGGCGTTTCTCGGGCCGGCGCCAGGGGCGCGTAGTCCCGGCCGAACTGGCCGAGGAAAGAGAGCGAATAGGCGCGCAGGAACACGTGCAGCGGCAGCAGCAGGACCGTGCCGATATAGGGCAGGGCGGCGACGCAGCAGGTGAGGCAGGTGGCCAGGACGATGACGACCCCGAGGGTCACGGAGAGCAGGATCCGGACCAGCAGGAAGACAAGGAACGTCCCCAGGTTGGCGGAGAGCAAGGCCCGCAGCTCCCGCCAGGCGTCCACGACGGACTGCCGCCGAAGCCACATGAGGGGAGCCACGAAGTCGTTCACCGTCAGCGCCACGAGGCCGAAAACCATGCCGGCGGCGAGCCAAAATAGGAAGGTCAGCAGAACCGTCGGCACCAGCAGGGTCTCCGGGCCGAGGCCCGTGAACCCTTCTTCCCAGACGTGCATCAGCGCCAGGGCGAGGGGCGCCGTCATCACCACCAGGGCCACCAGACCCACGATCACGCGGAAACCGAACAGGGAGTTGGCCAGGGGCCCCAGGCGGCTCCAGGGCTCCACCACCTCACCCCGGTTGCGCACCACGCCGTCGATGAACATCATCTGGCCGCGGCTCGACAGCCATGTGACGATGAGGAGCAGGGTTGCGATCAATGCGAACGCCAAGCCGCCCGCGACCCACAGCGCCGGTGCGTGTTCAGCAAGCCAGTCTTTGGCCTCGTCGAGGGAGCGTTGGAGGTCCTCGGCGGTCGTCGTGGTGCTTTCCACCGAGGTTGACGTCGAGACCCGGTTTTCGAAGTTGCTGCCGACGCTGGGGGTGCTGCCGCCCCCCTGGCCGAGGAGGGCGAGCCAGGCGCAGAGTCCTAGCCCGAGCCACTTTCCGAGGTCGAAGGGGCGGAATAGGACCTCCACCATGCGGTCGTAGGCTTGGGAGATCGGGGCGATGGCCGATGGCCTCGGGCCGCTGGGATAGGGAGGGGAAGGGGCTGTCGACATCGGCGACCTTTCGTGAACTGGTTCTTGGTGCGGGGTATCATCGGGGCATGCTGCTTCGGGCGCTCGCCGCGCTCTTTCTACTCCAGGCCCTGACGGCGGTGCCGAGCGCGGCGCGCCCCCGCGGCGCCGATGACCGGCCGAACGTGATCGTGCTGCTCGCCGACGATCTCGGCTACGGCGATTTGGGGCTGCACGGAAATCCGGACGTCGACACTCCGCGGCTCGACCGGCTGGCCAAGGAGAGCGTGCGCTTTCGGCGTTTCTACGTGAGCCCCCACTGCGCCGCCACCCGCGCCTCCCTGCTTACCGGACGCTGGGCCCTGCGCACCGGCACGCGGGGGGTCAACCGGCGACGGGAGACCCTGAGGGGCGATGAGGTGACCCTCGCCGAGGCCCTCCGCGCCGCCGGCTACGCCACCGCGGTGATCGGCAAGTGGCACAACGGCAGCCACGGGGCGAGCCACCCCAACGGCCAGGGGTTCGACGAGTTCTTTGGCTTCAGCGCTGGGCATTGGAACGATTATTTCGACACCTTTCTCGAACGCAACGGCGTTCGTGAGGAGACTACGGGCTACATCACCGAAGTCTTCACCCGGGAAGCCGTCCGCTTCATCGAGGACCATCGGCGCCGGCCGTTTTTCCTCTACTTGCCCTTCAACACCCCCCATGGCCCGCTCCAGGCGCCGCCCCGGCTGGAGGCGAAGTACCTGGAACGGGGCCTCGACCGCAAGACCGCCCGGGTCTACGGCATGGTGGAGGAGATCGACACCCAGGTGGGGCGCCTCCTCGAACGGCTCGACCGGCTGCGACTTCGCCGCCGCACCGTGGTGGTCTTCCTTTCGGACAACGGTCCGAATACCGACCGCTTCACCGCCGGGCTCCGGGGCTACAAGGGCGGTGTCCACGAGGGCAGCGTCCGGGTCCCCTTCTTCCTGCGGTGGACCGGCCGTCTCGACCCGCAGGACATCGACACCGTCGCCGCCCACGTGGACCTGGTGCCGACCCTCCTGGACCTCGTGGGAGCCTCGGAGCTGGCGGAGGATTCGCGGCTCCGGTGGGCGGGGCCCCTCGACGGCCGTAGCCTCGTACCCCTCATGCGGGGGAAGACCCGAGGCGACTGGCCGGAGCGGTACCTATTCCACCACCAGAGCGCCCGGGCGGGCCTCAAGCCGTGGCCGGGTTCGGTCCGCGACCAGCGGTGGCTGGCGACCCGGCGGGATCCGGAGGCGGGCTGGAAGCTCTGGGACGTCGACGCCGACCCGGGGCAGCGGAACAACCTGGCGAAGGATCGGCCGGGGGTGCTGACCCGTCTCTCGGCGGCCTACGACGCCTGGTTCGCAGACGTATCCGTCGACGTGCGGGACGCGCCGCCGGTGGCGGTGGGGCCCTTCGAGGGGGCCGGCAGACCCCCTGCGACGGTGCTCGCCGCCGACGAGGCGGAGCTCGACTCCGTTCTGCCCAGGGGGCTCCGGTTCTCCGACGGCAAGGGGCGGCACCACGCCTGGATCGACCGCTGGCGGGATCCGGGGGGGCGGGTGTCCTGGCCCCTCGACGTCGCCACGCCCGGGCGCTACGGGATCACCGTGGAGGCCGCCTGCCGGGCAAGGCCGAGGGGAATACCGCTCCACGTCGAGGTCGCCGGTCAGGGGCGATACGGTTTCGTTCCGGTGGTCCGGGGCCGCCGGTGGCGGGCGGTGCCCTTCGGCGAGGTGGAGTTGCCCGCCGGCGAGACGATCCTGGAGCTCCAGTCTCCGGGGTTGGGTCTCCCCGATTGTCTCGAGATCAGGGGAGCTCGGCTGCAGTGGCGGGGCCCCCTGGGGCCGACGCCGGCCCGCTGACTAAGGTGTGAAACGCGAATCCGCAATCGGTGAGGGCGCGCAGTAGATGAACGCCAAGCAGATGTGTTCGCGAGCCCTGACGGGTTTCCGGGGTAGGGGCGGGGCTTGCCCCCGCCCGTCTTGGCAGGACTACGATCTTTCGGATCTGTAGATAGGCTCGTGTTCGCTGGGAGGTCGACCTACGGGGACAGTGGGGAGGAGGGACAGTGCGGTCAAGGAATGTCGACGGATGAGCGTTGTCCCATGTTTTCCGTCGTCTCAGCACCTTTCCTTCAGTGCTTCAGCTGCACGGGCGGGGGCAAGCCCCGCCCCTACGCTGGAGGCGGTTCGGTGGGAGGTCGGTCCGTGCGGAAGGGGCCCGCGTCGACACGCCCTAGAGTAGCGGCCAAAGGATCTGCAATAGCAGCCGGGGGCACTGCTGCTGAGGCAGGTGTCCGCATCCCTCCAGGGTATGGAAATCGGCGCTCGGCAGCCCGTCGGCCAAGCGGCGCCCCTGTTCGAGGGGCGTCAGACCGTCGTCGACGCCCCACAGGACCTGCGCCGGGACGTCGATGGCACCGAGTCTGTCGTCCACGGCGTCGTCGTTCCGTAGCCCGTCGATCTGCCTCGGGGTGGGGCCCGCGTGGATCCTCTCCATCAGATCGTCGAGCACGAAGCCGGCGGGCTCCCGGGCCCAGGCCGGGCCCATGGCCCGCACCAAACGTCGCATCTGGTCTCGATCTTGGGGTAGCAGCGTGAGTTCCCCGAGGTCCGCCCGCAGGCCCCCACCGTTGATTAGCAGCAGGCCTGAAACCCGGTCCGGATGGGCCTCGGCGTAGCGTAGCGCGACCCACCCGCCGAAGGAGTTGGCCATCAGCGTCACCGGTCGGTCCGGGGAGATGGCCCCGAGGACCCCGTCCAGGCCCTCCAGGGATTGGTCCATGGTGATGGGACCGGAGGCCGGCGCGCTGTCCCCGTGCCCCGCCAGGTCCACCGCCACCACCCTGCGGCGTACCTGGAGGTCCGCCACCACCTTGAGCCAGGTCCCCGCCTGGTTACCGAGGCCGTGGAGTAGCACGAGGGTCTCCGGTCCTTGGCCCCCCACGAAGAACGTCTGGGGACCGGCCGCGGACTCGGCGGTCTGCCGCTCGAGGCCGGCCCGCTCTAGGCCCGAGCGGGCGATCCATAGGCCGATACCCACCGGGTTGGCGACGAAGAAGGCTCCGGCGGCGGCGGTGGCGACGGCCATGAGCACCACCAGGCCGATGGCGAAACGGACCGGGCTGCGTTCCTGGGGGCTGGGGTCCGATTCGGCCATGGAGATCTCCTGCGTCGCGGCCCGGATCCCCCGCGGGATCCGTAGTGAGAAATCGGTGTCAGGGGAAGGAGCGGTCCCAGGCCAAGAGATCGCCCCCCTCGAAGCCGTCGCCGAAGACGTCGGCCCACCGTGGGTGACGGACCTCGAGCTCGGAATCCACCGCCGGTACCGGCACCGGCTGGACCAGGCCGTCGGGCCACCGGACCTCGATGGCCCGGATCTGGGCCGTGCCCAGGCCGAAGTGGAGTGCCAGCTCGTTGCCGGCGCCGTGGCTCGACCCGGTGCGCAGATCTTGCATCAAGGTCCGTCCGTTGTCGAGGTCGAGGTGGACGCGGGCGCCGACGCCGTCGCGGTTGACCTCGCCGCCCCCCACCAAGATCACCCGCAGCCAGTGATTCGCGGCGCCGTGGGCGCCGAGGTTGCGGTAGACGTCGTAGCCGGCGTCGCGGTTGCCCACCACCATATCGACGTGCCCGTCCCGGTCGATGTCGGCGCGGGCGGTGCCGTAGGTCAGGCCGTTGTCGTCGGCGCCGCAGCCGGCGGAGACGTCGGCGAAGGTGCCGTCCCCGAGGTTTCGGTAGAGCCTGTTCGATTTTTCCGGTTCGAGGTTCATGGTGGCCAGGTAGAGATCGGGCCAGGAGTCGTTGTCGTAGTCGAAGAAGAAGGTCCCCCACGACGTCGCTTCGGGGGAGACGCCGGCGTCGAGGGACCGCTCGATGAAGGTGGCGCTGCCCTGGCTGGTTTGGTTTTCGAGGAAGACCGCCTCGGCGATGGAGGAGTAGTAGAGGTCGAGGTCCAGGTCGCCGTCGTAGTCCCCCACCGCCAGCCCCATGGCGAAGGCGGGGCGGAACGCGCCGGTGGCCACCGATACGTCGGTGAAGCACCATCCGCCGCAGCCGGGGCCGTCGTTGCGCCACAGGGGATTCCCGCGGTGCTTGTCGTTGACGACGTAGAGATCCTGGTCACCGTCGTTGTCGAAATCCAAGAAGCTGGCGGAAAATCCCGGGTACTGGAGCTTGACGTCGTCGAGAAGGAAGGAGATGTCGGTGAAGGTGCCGTCCCCCTCGTTGCGGTAGAGGCCGTCGCGGTTGAAGGGATGGTTCAGCTGGTAGAAGTAGAACCAGTTGACGACATAGAGGTCGAGGTCGCCGTCGTTGTCGAAATCCCCCCAGGCGGCGGTCTGCCCCTGTCCCGGATCCCCGACCCCAGCGGTGGAGGTGACGTCGTCGAAGCCGAGGCCCCGTCGGTTGCGCAGCAGGGTGTTGGCCCCGCGGTTGATCACGTAGAGGTCGAGCCAGCCGTCGTTGTCGTAGTCGGCGAAGACGGCGCCGCCGCTTTCGGCCCCCGGCAAGGCCACGTCGGCGGCGAGGGGGGAGGGCTCGAAGGTGCCGTCGCATCGGTTGCGCAGCAGGGTGCTGGGGCCCACGTTGTCGGTGAGGTAGAGGTCGGCGCAGCCATCGCGGTCCACATCCCCCCACGCCTGGCCGGTGACTAGGTAGTCGACCCCGGCGTGGTGGGGGGTGACGGCGGTGGGCTCGTGGGTGAAGGCGACCGCACCTTCCGGGGCCGCCGTCCGGTCAGCGATCGCCGGGGCCGCAAAGGAGACGGCGGCGAGCACGAGGGCCGCTGGGGAGAGGGTCGCTGGGGCACGGGCCCCTGGGGATTGGATTGGGGGGGAGGGGTCGGCGGGGCCGATCCGCGGCTTCGAAACGTTCGGGGTGGGGGCGCTGCGCGGTGAGACGACAAAGAAAGGCGCAAGCGAACCCATGCCCCGCGTCGAGACGTCGGAAAGCGTCATGGTGGAATCCTCCGGAAATTCTGGCTAAGGGCTCCCCTAGTCTAAACGATGTCGTTGACAGGCGCTCCGACGGGGGGTGGGCGTAACCGACGTCCAGCGGCATCGTAGTGATTTCGAGGCCAGCCGCAGACCGCGGCCGATGGGGTCGTCCCCACCCCCTTCCATCCGCCAGAGCACCAATCGCCACGGGAGCCCTTGCCATGAACTTGCCCCGACTCGCCGTCCGGCGCCCGATCTCCGTCGCCATGCTCTTGCTGAGCGTCCTCCTCTTCGGGGCCCTGGCGATCTCCCGGCTGCCCCTGGCCTTCTTGCCGGAGGTGGACGCCCCGTTCATCTTCGTGCAGATCCCCCACCCCGACGCCAACCCGGCGCAGGTGGAGCGGGAGATCACCAAGCCGGTGGAGGAGATCCTCGGGACCCTCTCTGGGGTGAAGCGCCTGCGCTCCCGCTCGGACGCCGACGGCGCCGAGCTACGTCTGGAGTTCCACTGGGGGGAGGACCTCGACCTCGTGCGGATGCAGGTGAGCGAGAAGATGGATCAGATCGAGCCGGAGCTGCCCCAGGGCACCGGGGAGGTCTTGATCTTCTCCTTCAACACCAGCGACATCCCGGTGGTGCAGGGGCGAATCTCCGCCGAAGGCGTGGACCTGTCGGAGAACTACGAGCTCCTGGAGGCGCGGGTGCTCAACCGGCTGCGGCGCATCCCCGGGGTCGCCCGGGTCGACCTGGACGGCGTGGCGCCGCGGGAGATCTTCGTCGATCTGGCGTTGGACCGGGTCAAGGAGCACGGCGTCGAGGTCGACGAGCTGATCCAGACCCTGAACGCTGCGTCGTCGAACGTGGTCCTCGGCGAGGTGGAGGACGGGGGCAAGCGCTACACCGCCCGCGCCCTCGGCAGCTTCGGCTCCGTCGCCGAGCTGCGGAGGATGGTGATCGACGAGCGCGGCCTGCGGCTCGGGGACATCGCCCAGATCAGCTACGAAGAGCCGCCGATCCGCTACGGGCGGCACCTCGACCACAGTGAGGCCATCGCCCTCCAGGTATTCAAGGAGTCCACCGCCAACACGGTGGACGTGGTCCACGGGATGCTGGCTGCCATGGACGGGGATATCGCGGAGGATCCCCTGCTCCGCGGCATCAGCTTCTTCATGTGGGAGAACCAGGCGGATCAGATCACCGACGCCGTCGACGGTCTCACCCGCTCGGGGCTGATCGGAGCCCTCCTGGCGGTGGTGGTGCTGTACTTCTTCCTGCGCCGCTTCGGCTCGACGCTGATCGTCTCCCTGTCGATTCCGTTCTCGGTCATCGCCACCTGCGGCGTGCTCTTTTTCCTCGGCAAGACCCTCAACGTCCTGTCGATGATGGGGCTGATGCTAGGCGTCGGCATGTTGGTGGACAACGCCATCGTGGTGCTGGAGTCCATCGATCGCCGACGGCGGGTGGAGGGGGATCCCTCGAAGGCGGCCCACGAAGGGGCCTCCGCGGTGTCGATGGCGGTGGTGGCGTCCACCGTCACGTCCCTGATCGTCTTTCTGCCGCTGATCGTGGGGGGGAAGACGGAGCTGACCACCTGGCTCGGCGAGATGGGGATCGCCATCGCCCTGGCACTGGTGTGCTCGCTGTTCTCCTCCATGACCCTGATTCCGCTGCTGGCCGGTCGGTTCCTGAAACCTGGGCGCACCGCACCCCTGCCCCTGTTCACGTGGATCGAAGATCGCTACGTGGGGGTCCTCACCTGGACCCTGCGACACCGGGTCGCCACCTTCGCCCTGCTGGTGGTGGGGCTGGTGGCGGGGATGGCCCCCTTCGCCCTCGACCTGGTGAACACCGATCCTTTCTCGGCCCAGGTCAACGAACGGCTGGTGGTGGACTACGAGTTCACCGACTTCGTGTATAAGAGCGAGGCGGAGGATGTGGTGACCCGGGTGGAGCAGGCCATCGAGCCCCACCGGGAGGAGCTGATGGTGGAGTCCATCTACAGCTTCTTCGCCTCCAACGAGGCGGGCACCACCCTGACCCTCAGCCGTCGGGATCTGGGGGACGACGACGTCAAGGCGCTGCGGGAGAAGCTGCGGTCGATCCTGCCGGAGATCCCCGGCGTCACCCTGACCTTCTCGGGGGACGACGACGACGCCAACGGCTCCACCTCCTTTGCCCTCAACATCTTCGGCCAGGATTCGGCGGTCCTCACCCAGCTCGCGGAGGAAGCCCGCCGTCGCCTCGAAACCGTGGACGACGTCAGCGACGTCAGTACCTCCTTTGGCCGCACCCGGAAGGAGATCCAGGTGCGGATCGACCGCGACAAGGCGGCCCGCCTTGGGCTCTCGGCGCAGGAGGTTTCGGAGACGTTTTCCTTCGTCCTCGGCAGCTTCCGGCTGCCCCGCTTCAACGACGGAGCCCGGGAGGTGGAGACCTGGCTCGCCCTGCGGCTCGAAGACCGAGCCGGCCTGGAGGATCTCGAGGCGATTCCGTTCCGCGACGTCGAGGGCAAGCCGGTGCTGCTCGGCGACATCGCCACCTTCGAGGTCGTCGACAAGCCGCAGGAGATCGAGCGGGAGAACCGCAAGGTTCGGGTAGCGCTGCGGGCCAACTACGGCGGCGAAGACTGGGAGGCGACCCGCGAAACGGTGACGGAGCTGATGGACGCCTTCGCGCTTCCGGGTGGCTACTCGTGGTCGTGGAATGCCCGGATCCTGGAGCAGGACACCCAGGATCAGCAGATGGGGGTCAACTTCCTTCTGGCCCTGGTTCTGGTCTACTTGGTGATGGCGTCCCTCTTCGAGTCCGTGTCCCAGCCCTTCGCCATCCTCTTCTCCATCCCCTTCGCGATCCCCGGCGCCGCCTGGCTGCTGGCCATCGCCGACGCCCCCTTCAACCTCATGTCCCAGATCGGCCTGCTGATCCTGATGGGCATCGTGGTCAACAACGGCATCGTGCTGCTGGATCACATGAACCAGCTCCGGGCGGGGGGCATGGAGCGGGAGGCGGCGATCCTCCAGGCGGGACGGGACCGAATGCGGGCCATCCTGATGACCGCGTCCACCACCATCATCGGCCTCGTACCCCTGGCCTTCGGAGGATCGCGGGTCGGCGGGCTCTTCTACTACCCCCTGGCCCTCACCGTGATGGGTGGGCTGATCTCCTCCGCCGTTCTGACCCTGGTGGTCCTGCCCTATGTGAACTTGGGGGTGGAGGGCTTCGCCTCCTGGGTTTCGGGTCTGTGGCGCGCGTCTCGGCCGCGGCGGAAGCCTGTGGCATCGGCGGATGTCAGTCCGGCGTAAAGATCCCCGGCCTCCGTAAGCCGTCGGTAAAACACCGGTCGCGGCGGGGGATTCCGGGGCCCATGCTCCTTAGGATGGGGTCACTCGAAAGCCCCAACGCCGCGAAGCTGTCCACGAGGAGCGCCCGATGACGACCCAACGCCGTGCCCTGTTCGCCATGTCCGCTGCCCTGTCCATCACCCTGTCCGTCGTCCCTGCTCTGCTCTTCGCTCCGCCCGCCGCCGAGGCCTGCGGAGACTATGGGGATCTCTCCAACGAGATCCGGTGGACCCAGATCACCCGGGACGTCTACCTCGGCGGCCGCATGCTCACGGACGCCCGGGTCTACGTGGCGGAAGAGCCGGAGAGGATGGCGGTCCTGCTGCCGGACGCGGACCAGGCTTTCGTGGTGGACGGGGACTACGGCCTGCGGACCCTGGCGGCCTCCAGCTTCGCCCCCGGGGAGACCCCCCTGGAGGCCAAGTCCCCGACCCCCGGCGAAGACGGCCCCATGGGCAAGGCCCACCCGGTGGGGGAGGGGCTGCTCCTCGACACGGGGGGCCGGGAGTCTTTGCTGGTGCTTCCCCACGAGGGCCCCGCCGGGGACCTGGAGGAGGCGGCCCTGTGGTCGGCGGTTCCAGCCTGGCGGCTCCTTGCGGACGCCTGGGCGCCGGAGGATGACGTGGTGGAGGCCCTGCGCCGGGTCGAGGAGCCCACGGAGCTCCTGGTGGCCCTCGGCACCTGGTGCGGCGACAGTCGTCGCAGCGTCCCCCGCCTCATGGCGGCCCTGGAGGCCGCGGCCAACCCCAAGATCTCGGTGCGGATGGTGGCCATCGGGCGGGGCTTCACCGAGCCGCTGGACTTCGTGCGGAACCGGCGGGTCACCAACGTGCCGACGATCATCGTGCAGCAGGGGGGCCGCGAGGTGGGAAGGTTCGTCGAGCGGCCGCGGGGGGCGTCCGTGGACGTCGACCTGGCGGCGATCCTGGGGGGAGAGCCGTCCGCGCCGCGGGCCCGGGCCGCGGACACCGACCGGCCCATCGCCAGCGGTCGCTATCGCCTGGTGGACTCCGCCGGGGCCGAGGTGGGGATCGAAACCTGGGAGCTGTTCGCCACCGAGGACGGCGGCACCCGGCTCCACAGCCGCGGCGTCCGCGGCCCGGCGAAGACGGAGGTCTGGCATCGGCGGGACGCCGAGGGAAAGACCGATTTCATCGAGGTCACCCGGGACGACGGCTTCGAGCTGTCCCGGACCCGGGCCTGGCCGGGGGACGGCCGCGTCCAGGCCACCACCCGGGGCAACGCCACCGGCATCGTCCGCCAGACCGTCCACGTGGGGGACGGGCTGATGGCGACGCCGTCCCTGGCGGACGCCGGCCTGATGTGGCACCTGGCGGGGCGCCCGGATCGGGTACCGGAGCTCGAAGCCTTCGTCGTCGAAGGGGCGGGGGCGCCGGTGGCGGGCCATGTGGAGCCCCTGGCCTTCCGGCACCTGTCGGGAACCGATGGGGCCGCGGCGGTGGAGCGCCGGCTGGGGGAGGAGGTCACCGAGTGGTGGCTCCACCCGAGCCTCGGCGTGCCGGTGCGGGCCGAGCTCGGGGGCGGCGTTCGGCTGGAGCTGGCGTCCCTGGAGATGGAATCCGCGGATTCCAACCCGCGGGACGCGGTCTCGATCAGCCGAAGCGGCGATTGAGGTGGAGCCAGGCCTGGCGCTTCCACCATCCCCAGTCGTGGGACACGTCGTGACCCCAGATGTCCCGGTGGTGGGGGATGCCCTTCCACTCCAGCACGTTGGCCAGGGCCTGGGTCTCCTCGATGCAGCCCTCCTCCCAGGCCCCCTGGCCGCACACCAGGGTCAGGAAGGTGTTGCGGCGGACCCGCTCGAGGTAGTCCCCCTCGAGGTTGGGGACGTAGGAGAGGGGGTCGTTGAAGTAGATGTCCGTGTTGGAGTAGCCGCCGGTGAAGTGGGTGGCCTTGTAGCGGCCCGAGAGGCAGAGGGCCCAGGGAAAGCGCTCGGGGAACTTGAGGGCGAAATTGGCGGCGTAGAACGCGCCGAGGCTGGCGCCTGTGACGGCGATCGGCAGCCCCTCGCTGTGGCAGTCGTTGTAGATCGCGGGCACCAGGTCGTCGAGGACGAAGCGCTCATAGGCGGCGTGGGCCTTCACCCGTAGGGCGGGGTGTTCGTACTTGTCGGTCCACGCTTGAGAAACATTCGATTCGGGGCAGTAGAGCTTGATCTTGCCGGCGTAGAGCAGGGGGGCGAGGGTGTCCACCATGCCCTGGGCGTCCCACTCGTGGGCGAAGCCGGCGGCGGACGGAAACACCATCACCGGCATACCGAAGTGGCCGAAGCACCAAACGTTCACTTTTCGGCCCATGGCCGTGCTGTAGACGAGCTCGTGTCGACGCCTCATGGGGTCGTCTCCTGTGGGGATATCGGGATCGGGTTGCGGCGGGGGAGGATCCCCACCGCGGCGGGGCCGCCAATCCTAGGCGATCGACCCCTCCCCTGCAACGCCGATCCCTCGGCTGGGTTCTCAACCCGCCGAAGGCGGGGTGAGTCGGTCGCTCTCGGTCTTGCGCCAGAACTTGAGCAGGCCCCAGAAGTGCTCGGTGAACTTTTCGTGCTCGTGCTTGGGGAAGAGGGCCTCCACCTTGGCGCGGACGGCGCCCTTGGCGGTCTCGGAGCCGAAGAACTCGTAGGCCACTTCGTCGAGGTGCCCGAGGTGCTGGTGGCAGAACTCCTCGAACCGTTCGGTGTCGAAGTGGGCCTCGGCGAGCTTGCCGTACTCCTCCACCCGTTCTTCGAGGGACAGCCCCTTGTCGGCGATGTCGTAGAAGGGCTGCCAGTCGAGGGTCTGGCGCATCTTGCGGCCGGTGACGGCGCAGAAGATGGACCAGCGGAGGAGGGACTTCACCAACCACGGGAAGTGGAAGTGGAGGGAGGTGACCTGGGAGTCGGGGCAGGCGTTGGCGAAGTCGATGGGGTGGAAGACGCCGTCCCGGCGCAGGGACTCGCAGGAGTTGAAGTCCCAGCCGAAGAAGCTGTTGATGATCAGGGTCTGGAGCCGCAGGTAGCGGGCTTCCTTCTCGTCGAGGAAGTCGAAGTCGACCTTGTAGCGATCGTGCAGCGGCGCCGTGGGGTCGTAGCGCACATTGTTGACCTGGGGCCCGATGCCGATGGCGCGGACGAAGAGGTCGTAGTCCGCCACCGCCTTCTGCAGGTGCATCACGAAGGTCCCGCTCTCGTCGTAGGCGATCTTCAGGGTCTCGGCGTCGTCGATCTTCGACACCCCCTTCCAGGCGCCGCCGTCGTAGGGCTTCATGAACATCGGATAGCCCAGATCCTCGCCGACGCTGGCGAGGTCGAAGAGCTTGGCGTAGCGCTCCAGGGTGGGCTCGAGGTCTTCATGGCCCTCGTAGGCCTTCGGCGGCACCATGAAGGTGCGGGGCACCGGCAGGCCGAGGCGCATCATGGCGCAGTAGGTCGTCTGCTTCTCCATCGACTGCAGCGACCACGGGTTGTTGAGCACGTAGAGGTCGTCGAGGACGATCGACTTTTTAATCCACTCGCGACTCGTGTGGTACCAGTGGGTCAGCCGGTCGAGGACCACCGAATATTTGCAGGGCTGCTGCAGGTCGAAGGGCTCGATGGTGATCCGTTCGACGTCGAGCTCCACCGTGTCCCCCTGCCAGGGGATGCGTAGATCGAGGCGACGGAGGATGTTCTCGTAGCAGAGGGGCCAGTCGAGGTCGGCGCCGAGGGAGAGTCCGATGGAGCGCTTCACATGGGCCATGGTGGGGGTCCTCAGGGGATCGTGGGCCGAGGCTCGTGGGAGCTCGGCGGGTCTAAGCCCGCATTTCTCACCAAGAGTCTGTTACGAAAGCGTAACTGACTGGCATGACGGCGTTACGCGCCAGCTCCGCACTTCGACGTACTGCAAGTACGCCTGCGGTGCGGAGATGGCGCAAGCCTTGTCCTGCCAGCCACCTACGCCTTCTCACGACGACTCTCGTGAGAAATCCGGGCCCTAGGATGGCACCGGCGGAGGGGCTATTCATAGCACAGGCCGCCTATTCGTAGACCATCCAAAGGGGCCCCGGGAAGAGCCACGGCAGGGCGATCCGCAGGCGATCCCGCCAGTTGATCCAGTTGTGTCCGTCGCGGGCCTCGACGTACCGGACGTCCATGCCGGTGGCCTGGAGCAGGGGCACCATCGAGCGGTTTTCGTAGATCAGGGACTCGTAGGTGCCGCAGCTCATGAACACCCGCTCGCTTGGTCGCCCTGGAGCCCTGCGGAACGCGTTGACGAACTTCACCACCGGATCGAAGGCGGGGCCCCGCTGGTGATGGCCTATATCGGTGAAGGCGAAGGACCCCGACTGCAGGAGCAGGCGACCGAAGAAGCCGGGGTTGCGCCAGGCGCAGGACAGGCTGGCGACGCCCCCGAAGCTCGCCCCCATGAGGCCGCGGGCGGCGGGCTCGGAGCGGACAGGAAACTCGTTTTCGATGGCGGGCACCAGCTCCTGGGCGAGGAAGCGGGCGTGGGCGGGGTTGTCGGGGTACTCCACCAGACGATCGCCGGCGGTGGTGAGGGCGACGATCATCGGCGCCACCTCGAGGCGGTGGATCAGGTTGTCGAGCACCGTCTTGAGGTCGGAGAAGCGCAGGTAGTCGTGGCCGTCGTGGACCACCAGCAGCGGGTAGCGACGGCTTTCTCGGTAGCGGGCCGGCAGGTAGATGGCGGTGTCCCGATGCTCGCCGAAGGCTTCGCTCCAGATCCGCAGGCGGGTCAGCTCACCGGGCCTGGCCTCGGGGTCGTGCCGCGTCCACTCGGGTCGGCCGGTGTCGGCGGTTCGGCAGACGGAATTGGCGCCGAAGGGGTCCAGGGCCCGGTTGGGGTTTAGGGGATCGAGGATCCAGTGGTGGTCGTCGCCGTGGGCGACGTTGAGCTTGTATTGCAGCACCGAGCGTCGGGGTAGCTCGATGGCGAGGAACCAGAGATCGGTTCCCTCCACCCGCTGGAAGGGTTGGGAGGTTTCGAGGCCGTAGATGAAGTGCTGGAGGAGCACCGAGTCGGCCTCGCCGCGGTAGACGAAGGTCACGGAGGTGTCCTCCACGAGGGGAAACTCGTGGGAGCCGAGGAAGGCCTCGATCGCCTCCGGCGTGGGGGTGCCGTCTCCGATCAGCCGGTGGATCGCCAGGCTCATACCCCGTCCTCCCCGATGGGCTCGACGCGGCCGCCGGCGGTGATACGCAGGGCGTCCTGCCCCGGCCGCGGACCGTCTGGGGTACACAGGACCGACTGCCCCGCGTCGAGGGGAACGCACACATCCGGGGCGAAGCGGCGCGCCAGCAGGCTTAGGCGCACCGGGTCGTCCAGCCGCAGTCGCCGCCGGGCGTCGGGGAGGGGAAGGACATCGGCGAAGAGCCCCAGTCCTTCGTCGAGGATCTCCGCGTTGCCCTCCCCCTGTGGCGGGGAGTCGTGGAAGAGCGCGATGCGGGTCCCCAGGGCCATCGCCCCCGCCGACCAGGCGAAGAGCCGGTGCCGGCGCAGCACCTTCCCCAGGCCGAAAAGGCGCATCCGGTTGAGCAACACCGCCACGTGGCCGCCGGCGATCATCACCGCGTCGCAGGTCCCCAGGATCTCCTCGATCTCCCCCAGCTGGCGCTGGATGGCAGGCCGATCCGCCGGGCTCCAGCGGTCTTCGAAGCGGCGGTGGGTCTCGGTGACCCGGTCCAGGTGCTGGCGATCGAGCCGGCGCACCGCGTCGATGGCGGACTCCCGTTCGGGGATCAGCAGCTCCGGATCCCCCTCCCGGCGCATCAGCTCGCGGGCGGGCTCGAGGACGAAGTCGAGGCGATAGCGGTAGAGGGCCTGGAGCTCCCGGAGCCGATCCTGGCGGGCGCGGTGGGCCGAGAAGAGCTCCCGGTCTTCGGCGAAGACCTTTTCGAGACGCCCGTGCAGGGCCAGGTCCGTGACCCGGCGGTCGAGGTGCTCCGACATCTCGGAGCTCTCCCCCTCCCGTTCCTGCCAGCCGGCGGTGATGGACGCAACGTGGTCGCCGACGTCGAGGCGGTCCAGCTCCGGGCGCAGGACTGGGTCCAGGCGCTGGGGCCCGAAAAGCATGAGTGTCGCCATAGGAACGGTGATTATCCCCCCTCGGGGCCGGCTTGGGAACCGCCGGAGGCGGGCTGCGGGGTGGTCGCCGTCAAGTCTCCGTGTCGACCGTGATGGGGGCGGCGACCTCGTGGTCGGGGGCCTCGCCGGGGCGCAGGCGGAGGGCGAACATGGCGGTGACGAAGACCAGGGCGCCGCCGATCCAGAACGGCTCCCGCTCCCCCAGGGCCTGGAAGACTGCCCCGGACCAGACCGGCGCCAGGAGGCGGCTCATGCCGCCGAAGGCCTGCTGCACGCCGACGGTCTGCCCCACCTCGTCGGGCCGGGAGTAGCGGGTCACCAGCGACGTGGTGCAGGGGAACAGCAGGGCGGTGCCGGTGGGCACCAGCAGCAGCATGGCGGCGAACTGCCAGATGTTTCCGGCGAAGGTCATGCCGATCATGCCTAGGCCGAGGCTGACCGCTCCGAGGCGCAGCACCCGCACTTCCCCCAGCCGGTCCACCAGCTTGCCGAGGAGCAGACCCCGCATGACGACGGAGACGGCCCCCACGGCGACGTAGAACCAGCCGATGTTCTTGGCGGTGACGCCGAATCGGGATTCCAGGTAGAGCGCCATGATCCCCGTCATCGCCATGAACGCCATCATGCCGGCGGTGTAGATCCAGATCAGGCTGTTGGCCCGGTTGCGGAGGGGGTGGAGGAGCACCTCCAGCAGCTGGCCGCGGATCCGGGTCCGGCGGACCTTCGGAGCGGTCCTGTCCACCTTCCTGGCTTCCTCCAGCCAATGCCAGGTGAAGAGCATGTTGAGGAGGCAGAATCCGGCGGCGATCAGGCCCGGGGCCGCCGTGCTGAAGCCGACGGTCAGGGAGCCGATGGCGGGCCCCACCATCACCCCGGCGCTGGTGCAGGCGGTGATCCAGCCGAGGGCCTTGGCCCGCTCCCCGGGGCCCACCGCGTCGCTGACGTAGGCCGACACCGCCCCGAGGCTGCCGCCGCCGACCCCCTGCAGGAAGCGGCTCAGGAACAGCAGCCATACCGAGTCGGCGGCGGCGAAAGTGAGGAACGCCGCGGCGGAGAGCCCTTGGGCGAAGATCAGCACCGGCTTACGGCCGAAGCGGTCCGAGGCCCGTCCCCAGTGGGGTGCGGTCACCATCTGGCCGAAGGCAAAGGCCGCCATCAACAGTCCGATGACGAAGGCGTCGGCGCCGAATTCCAGAGCGTAGAACGGCAGCAGCGGCACGATCAGGGCGAAGCCGATCATGTCGACGAACGCCGTCACCATCAGCACCCACAGCTTGTCGAGGGAGAGCTTGGCGTCGGTCATCGCGCGTCCCCCCGTCCCCAGGCGAGGAAGGCGGCGGCGGAGAGCAGCATCAGCAGCACGCCGTAGGCGGCGGCGACGCCGAACTCCTGGACCCGCAGGGCGGAGAAGATCTCGATGGAAATGGGGCGGGTGGTGAATGTGTAGAGCACGACGGAGGTCACGAAGTCGCCGAGGGCGGTGATGAAGGCCAGGCCGACGCCGGCCACCAGGGCAGGACGCACCACCGGCAGCACGACCCGCCAGAACGTACGCAGGCCGCCGGCGCCGAGACTTGCGGACGCCTCCTCCAGGGCCGGATCCAGCTGCCGCAGGCCGGCGAGGGCGGAACGGCCGGTGATCGGCAGGCAGCGCACGAGGTAGGCCAGGGGCAGGATGATGGGCGTCCCTACCCAGACGAACCGCAGCAGATGGGGCGCGTCGACGCTGAAGGCGGTGCCGAGGGCGATGGCGAACACCGTCCCCGGGATCGCCCAGGGCAGGGCGATGAGCCCTTCGAGGGCGCCCCCCAGTCGGCCGCCGGCGCGGAGGGACTGGCGGGCCGCCAGAAGGCCCAGAGCGACGGCCCCGGCGGTGGCGGCGGCGGCCATCCAGAGGGAATTCACCATCGGCCGCAGGCGCTCCGGCTGGGAGAAGAGCTCCCGATAGTTGACGGTGCCGAGCTCCGGCGGCAGCAGCTCGGTGGTCCAGGTGCCCATCGGCACGAAGGAGATCAGCACCAGGGTCAGGTGGGGGAGGAGCATGAAGATCGCGAGGCCCCAGCCAAGGGCGGCGAAGCCCCAGCGGGCGAGGGGGCTGGCGATGGTCCGCCGCTCCGGCGCCACGCCGTGGGCGGAGGCGACGGCCTCCTCCCCCTGCAGCCTGCGGATGGCCCATAGCGCCACCAGCGCCAGGGCCGCCAGGACCACCGCCTCGATCTGCGCCAGGGCCACCTCACCGCTCACCTTGGAGGCGACGATCTGGGTGGTCATCACCCGGTAGCCGCCGCCGAAGATATAGGGGGCCGAGAAGGAGCCAAGGGAAGTCATGAAGGTCAGGAGACCGGCGCCGAGGAGGGCCGGGCGGAGCTGCGGCAGCACCACCCGGACGAGGGTGCGCCACCGACCCGCCCCGAGGGCCGCCGCCGCCTCCAGCATCGAGCCGTCCAGCCGGGAGAGGGCGGCGCGGGCGAAGAGGTAGAAGTAGACGTACATCGAGTACGTGTGGACCAGCAGGATCGCTCCTGGGCCGCCGAGGCGCCAGGGCGAGCGCTCGAGGTCGAAGAGCATCTGCAGACCGCGGGCGAGGAAGCCGCTCTCCCCGTAGAGGAAGAGGAAGGCGATGACCCCCACCAGCGGCGGTAGCGCCACCGGCAGGGCCATCAGGGCCCCGAGAACGCGGCGTCCGGGGAAGTCGGTGCGCTCGAAGATGAACGCCAGGGGCACCCCCACCATCCCCGCCAGGGCCACCGAGGCGAGGGAGATCCACAGGCTGCGCCACAGGGCGAGCCATTCGTCGGGCCGGGTGGCGAAGTCCCGGAGGTGCTCCAGGGTGAAGCCCTCGGAGCTAGGGGAGATGCCCAGGCCTTCGAGGAGGGTCAGGAGCAGCGGGTACCCCACCACCCAGATCAGGGCGGCCGCCGTGAGCCACGCCGGCCAGCGGGCTCCGGCGCGGGGGGTGGACGGGCTCAAGTCGGATCCCCGGCGGGGAAGACGCTGGGCTCGGGGCCGTGTCCGGAGGGGGCGGTGCCGCCGCGAGCCGTGCCGTCGAGGGCGGGGACGACGTGGACGACGGCTCCGACTTCGGTGTCGTCGCTGGATACCAGGACCCGTCCACCGACGGCGAGGTCGATCACTGCGAAGGTGGCGGCGCCGGTGAATCGGTGGTCCGCCACCCGTCCGGCGAGGGCGTCCGGGGTTTGCGGCTCGGTGAGGCGCAGGGATTCGGGGCGAACCACGAAGTCCACCGCCGCGCCCCGGGCGAGAACCTGCGCCGAGGGCCCCCGGGCCCGGCCGTGCCATAGGGCGTCCCCGAGGCGAACCCGGGCGGCGCCGAGGTCGTCGACGGCTTCGAGGGTTCCCCGCAGGGTGCCGGAGCGGCCGATGAAGGTGGCGACGAATGGGCTCGTGGGGGCCCTGTAGAGCTCCTGGGGCAGGCCCACCTGCTCCAGCCGGCCGGCGTTGAGCACCGCCACCCGGTCGCCGACGTGGAACGCCTCCTCCTGCTCGTGGGTCACTAGAACCGTAGTGATGCCCACCCGCCTCACGGCGGCCCGCAGCTCCTGGCGTGTGCGTTCCCGCAGGGCCGGGTCGAGATTCGACAGGGGCTCGTCCAGCAGCAGCAGCCGCGGCTCCGGCGCCAGGGCCCGGCCCAGCGCCACCCGCTGCTGCTGGCCGCCGGAGATCTCGCTCACCCTGCGGGAACCGAAGCCTTCGAGGTGCACCAGGGCGAGCATCTCGTCCACCCGGGGGGCGATGCGCCCCTTGTCCCAGCCCTGGGCTTCGAGGCCGAAGGCGATGTTCTGCTCCACGCTCATGTGGGGGAAGAGGGCGTAGTGTTGGAACACCATGCCGAAGCCCCGGGCGGCGGGGGACAGGGCCGTGACGTCCTGGCCGCCGACGCGGACCGTCCCTTCGTCGGGGGTCTCGAAGCCGGCGAGCAGGCGCAGGGCGGTGGTCTTTCCGCTGCCGGAGAGGCCCAGGAGCGCGAGGATCTCCCCTTCCCCTAGGCCGAGGGTGAAGTCTTCGAGCACCCTGGTGTCGCCGAAGCTCTTGGCGAGGCCCCGGAGCTCGAGGAAGGAATCCCTCGTGGAGACGGCTCCGTCGGCGGCTCCGCCCCCCGGATCAGCCGTCATTCGCCTTCCCTTTGCCCCGGACCTCCCGGTCCCAAGACTGCATCCACTGGGCGCCCTCCTCCTCAATGAGGCCCCAGTCGAGCTCGGCGGTCTTCAAGCTTTCCAGGGCCTCCCGGGCCCACTGGGGAAGCTCCTCCGGCGGCAGGTCGGTGCGGGCCGGCAGGCGGAAGGCCTTTTCCGCCGCTAGCTCCTGGGCTTCGCGGCTGCCCACCCATTCGATGAACCGCTTGGCGATCTCGGGATGGGGGGCTCCGCTCACCAGGCCGATGGAATCTTCGATAACCGGCGATCCGGAAGTGGGGAAGCGATAGCCGAGGGGCGCCCCACGCTGGCGCTGGAAGAGGATGTCGGTCAGCTCCCAGCAGGTGACGAGGCCCTCCTGCCGCTCCATCTTGAGGTGGAGAAGGGACGGGCTGTGGACGTATTCCTTGGTCTGGGCGTCGAGGCGCCGCAGCCAATCGAAACCCGCTGTCTCGTCACCGGTTTTGGCGACGGAGCGGGCCAAGACCATGCCGAAGATGGTCCGCATGGTGCCGCTGGCGAGGGGATCGCGGATCAGCACCTGGTCACGCCAACGGGGGTCGAGGAGGTCGTCCCAATCCTGCGGCGCATCCTCCTCGTCCACCGCCGTCTCGTTGAACACCAGGATCGGCGGCGTGCGGTAGAGGCTGAAGTAGAGGTCTTCGGGGTGACGGCCGGTTTCGGGGATGGCGTCGGCCCAGGAGGGGCGGAACGGCTGTAGCAGGCCGTCCTCGGTGCCGCGGGCGAGGATCGTCGCCGGGCCGCCGAACCAGACGTCGGCCTGCGGATTGGCCGCTTCCGTGCGGATGCGGTCGTAGACCTCCTGGGATCCCATGTCCAGCCAGCGCACGTCCACTTCGGGGTTCTGCGCTTCGAAGGTCTCTTCGAAAAGGGTCAGCAGGTCACGGCCGTGGGGGGAGTAGATCACCAGCGGCGTGCGGCCGTCGTCGGCGCAGGAGGCCAGCAGGGCCACGAGGGCGGCGGCGAGAACGAGGAGCGGCAACCGCTTAGGCGGACGGGCGGGGGAAGAGGGCGAAGGGTGTCGCATGGCCATCGGTAGAACCCCTGGGCGCTGCTGAAGATTCCTGGTCTGGGGGGAGATTTACCAGGAACGATATCGCAACGGCAGAGGCGGTCCGCCTGGGGATGGCCCTTGGATGCTCACCGGGGCGGGGGGTTTCACCCCGGAGCGACGGCGGCCAGCGGGGGATCGGCGGCCTTCAGCTCAGCCGCCGAGGAGCCGCCACCAGAAAAACGCCTCGCTCGTGATGCCGGCACCCAGGAACAGCAGGACGGCGAGCCCGGCGTCGACGGTGTTGGCCACGGCGGAAAGCCAGTACAGCGCGAGGGCCAGCACCAGGAAAGCAATCGCTTGGGTCCACCTCGGGTTCAGTTTCCAGCGGTCCTTCATGGCGGGCTCCGGGTCGGGGTTCATCTTTATCCGGGTTGGGGCAGCGGTTCCTCTTCCCGCCAAGCTACGTCGCCGTCGGCGTAATGTTCACGCTTCCAGATCGGAACTTCCTTCTTCAGGCGTTCGAGGGCCAGTCGGCTGGCCTCGTAGGCGGCCTGCCGATGGGGGGACGCGACGGCGATGACGACGCTGGGCTCGCCGATGGGGACGCTGCCGAGGCGGTGGACGATGGCGGCCCGTACCGTCTCTTCGGCGGCTTCGAGATCCGCCACGATGGCGGCCAGGGTGGACTCCGCCAGGGGTCGGTAGGCGCTGTAGTCGAGGCGGGCGACGGCCCGCCCGCCGTGGTGGTCGCGGACCGTGCCGAGGAAGAGCACCACGGCACCGCAATCGGCGGCGGCGACGGCCCGCTCCAGCTCTGCGACGTCGATGGGGCCGTCCACCAGCTGCGCCTTGGCCGGCGCGCCGCCGGAGACCGGCGGCAAAAGGGCGACCTCCGCGCCGTCCCGAAGCTCGGGGTCCCCCTGTACGAGGGCTCCGTCCACCGCCACCGCCAGCCTCGGCCAGAGGGCCTCCAGCGTGGGGTGACGGTCCTGGAGTAGAAGACGTAGGTCGGAGAGCCGGGCGCCGGCGTCGAGCTCCAGGTCCTGGGGACCCTTGCCTACGAGGTCCGAGGCGGTTGCAAAGGCGAGCAAGCGGATCTTCATGGCGGCATCGTAGCAGGTGCAGCTGCCCAATTAGGTCCCTGGGGCATTGTTAAAATGCTTCAGAAGCATATAAAGTGCACAAATGGCAGATCGTATTTCGGAGTCAGAGGTTCAGAGCTTCCGCAGATTGGATCGGATCTGGTGCCAACAGTTTGTAGAGCTGGCGACGCTGTGGGCTCTCTGCGGAGCCCAGCCGCTGTTCCAGATGATCTCCCGGGGGCCCGAGTTCCTGGTGGCGCATCGACTTGGATCCGTCGACCTGATGATGCTCACATCCCTGATCTGCCTGGCA
Source organism: Acidobacteriota bacterium (assembly GCA_038748685.1). Classification (GTDB taxonomy): domain Bacteria; phylum Acidobacteriota; class Thermoanaerobaculia; order Multivoradales; family J023; genus JAUIJL01. The sequence goes on along the minus strand of JBCDIS010000064.1, from coordinate 7,010 downwards.
CCTCCAACCGCCTGGCTTCTCGTGATTTCCATCGTAGGCCGCGTTGGACCCTGGCTCCGCGACGGTCTACATCAGCTGGGAATGGGAGCGATGGCCGCTCTATTGATCCTCCAACTCCTACGGTCGATTCCGATACAGGCGGCGGCGCCTGTGGTGGCCACGGTCATTGGCGGCGGGTTGGCGGTCCTGGGCGTACGATGGAGAGCGACGGCGATGTTCTGGCGCTACCTCTCGCCGTCGATCCTCATTTTCCCCGTACTGTTCCTGGTCCGGCCCCCGGTCTCGACGTTGGTCTGGCCCGAGGGTGTCGAAGTGGGGAGCGGGGTGGCTAGCGACTCGTCGGTGGTGGTGATCGTCTTCGACGAGTTGCCCCTGGCGTCCCTGCTCGACCGCCACGGTTCCATCGACGTCCAGAGCTATCCTGGTTTTGCCCGCCTGGCTTCGATATCGACCTGGTTTCGAAACACCACCACCGTCGCTGAGGGGACCCCGCTGGCGGTTCCCGCGATTCTCACCGGTCGCTTTCCCGACCCGGTGCGTCTTCCGGTCGCGGCGGACCATCCTGACAATCTATTCACCTGGCTCGGTCCGAGCCACGATCTCAACGTGTTCGAAACCGTGACTCGACTGTGCCCGCAGGCGGTGGATTGCACTTTGGGTGCGACCCCGCGGTTTCACCGTCTCGCTGGAACGGTGCGGGATCTGGGGATCGTCTACCGACACCTCGTGACCCCCGCCGAATGGACGTCCCAGCTCCCTGCGATCGATGGAGGTTGGCGTGACTTTCATCACGTTCTTGGTCACCCGGCCTCGGGTTCGGGGGCGGTTTCTCGCCGAAGACTGGACCGGCGCACGGTGCATCGATCCCAAGGGGATATTCCATGGATCGTCGATGCCTTCTCAGATCGCCTCGAAGTACGTCACCGCCCGACCCTCCATTGGCTGCACCTCAACCTGCCGCACTTGCCGTGGAAGTACCTTCCGTCGGGACGGCAGTATGGTCCGACCGGAGCTCAGATCCATCCCCGAGGTTTGATGGGTCGAGAGTGGCAGAACGATCCGTGGATGACCGTGCAGGCGCTCCAGCGCCATCTGCTACAGCTTCGCTACGCCGATCGGGTGCTCGATCGACTGCTCGACCGGATGGAGGCGACCGGGTTGCTCGATCGGGCGGTGCTCGTCGTGACTGCGGACCACGGTACGTCGTTTTGGCCGGGGCAGCCCCGCCGGGAAGTGTCCGACCGAAACCGTTCCGAGATCCTCATGGTGCCGCTATTCCTGAGGGTGCCCGGGATTCCTTCGGGGCGGATTGATGACCAGCCGGCACAGACCCTCGACATTGTTCCGACCCTCGCGGCGGCTCTCGGCGCCCCCCCACCTTGGTCCGTCGATGGCCGTTCTTTGCTCGACCCGAAATCGCCGGTCGGGGACCGCTACGCCTATCTTCTGGCCGTTGGTGAAGGTGGCCCGATACCCTTGGCGGTCCAGCTCGATGATCTGATGCCGGCGGTCAGGAAACGGCTGCGGGTGTTCGGCGATCGGGGCGATCTCTTCCGCTTCGGTCCCCACCCCGAGCTCTTCGGCCGGCCGCTTTCGGGGCTCGAGGTGGAGGCGGGGGGCCGGTTGCGAAAAGTCGTGCTAACCGACTCGCAGAGCTTTGAATCAGTGGTCCGGGACAGCGGTTTCCTGCCGGCCCGGGTCGTCGGGCGGTTCGAAGCCGGCGCCGGTCCGGGAGTCGTCGCCGTGGCGGTGAATGGTGTCCTCCAGGCGACGGTTCGCACGGGCCGCGGGCGTCGCGGGTCGGAAGACTTCGAAGCCATGGTCCCGGAATCAGCTTGGCGCGACGGCTTCAACAGGGTGGAGATCTTCGAGGTCGAAGCCGGGCGCGCCGGCACGGTTTTGCGACCCACCGAGCGCTTGCGGGAGACGACCTACAGCCTCGACCCAGGGGCCGACGGTGCCCCCGCCGCCATCGTGCGCTCGACGGGGGGGCGTTTTCAACTGGATTCCAAAGCGATGGTCGGCGAGGCCTACTTCGACGGTGTCATGATCCGGGGTTGGGCCGTGGCCTTGGAGGAGGGGAGGGTGCCGGATGCCGTGCTCATGTTCTACGACGACGCGTTCGTGAACCGATCCGCCTTCGGCAAGCGGCGGCCGGAGGTCGCGGGTCGATTCGCTCTGCCCGCGGTGGAGCGTTCTGGCTTCGGTTTCGTAGCACCGATCGGCCGCCTGGGGCGCCTGGAGGCCTCGCGGGTGGCGATCTACGCCCTTGCCGGCGGCAAGGCATCGCGCATTCCCTATTCAGAAAGAGTCGGGACGTAGGGTCCCTACCTCTATAATCCCCGCCGGAGGTCTACCCTTTGGCGATTCTCGAAACCAATCTTCAGCACGACGAACGATATGAGCGACGGGCCGCCGCCTGGCGGAAGGCCATCGAGGAACTGAGGTCCCACCAGGAGCAGATCGCCCTCGGCGGCGGCGAGAAGTCCCGGGAGCGTCAGCGCAAGAAGGGGAAGATGCTGGCCCGGGAGCGGGCCCTCTACCTGTGCGACGACGGCAGCTTCACCGAGTGGGGCCTGTGGGTCGGCAGCGACATGTACGAGGAGCACGGCGGCGCGCCGGCGGCGGGGGTGGTGTGCGGCACCGGCACGATCCACGGCCGCGAGGTGATGGTGGTGGCCAACGACGCTACCGTGAAGGCCGGCGCCTGGTTCCCGATCACCTGCAAGAAGATCCTGCGGGCCCAGGAGATGGCCCTGGAGAACCGCCTACCTCTGGTCTACCTCGTCGACTCCGCCGGCGTCTTCCTGCCGCTCCAGGACGAGATCTTCCCCGACAAGGAGCATTTCGGCCGGGTCTTCTACAACAATGCCCGGCTTTCAGCGGAGGGGATCCTGCAGATCGCGGCGATCATGGGTTCCTGCGTCGCCGGCGGCGCCTACCTGCCGATCATGAGCGACGAGTCCCACATCGTCGAGGGCACGGGCTCCATCTTCCTCGCCGGCTCGCACCTGGTGAAAGCCGCCATCGGCGAGCAGATCGACAACCAGGAGTTGGGGGGCGCCGAGGTGCAGTGCGACATTTCGGGGGTGGTGGACCACCGCCACCCCGACGAGATGTCCTGCCTCGACAAGATCCGCAGTCAGTTCGCCCAGCTGGCGACGGCGGAAAAAGCCCCCTTCGCCCGCCGGGAGCCGCGGCCGCCGAGGTTCGACCCTGAGGAGATCTACGGCCTCCTGGAGCTCGACCGGTCCCGGCCCTATGACGTGCGGGACGTGCTGGCCCGCCTCCTGGACGACAGCGACTTCGACGAGTTCAAGGCCACCTACGGTCAGACCATCGTCTGCGGCACCGGCTGGATCGACGGTTGGGCCGTGGGCATCGTCGCCAACCAGCGCTCCATCGTCCCCCGCAAGACCGGCACCGGCGATCGCGAGAAGGAGCTGCAGATCGGCGGCGTCGTCTACTCCGACTCCGCCGACAAGGCGGCCAGGTTCATCCAGCTGTGCAACCAAAAGGGTATTCCCTTGGTATTTCTGCAGGACGTCACGGGCTTCATGGTGGGCAGCCGGGCGGAGCGGGGGGGCATCATCAAGGACGGCGCCAAGCTGGTGAACGCGGTGGCGAATTCGGTGGTGCCGAAGATCACCCTGTTCACCGGCAACAGCTTCGGCGCCGGCAACTACGCCATGTGCGGCAAGGCCTACGGTGCCCGCTTCCTCTACGCCTGGCCGTCGGCGGCGATCGCGGTCATGGGGGGCGCCCAGGCGTCCAAGACCCTGCTGGCGATCCAGCTGAAGAACCGCGGTGACGAGGTTTCCGAGGAAGAGAAGCAGGAGCGGCTGGCGCGGATCCAGAAGCGCTACGACGACGCCATGAACCCCCGCTACGCGGCCTCCAGGCTGTGGGTGGACGACATCATTTCGCCGGTGGAGACCCGGCGGGTGATTTCACGCTCCCTGGCCTGCGCCGCCTGCAATCCGCACCTGCCGGCGTTCCGCACCGGCGTGCTTCAGACCTGACGCCGCTCATTGGAGCAGCTTCCGGGCCTCGGTGGTGATCCAGGTCCGGAAGCTTTCGTCAAGGTCGTCCCAAGAGCGGTCGAGGTGGCCCCGGAGGGTCTCGGCGCCGACGTCCCCGCCGTTGGCGACGGTGTCGAGGTAGGCGCGGAAGCCCTCGGCGTTTCGTCCCCCTTCCCCGTCAATCAAGAAGCGGACGAAGAGGGCGGAGAGGTCGTAGTGGCGCCGGCTCTGGTCGCTGCGCACGAAGGCGTCCCAGTCCAGGGAAAGCAGGGTCCGAAGCGGCGGCAGCTTCCCCTCTCGGTTGGCCTGGTGCGCGCTCCACAGCGAGGCCGAGGCGGCGGTGAAGTCCATCCCCCACTCCCGGCGGACCCGCCGTCCCCCGAGCTCTCGGGGGCGGATCCCGCCGTCCTCCCCAACCCGCGAGCCCGCCAGGTCATCGCATAGACCCTCGTCCAACCAGGGGGGCAGGGCCGGGCCCAGGGCCCGTCGATTGAGGAAGTGGACGAGCTCATGCAGCAGGGTCGCCGCCACCTCGTCCCGCGGCAGCCCCCCTACGAAGAGGGCCGCCAGCCCTCTGCTGTTGTGACCCGCCGCGTGGAGACCGACGAGGCGATCCACCTGCAATTGGAGGATGCGATAGGCGGCTTCGTCGGCGAAGAGCACCACCGCGGCCTTCGGGGTCCCGAGGGGGTTTCGGCCATAGCGTTCCACGTAGGCCGGCTCCAGCCCCTCGACGGCGGTTTCGAGCCAGGTCAGGAGGTCGCCGTCGCCGATGTCCGTATACAAGTCGTAAGGGCCGAGGGTCCCCCGCTGCTCCCTCTCCCCCAGGAGGCTGCGGGCCGCCGCCAGCTTGTCGGCGTCGGGGCCGCGGGGCCAAAGCGGTCCGGGGGGATCCGGCTCGGAGCCGAGAGGGGGCCCGTCGTCGTCCGGATGGTCCGGGAGATGGACCCACAGCAGCTCCCGTTGGCGCCAGACCTTGAACCAATCTCCGCGCCGCTCGATGCGCGGCAGGTTGGCGATCGACGACATCGTCTCGGCGATCGGGGCGTCCTGGGACGGATCGGTCCGGAGCACGGTGTCCGGCAGGACCCAGACCCACTCCGGGGGGCCGGGCCAGGGGGGAGATACCCCATCCGAGGTCTCCAGAATCTCCGGATATCCATGGGGCGGCCGCCTGGCCCCGGGGCCGCCGGGGGTCGTCGTCTCCCGCCACTCTGGGGTCGACGCCGGGGGGCGATACGCTTCGCGGAACCAGGTTGCCACCGGACCGACGATAGGCCACCCCTCCGCCCGTCTCAGCACCGGAGCTTCGGGATTCTGGCTCAGCCAGGCGATCCCCAGGCCCGACGCCAGGGCCAGAAAGAGCAGGGTGATCGGAACGAGGTTACCGCGCATCGCGTCCCCCGTCGCCCGGCCGAGGGCTGCTAGAGTGAGCGCCCAACATGGAGGTCCTTAACTGGTCATGAGCTTTCATCAATTCACCGGCACCGAAGACTACCTGGCTTCGGCCGATCTGCGGGACGCCGTCAACGTCGCCATCGCCCTCGAGAAACCCCTCCTCATCCGAGGGGAGCCGGGCACCGGCAAGACCCGCCTGGCGGAGGCCATCGCCGAGGACCTGGGGATGCCCCTCCTGGCGTGGCACGTCAAATCCACCAGCAAGGCGCGGGACGGCCTCTACGTCTACGATACGGTCCAGCGGCTCAACGATGCTCGCTTCGGGGATCGGGACGTCGGCGACATCCGCCAGTACATCAAGTACGGTCCCCTGGGGCAGGCCTTCCGCTCCGACCAGCGGGCGGTGTTGCTGATCGACGAGGTCGACAAGGCGGACATGGAGTTCCCCAACGATCTGCTGCACGAGCTCGATCAGATGACCTTCCTGGTGGACGAGACTGGCGAGACCGTCACCGCTCTCCACCGTCCGGTTGTGGTGGTGACGTCGAACAACGAGAAGGAGCTCCCGGACGCCTTCCTTCGCCGCTGCGTCTTCCACTACATCGCCTTCCCGGACGAAGAGCTCATGGCGGACATCGTGAAGGTCCACCACCCCGAGCTGGAGGACGAGCTCCTGCGGCAGGTTCTGATCTCCTTCTACTGGCTTCGGGAGCAGGCGGAGCTGCGCAAGCGCCCCTCCACCAGCGAGTTGGTGGACTGGATCGCCGCCCTGCGCCGCGCGGGGGTCTCCTCAGCGTCGATGGAAGAACGTCTGCCGTTCCTGGGCGTGTTGCTCAAGCGGGAAAAGGATCTGGAGTCGGTGCTCCAGGGCCGCCGCCGCGGCCCCAGCCGCGTGATGTGAGCCGAGCCGTGTTCGCCGATTTCCTCTTCCTACTCCGGGCCCGCGGGCTGAAGGTGTCCCTCACCGAGTGGCTGACCCTCATGCGGGCGATGGCGGAGGGGCACTCCCGGGCGAACCTTTCCCACTTCTACCACCTGGCCCGGGCCCTGCTGGTGAAGCGGGAGACCCAATACGATCTGTACGACCAGATCTTCGCCTCCCACTTCCGCGGCGTCGAGCACCATTTCGACGTCTCCGACGAGCTGCTCGAGTGGTTGGCGAATCCAGACCTGCCACGGCAGCTGACCGACGAGGAGAAGGCGGAACTCCGGGCCATGGACCTCGACGAGCTGCGCAAGACCTTCGAGGAGCGCCTCGCCGAGCAGAAGGAGCGTCACGACGGCGGGTCGAAGTGGATCGGCACCGGCGGCACCTCGCCTTTCGGCCACGGCGGCACCAACCCCGCGGGGGTTCGGGTGGGGGGGCCCGGCGGCAGCCGCTCCGCCGTGCAGGTCGCCACCGACCGTCGCTTCAAGAACCTGCGGGGCGACCGGATCCTCGACACCCGGCAGATCAGCGTGGCCCTGCGGCGCCTCCGTCGCCTGGGGCGGGAAGGGGCGCCGGAGGAGCTGGACCTCGACGCCACCATCGACAGCTCGGCGAAGAACGGCGGCGACATCGACCTGGTGTTCGGCCCGGAGCGGAAGAAT
>JBCDIS010000063.1:0-34685 GCA_038748685.1 Acidobacteriota bacterium | reverse complement strand
TCGACCTCCTCGCGGTGCCCTTCGCACCCTGGTTCGCCGTCGGCCTGCTGCCGGCGACGGCCTTCGCGGGCCTGCTCCTGGCGCCGCACCTCGAAACCCGGATCGAGGACGGCGAGGCCCCCTACCGTGGGCGCCGCGACGAGGTCCCCTTCTTCCTCTTCGCCTGGCTCTTCGTCGGTGCCGTCCCCATCGGGCTCTCCCTGTTCAGCGCGTCCCCTCCGGCCCCTGCGGCGCCCCTTTCGGAGCGACTCTGGATCGATCTCCTGGGGCGCCGCCCACCGGCCTTTTGGCTGTGGCGGGAGTTCCCCGGCCTGCTGTCGATCGCAGCGTACTTCGGCCTCCTTCTCGGGTGGCTACCGCGGTGGGGCGTCACCCAGGGGGTCTTCGGGCGTCATCAGCGCCGCCTCGGTCCGTGGCGGTACGCCGCGGTCATGGCCATCGCCGGTGTCCTCGCCCTCGTTCCCTTGGGGCTGGCAGCAACGTGGTGGCTCGGCGCCGGTCCGTGGATCCACCTGCCAGAATGGGGAATCGGCCGATGAGCCTGCTTCCCCTCCGTCGACCCGCATCGCTGCTGGCCCTACTCTGCGCCGTCGCCCTCCTGCTGCTCTTCTTCCGCGACCAGGGGGCGCCTTGGAAGGCTTGGCAGCGGCAGTATCTGGAGCACCGCCGCACACAGCTCACCCAGGAGCTCGAAGCCGCCCGCGACGCCGCCGCGGACGACCTCCGCTACTTCTCGGAGGCGGTGAGGGTGGAGGAGGACCGCCTGGCCCCGAGGCGGGCCGAGCTCGACCGTCTCGCGGAGGATCTTTGGCGATTCGAACGCAAACAGCGGAGCGCCGAGGGGAGGCTGGGGAAGGCTCGGCGGCAGCGCTCCAAAGCTGACAAGGCCCAGGGGGAGGCCTTCGACGAAGCGATCCGCCTCGCACGCCAGGAGGTCGAAGGCTTCGCCGGGGAGGCGGCGGCGCTCCGGACGCAGATCGAAGCGGCGGAAGCGGGCCTGACCCAGGCCCGCCTCCACCTCGCCGAGGCGGAGGCCCCCGTCCGCCGAGCCGAGGCCCACCTCGAAGCCCTCGGCAGGGCCCCACCCTGGTCCGGCATCCCGGTGCTTCGGGACTTCGGTCCCCACCTCGCCGTCCGGGAGGTCTCCCCCAGCGGATCCGGCAAGATCCGCGGGCAGCCCCGGGTGGACCGCTGTGTCACCTGCCACCTCGGCGCCCTCGACGGCGGCGCCCCGGAAATCGAAAGTGCCGCCGAGGGGGCGACGACGGGCCTCGACCCGTCGTCCAACCTACTGTTCTCGCCCCACCCGAAGCTGGGGACGTTGCTGGGGGAAGGCTCCCCCCACCCGTACTCCGAGATCGGCTGCACCCTCTGCCACGGCGGCGAGGGCCGCTCCACCGACTTCGTCGGCGCCGGGCACCGGCCCAGGGACGATGCCCAGGGGGAGCGCTGGCGGCGGGAGCTGGGCTGGCGGGACGCCGCACCCACTGTTGCGATCCGGACCGGCGTCGAGGTCCAGGCCGGCTGCGTCAGCTGCCACGGCGGGGGGATCTGGTTCGAGGGGGCACCGCAGGCGGCGGCGGGTCGCCACCTGGTGGATCGCCTCGGCTGCGGCGACTGCCACACCCTCCCGTTCCCCGTCGGCGGCGCCGTCGCCGTGCCTGGGGCGCCCAAATCCGCCCCCACGCTGGTCGACGTCGCGGACAAAACCTCCCCCGCCTGGGCCGAGCGATTCCTGAGATCCCCACGGAGCTGGAGCTCGACGACCTGGATGCCCCACTTCTGGGATCTCCGGGAGGGGACGGACCCGGAACTCCAGGGGGCGGAGATCCACGCGGTGGTGGACCTGCTGTGGGGCAGCCCCGGGGAGGGAGCTGCGCCTCCCCCCCGCGGCGACGCCGCGGCCGGCGAGATCCTGTTCCAGCGGCGGGGCTGCGTCGCCTGCCACTCCCTCGACCGCGGCGCCGACCGGGGGGAGCTGTTGGCTAGTTCTCCAGAGCGTCTCCGGGGCCCCAACCTGGGCCGGGCCGGCAGCAAGCTTGACCCAGGCTGGCTCTACCGATGGCTCCTGGACCCCGCTTCCCACCGCGCCGACACGCCGATGCCGAACCTGCGGCTCAGCGACCGGGACGCGGCCGACCTGGTCGCCTACCTCGCCACGGTCGTCGACCCCGAGTGGGAGGGCCTCGAACGATCCGCCGTCGACGGACCGGCGCGGGATCGCCTGGTCCGGGCTCACCTCGAAGCGTCCATGCCCCTGGAGGCGAGCGCGGCGCGGTTCGCAAACATGGGGGAGGCTGAACGAAACCGGTACCTCGGCGAGCAGACGCTCCTGAAGTACGGCTGCCACGGCTGCCACGACGTCCCCGGGGACATCTCGGGGATCCCCGACGGCGGCGACCTCACCGCCCTGGGGAAGCGAGACGAGGCTCCCGTGGAACTCGTGGCGGAGATTCACCCTTGGGATTGGGGGCTTTCCCCCGGTGAGGCCGCCGCCCTGGGTGCCCAACTCGGCGGCTGGGTACCCAGTCCAGCCCGCGTGCCTCCCCCCTCGTCGCGGCCGGAGCTGGCGGAGGGAAGGGCGGTTCTGGAACGGCACGGCTGCCGCGCCTGCCACGGGGCGGACTCCGCCGGGGACTTGGATCCGGCCCTCGAATCCGTGCCGGCCCTCGACCTGGCGGTCCACAAACTGCGGCCCGACTGGGTATTCGAGTATCTGGGGGACCCGTCCGCCAGTGTCGTACGCCCCTGGCTCGACGTCCCGATGCCGACCTTCCGACTGTCGACCCAGGAGCGGAATGCCGTCGCCGTCTACTTCGCGGCCCGGGCCGGAGGGCCCTTGCTCATCGACCCGCCCGAGCGCCCCGACGCCCTGTCGCTGGCGGTGGGCAGGGCGGTGTTCGGCATGCTGCAGTGCGACCGCTGTCACCTGGGCTTCGAGGACCCCGGCGGCATCGAGGTGAAGCGGCTCGCCCCGCGGTACGGACTGTCGAGCCAGCGGCTGCGACCGGACTGGACGGTCCAGTGGATCCTCGACCCCCACCGCTTCGACCCCGGGACGGACATGCCGGTGACCTTCGCCACCGCCGACGGCGGATCGGACGCGTCCTTCCTCCTGGGCACCCTGGGGGCCCCCATGTTCGCCGTCAACCGACAGCGGCTGGAGCGGTTCTTCGCCACGGAAGACGACCTCGGCGCCTACCTCAGCGACGCCGAACAGGTGGCCCGCGCTCTGCGGGACCATCTGTGGGCCCTCGGCCCCGAGGATGCTCCGGACCGACGCTCCGCGGAGGCCCGGTGAACCCCTATTCCGGGCCCAGGTCCCGCAGCAGCCCCCGGGCCCGCGGGAGATCGGCGGCGTAGCGATCCCGGGGGGCCCGGTCGACGAAGTCGCGGAGGGCGCGGCGTGCGAGGTCGGGACGCCCCAGCTCGGCGGCCTTGATCCCCAGGTTGAAGAGGGTGTCGAACTGATCCGGGTCGAGCTCCACGGCCCGCTCCCAGGCCCCCAGGGCTCGGCCCGGCTCCCCCACCAGGGCGAGGGCGACCCCCAGGTTGTTCCAGGCATGGGGGCGGCCCGGGTCCAGGGTCACCGCTTTCTGAGCATGGTCCCGGGCGTCGGCGAAGCGCTCCAGGTGCAGCTCCGCCGCCGACAGTCGCTCGTAGGTTTCGGCGTCGTCCGGGATCACGTCGAGGGCCCTCCGAAGGGCATCGACGGCATCTTCCGGCCGCCGGACCTCGATCAGCGCCAGCCCCAGGGCAGACAGCGCCGACCCGTCCCCCGACGCCGCCAAAGGTTCGAGCACGGCCACCGCCTCGGCGGACCGACCGGCCTCCGCCAGGGTCAGCCCCAGCTGACGGGTCAGGAGCGGACTCGCGTGGCCGGCGGCGAAGGCCGCCTCCATCACCGCCAGGGCCTCCGCGGATTGCCCCGACTCGAGCAGCGCCTGGGACAGGAGGGTGTGCCCCGTCGGCATGGAGGGCCGGGCGGAGACGATCCCGCGGGCCACCTCCGCCGCCTCGGGGAACCGGCCGGAGGCGAAGAGGCCGCTCCAGCGCTGGATCTCCGAGTCGAGGGCGATCAAGCGCTTGGGGTCGTCATCGGGTCCGTAGGTCCCCTTACCGCCGGAGGTGTCGCCGAGGTAGCCCAGGCTGCGGAGACGCGCCTCCTCCTCGGGGGAGAGGGCCTGCCGCGGCGGGGGCCAGCTGGACTTCTCCGGCAGCAGGGCTCGAAGCTCCGCCAGGGTCCGGCGCTCTTCGGAGGCAAGATTCCGCTGCTCCCCCGGATCGGCGGCGAGGTCGTAGAGCTCGGGGATCGGCAGGTCGATGTACTTCCAGTCGCCGCGGACGACGCCCCGCAGGGGTGCCCATCCCCGGCCCAGGTTGCCGGTCATCGCTTCGAAGTAGCTGATGGACTCTTCGCCTTCGGCCGCCGACAGCAGCGACCGGCCGGGAAGGTCCGCCGGCTTCGGAAGGCCGAGGCGTTCGAGTACCGTAGGTAGAAGGTCCACGTGGCGTGCCAGTCGTCGGTCGACCCCGGGCTCGATCCCCGCCCCCCAGATCACCAGGGGCACCGCCAGGGTGCTTTGGTAGGCGAAGATCCCGTGGGTGTCTTCGCCGTGGTCACCGAGTCCCTCGCCGTGGTCCGACGTGAAGATGACGAGGGGCTCGTCACCCGCCGTCTCGACGTCGTCCAGCAGCCCCGAGAGGAAGTGGTCCACCGCCGCCACCTCCCCCGGGTAGGGATGGTCCGGTGCCTTCGAGGCCCACGGCTCCGGCGGGGCGTAGGGGGCGTGGGGATCGAACAGATGGAGCCAGAGGAAGCGGGGGTGCCCCGCCTGTTCCCGCCACCAGGCGAGGGCCGCTTCGGACACCGCGTCCCCGCGGCGCTCCGACACCAGGAACGCCTGGCTACCGTGGTTGCGGTCCACCTGGTCGTCGTAGACCTCGAAGCCGCGGTCCAGGCCATAGCGGGAATCGAGGGTAAAGGCGCTGACGAAGGCGCCGGTTCGGTATCCACGATCGGCGAGGAGGGTCGCTAGGGTAGGGAAATCCTCCCCCAAGCGGAATCCGACGTTCTCCCGCACACCGTGCTGATACGGGTAGAGGCCGGTGAGCATGTTGGCGTGGGACGGCAGGGTGATGGTGTTGTGGGCAAAGGCCCGGGGATAGCGACGCCCCGAGCTCGCCAGCTTGTCCAGCCGCGGCGTTGGGGACTTCCAGCGACTATCCCCTTCAGCGAATCCGACGGCATCCCACCTCAGGGTGTCGACGGTGATCAGCACCACGTCGCCGTTCGGACCCTCCCCCGCGGCGGGGGAGAGCCCGCCGTCGTCGGGTGACGGAGCTCCGTTGGCGGCCCCGGGGGGAGACTCGTTCTCTTGCCCTCCGCACGCCACCATGAGGCAGGCGAAGCAAACCAAGAGCGGCGCGACTCGTGACAGCGGGCGGATCGGACTCATGCTCCCGCGACTCCCTGGTCGTTCGTGGCCGAATTCAAAAAACTGAAACCCCGGCACAGGCCGGGGTTCGCTGAAACCGAAACGTGACGGGCGCCACGCCCAGTCGTCGTCGGCATCCCGTCGCCTTGACGGAGGTCAGGAGCCACCGAGGTAGCTGAGGAACTCCTTGGCCTCGGCCGCGTTGGGGTGCTCCGGTTCGAGGGCCAGCATGCGCTCCAAGCTGGTCTTGGCGAGGTCGGTCTGCCCCTTGCCCATCTGGCTCAGGCCGAGATAGTAGAAGGCGAGGGCGTTGTCCGGGTACGACTCCACCACCTTCTCAAACTTTTCGAGGGCGGTGTCCATGTCGCCGCCGTTATAGGCGGTGATGCCGAGGTTGAGCAGCGCGTTGGGGTCGATCTTCTCGCCGGCGGGTAGACGCTCCATGTACGGCTCCGCGTCGGCTTCGCGGCCGGCCGCCAGCAGGGTGTCGACGATCCGGCGGAGGCTGTCGACGTTGGCGGGGTCGACGGCCAGGGCTTTCTCGAGGGTCGCCACGGAGGCGTCGATGTTGTCCTCCAGGTAGTAGCTGCGGGCAATGTTCTGCAGCATCTGGATGCGGGCGGCGGGGTTCTCGGCGGTGGTCGGCAGCAGCGCTTCTAGGCGCGAGCGGGCCTCGGCGGCCTGCCCCTCTTCGAGGTAGGTCAGGGCGATGATGCCCTCCAACTGCGTCTTCTGGGCCTCGTTGTTCGCCCCGCCCTCTTCTTCGATCGCGACCATGACCTCTTCGAACTTGGCGCGGGCCGCCACAGGATCGCCGCCCGAAAGGAGCTCGTTGCCCTCGGCGACCATTCCCATCAAGCGGTCCCCCTTGGCGTCGGCGGTCTCACCGACGGGGTTGAGGGCGACGTCCATGGGCTTCTGGGCCAGCGGCTGGTACTCGTTGATCCGAATCTCCCCCTGGGCGGGGACGAATCCATCGGCTTCGACGACCACCGTGAAGGAGCCGGAGGTCAAGCCCATGTAGGCCCACTCGCCCTTCTTGTTGGTCTTGATGTTCGTCGGCCCGTTCCCTTCCTCGCCGCGGTAGGACAGCTTCACGGTGGCGCCCTTGATGGGAGTTCCGTCGGCGCCGGTGACCGAGCCGGTGACCCGACCCCGTCCTTTCCAATCCTGGGCGGCGCTGGCCGTGGCGATGAGCAGCATCAGAGCCGCGAGTGCGAGCCTCAGGGCTCTGGGCGCGAGCGCGGGGTGAGTTTCGGCAGTCATATCGAGTCTCCTTCTAGAGCTCCGGTGGGCCGGAAATCGCATCTCGGAAACTCGAGTGTACCGAACTCGATGGGCAAAAAAAAACCGCCGAGGGTTGCCCCCCGGCGGTTCTTTCAGGCCCTAGGGGCCGGTCTCACCTTACTTCCAAGCCAGGCGGACACCGAAGCGCACAATGCGCGGACCAATGATCTGGTCCACGAAGTTGGAGCGGGTACCGCTGACTTCGAACTCCCTCTGCAGGACGTAGCCGTCGTTGAAGAGGTTGAAGATGTCGGCGCTGGCGGTGATGCCGAGGTCGCCGATCTGGAAGTCCTTGTCGACGCGAACGTCGAAGGTGATGATGTCGTCCACACGGTTGGAGCCGATGGTGTCGACCACCTGGAGATCCACGTCGCCGCCGTTGGAGCGACCGACGTCTTCCAGGAAGTACGGCAGCGGGTAGCCCTCGCGGCCGTTGATGTTGCCGGAGACGTTGACGCCCCAGGGCAACTGGTACAGACCGCTGATGTTGAACGACCAGCGGCTGTTCAGGAACAGGTCAACCGTACCGGAACCGCCGGACTGCTCGGCGAAGATCTCGCCGTCGTTGTCGGTGGCCCAGTTGAAGAAGTTGGCGTTGGAGTTCTGGACGTCGGTCGGGTCGTCGAAGCGACGGAACTCGGGGCCGATGTCCCACTCCCAGTCGTAGTAGGTGAAGTGGGCGCGCATCATCCACTTGTTGGAGAGACGCTTGGTACCGGCGACGGTGAAGCCGAGGTACTCGGTGCTCCGGTCAGTGTTGGTCCAGAAGGTGCCACCGGTGTCGGTGAGACCTCCGTTGACCGCGTAAACCGGAACGTTGTAGCTACCCACACCCGGGATGGTGCCGCTCTCGAACTTCTCGAGGAAGTAGTCCGAGGCCTCCAGCAAACGGACGTTGCCGTTGGCGTCACGGAACAGCGGGATGCCGTCGTAGTAGTCGTCGGACTTGCGCCAGGTCACCTTGAACTCACCGACGAACTCGGGGGCGAAGGCGTGCTCGACACCGAGGATGACCTCGTTGGTGATCACGGCTTCGATGTCCGGGTCGATCTGGTTCGGCGAGTTGATGGACGTCGGGTTCGCCGGGTCGAAGCCGACCGGGAAGCTGAACTCGAAGGGCTCGTTGCTCTCGAGAACGCCGTTACCGTTGACGTCGGTGCCGTTGAAGAACGCGATGGACGTACCCACCGGGTTCACTTCCGTGATCAGGCCGAGACCGAGCTGATCGGCGAAGCTGCTGAAGCTACCGCGCAGCAGGGTGCGGCGGTCTTCACCGAGGGCGTAGGTCACACCGACACGCGGCGAGAAGTCCTTGAACTCGAAGCCGGGGTCGTTGCCGGGGAAGTTGATGTCGGGCAGCAGGTCCGGGGCGAAGCCGTTGGCCGGAGCCAGGGACGCGCCGTTCTCACCGCTCTGCTCGTCGTAGCGGAAGCCCACGTTGACGGTCAGACGATCGCGGGTGAAGGTGTCCTGCAGCCAGAACGAGGTGTACTCGGCTTCGACGTTGGTCGCCACGTCGCGCCAGGCGCGGGCCGTGACGGAGGCGCCGGGGCCGAACTCGCCGCCGTTGGCGCGGGTCACCAGCTGGTTGCTGCCCGGAGCACCGAAGAACGACTGCTCCTCGGCGGTACGGTAGCTGTAACCGAACTTCAGCTCGTGGGACGCGTCCCCGGAGCCGAAGAAGTACGAACCGTCGAGCTTGTAGCGCTCGGAGGGACGCTGGTTGTCGAGCCAGTAGTAGGTGCCCTGCCAGACGTTGGCGCCATCACGCCAGGCGTTGATGTCGCGGCCGCCCTGCGGCTCGAGGAAGAAGCCGCCCTTCATCTCCGACCAGGAGCCGGTGAGGAAGAAGCTGGAGTTGAAGACGTGGGTGTCTTCCACCTTGGTGAGCGGCGACGGGCCACCCTGGTTCCAGGTGGTTGGCGGAGGACGGGTGACGGCGGCGCCGCGACCGGTCTTGACCTTCTCACCCTCGTTCTCGGTGTAGACGAAGGAGTTGGCGTCGGTGATCTGGGCGTTGAGCTTCACCGCCCAGTTCTCGAGCAGAGTGTTGTCGATGGCACCACCGAAGACGCTCTGGTTGATGTCGTTCTCGTCCACCGAGCCCCACACCCAGACGCGGTCCTTCCAGATGAAGCCGCCGGCCTCGGCGCCCCACTGCTCGATCCGCTGGATCTGGTTACCGGTCAGCTCGTTGCCGGCCGCATCCTGGCCCGGGGCGAGGTCGCCGCGGTCGAGGTTGTCGCTGGCCTGGGTCTCTTCGTCGGTGACGTTGAAGGAACCGGAGCCGCGCCACTCGTTGGTGCCGCGCTTGGTGACCATGTTGAGCTGGACGCCCGGGGTCTGGATCTCGACGTCGGTGCCGCCCGTGGAGAAGGACATCTCCTCGAACTGCTCGAAGCCGAAGTAGGTGGACGACGCGCCGACCGCGGACTGGTCGGTGATGTCGACACCATCGATCATGAACTTGTTCTGCGAGCCGTTGGAACCAGAGCCGACGAAGTTCGGCTGCTGGCCGGACTCGTTACCGCCGACGTTGATGCGATCCATCAGCACGCCGGGGGTCTGACCGGCGACGGCCCACGGGTCACGGGCGGTCGGGATCTTCTGCAGCTCGAGGGCGGTCACCTGGATACCCGAGGTGATCTTGCGCTCGTCCAGAAGCGGGCTCTCGGTGGTGACGGTGATCGTCTCCTCGATGGCCGGGTTCATCTGGATCTCGATGGTGGTGTTACGGCCGACGCGAATGTTGATCGCCTCGTACACCACGGTACCGAAGCCCTCGAGGGCGGACTCGATCTGCCAGTTGCCCGGGTCGAGGCCGAGGTAACGGAACTCGCCGTTGGCGTCGGTCACCTGAATCTGGGTGGCGCCGGGACCGCTGAGGGTCGTGGTGACACCTGGGAGACGCTCACCGTTGTCGTCGGTGACGCGGCCGTACAGGTTGCCGGATTGGGTTTGGGCATACGCGCCCGCGGTCACGAGCAGCGCGAAGCTGACCGTGAGAACCGCGACGCGGCGCCAGTTTTGGAAGTTGCTCATCTTCTCCTTGAACCTCCGGGTGGGTGGTCGTATGTGTCCGACTGCAAAGTCGCGGCCGGACGCCTCGGATCTACGAACTCTCGTCTCTATCTCGAAAATCGCTGTCTCGATTCGAAATCCTCGGGCAATGGCTTGAGCGCCCAAGAAACAATGCAATTCTTACGCCAGCCCGAGACGGGACGGCGTCTCTGCTTCGCACCCGCGTCAATCCCAGCCGTGTCAGTGTTTTGACCGCTGGTCCCCCCAAAAGGGACGAGCCCCAAGGACGCAGGGACAAGCTCTGGATTCAGAGGCTTGAATGGTCTCCATCCAATCTGGTGGACCCGTGCGAACTTCGACGCAGATTCCTGGGTCGGTGGCCGGCCCGCGGGAGAGTCACCCAGCGGGTTCGGCGGGCCCGATCGCGACCTGGAATCCCCTAGCCGAGGGATCTCCGGTCGCTCGCCGGGCGTAGAATGGATGGGAAAAGTCAATCGAGGTGTCTTTTGTCGGAGAGAAGCGTCCAAGTTCAGGCTAGCGAGGTGAGGATTCGAATGCATGCTCTATCGATGGTTCGATCTGCGGTTCCGAAAGTCCTCTTGACCGCCGTTTTCATCACGTCGCTGGGCTGCGCGGAGCAGCCCAGCTTCGATTCGGCGGCTTACCTGCGAGATCAGTTCGCTCAACAGGTCAGTCGGGAAAACGCCAAGAACATCGAGGTCCCCTTCGAGCTCGACGAGGAGGTTCTAACCGTCGTCGAAGCCAAGCTGAAACAGGTCGGCGACGACCGAAGTCGGGTGGCTCGCATCTTGGATTACGTCTTCCGTGGTCTTGACCTTGAATACTCCTTGGCTCCGACCCGCAACGCCAGTGACACGTTCATAGCCCGTGAAGGCAATTGCTTGTCGTTCGTCAACCTCTTCGTCGCCCTCGGACGCCATCTGAGATTGAGCCCCTTCTACGTAGAAGTGGTGGACTACCAAAGGTGGGACCACCGGCAAGGAATGGTGGTCAGCCAGGGGCATATCGTGGCCGGGCTGTACGTCCGCGGGGAGCTTCAAACCTACGACTTCCTGCCGTACCGCGTCAAGTCCTACCGGGACTTCGAGCCCATCGACGACCTCACCGCCGCGGCCCACTACTACAACAACCTCGGCGCCGAGGCCCTCCTCGCCGGAGACCTCGATCTGGCGTACGAAAACCTCAGGATCGCCAGCCAGATCGATCCCAAGTTCGTCAAGGGCATGAACAATCTGGGGGTCTGGTATGCCCGCCGGGGGGACGTCGACCGCGCCATCGCGATCTACCGCAAGGGCCTCGATGTCGAACCGGAGAACGTCCCCCTCCTCACCAACCTCGCCCGGGTCTATCAGCGTTCAGGCCAGACCGCAGAGGCGGAGGCCCTGTTCTCCCAGGTCGAAGGGGTACACCACACCAATCCCTTCTTCTTCGTCTACCAGGGCGAGCGCGCCCTGGCCGAGGGGAAGCACGGCGAGGCCCTCGACTACATGCGCAAGGGCCTCACCCGCGACTCGAATACGCCGGAGGTCCACGTCGGCCTCGCCAAGGTCTACATCGCCCTCGGCGAGTTGCCGAAGGCCAAGCATCACATGCAGCGAGCCCTGAAGCTCGACGCCACGAATCCGGAGGCCAGGCGCCTCGCCACCATGCTTCAGCCCGCGCTCCGGGAGGAAGGAGACCGATGATCCGTTCGACTGCAGCCACCTTGGCGACGACCCTCCTGCTCACCCTCGGCGCCGGTGGCTCACCGGCCGCCGGCCAGGCCGCCGCCGCAGCCCAAGCGGACGCCGAAGGCGCTATCGACCCCGGCTACCTGCAGATCCGCGACCTCATGAACCAGAGCCGCAAGACCCGGCGCACGGCCTCGAAGGCCCTCGTGGACCGCGGCGATCCTTCCCTCGCCTTCGGCATCGTCGACACCCTCTTCTTCATCCCGGTGCGTCTGCGGGAAGAGGCGATCGAAACCCTCGAGGCCCTGACCGGCGAGAAGCCCGGGCGCAGCTACTGGAATTGGGTCGAGGCCGTCGGGCGGCTCGGCGAGACCCTCCGCCCGGCCCCCGGCTACGAGCAGTGGAAGGCGATCCTGCTGTCCCAGATCGACGAGGAGTACCGAAAAATACTCTACGCCAACGTTCCGGCGGAGATACGACTGGAGGAGGTCGTGACCGGCGGGGTGCGGGTCGAAGGCATCCCCGCTCTCGACGACCCCACCATGGTCCCGGCGGACGAGGTCCGCTACCTCAAGGACGACGAGGAGATCTTCGGCATCGAGATCGACGGCGACGCGCGGGCCTACCCCCTCCGGATCCTCGACTGGCACGAGATGCTCAACGACACCGTGGCGGGGCAGCCGGTGACCCTCTCGTATTGCACCCTCTGCGGCTCCGGGGTCCTCTACTCGACCCGATTGCCCGACGGCCGAACCTTCCGCTTCGGCACCTCCGGCCTGCTCTACCGCAGCAACAAGCTCATGCTCGAACGGGAGTCCCGCTCCCTGTGGAGCAACCTCACCGGGGAGCCGGTGGTCGGTCCCCAGGTGGGTAGCGGCCTGCAGCTCGAATACGTCCCCCACACCCGCACCACGTGGGCCGACTGGAAGCGGCGTCACCCGGAGACCCTGGTGGTCAAGATCGACCGCGATCTCAAGGAGGTGGCCCGGAAGCACGGTTTCGACTACCGCCCCGGCGAGGCCGACGAGCGGCGCCGGAACGTCAGCTTTCCGGTGTGGAAGAAGAACGACGTTCTGCCCAGGGAGGAAGAGGTCTACGCCCTGAGGCTGGACGGCGCCGCGAAGGCCTATCCCCTGGAAACCCTCCTCAAGACCGGCATCGTCAACGACACCGTCGGCGATCGGCCCGTGGTACTGGTGGCCGACGACGGGACCGGCGCGGTGCGCGCCTACGAGCGGGGAAATCTAGAATTCCAAGGTGACGGCGAAGTGCTCGTGGGCACCGGCGGAGTGCGGTACCGAGTCGAAGAAGGCCGCCTGGCCCCCGTCGACGCCGAGGCCGGGGAGCCCCTCCGAAGACTCCCCGGACACTTCGCATTTTGGTTTGGATGGTATGCGTTCTTTCCTCGAACCGAGGTCTGGGAGGGACCGGTCGTCGGCGCCGGTGCCGGCTGACGGTCTATAGTAGGAACCTAAACCCGGCGGCGCCTCGGCGCGGTATTGGCCTCGGCGCGGTATTGGCCTCGGCGCAAGCCAGGGCCTCGGCGCAAGCCAGGGCCTCGGAGCAGACCGAGCCTCGGCGCAAACCTGGAGGTCGTGGAATGATGCATCGCGAGACGAAGACGAGTTCTGGTCGGCGGTATCTACCCTCGATGGCATGCGCTGCCGCCCTGGCGGTTCTGGTGCTCTCCCCTCCGGTGGGGGCCACCGAAGGTGAGCCCTTCGAAGACAGTTCCGCCGTCACCCTGGTGGAAGTGCCGGTCAACGTCGTCAACCGCGACGGCGAACCCGTGCGGGGACTCACCCTCGAAGACTTCCAGGTCTTCGACGACGGCAAACGTCAGGACCTCGCCGGCCTGGAGGTGATCGACCTCGAGGTGCTCCAGCCCAGCCGGGCCGAAGTCAAGAGGACCGTCCAGCGCCTCCCCGCCGTCGCCCGACGCCATTTCTTGATGCTCTTCGACCTCAGCTTTTCGAGCCCCGCCTCCATCGTGAGGGCACGGAAGGCGGCCCGGGACTTCGTCCTCGACCATCTCCATCCCACGGATCTGGCGGCGGTGGCCACCTTCTCCATCGAGCAGGGGCCCCAGCTGCTGATCACCTTCACCCCCGACCGCGCCCAGCTCGCCCGCGCCATCGACACCCTCGGCGCCCCCGGGCTGACCCAGCGCGGCCACGTCGTGGACCCCCTCCGCTTCGTCATCGAGCCGCCGACCCTCGTCACCGGGTTCGACGACCAGCTCGATTCGACCAACAGCTCCGGCTCCGCCACCGACGTCGCCGTCAGCCAGTACCTCTCCATCATCCAGATGCAGCGGCAGCGCTCGGAGCGCACCTTCCAGAGCCGGCGCATCAGCGCCTGGTCCCGCGCCCTCGGAGATATGGCCCGCTCCCTCGCCAGCATGCAGGGACGCAAGCACGTCGTCTACTTCTCCGAAGGATTCGACGGCAGCCTGCTGCTGGGGCGGGACGCCTCCCGCAGCAACGTCGAAGCCCAGCAGCAGCAGTTCTACCGCGAACAGGGACTGCTCCAGCTCGTCGACCAGGACCGGACCTTCGGCAGCAGCGCCCTGCAGGGGGACATCTCCGAGATGCTCGAACAGTTCCGCCGCGCCGACTGCCTGATCCAGGCGGTGGACATCGCCGGACTGCGGCCGGAGACCAGCGTCTCGGGCATGTCGGCCAACGCCGTCTCACCGCGGCTCAACGACCAGACCGACGCCCTCTTCTACGTGTCCGACGCCACCGGCGGCACCCTCTTCGAGGACGCCAACGACCTGGGCAGGCAGCTGTCGAAGGTGCTCGAACGCAACTCCGTCACCTACGTGCTGTCCTACTACCCCAAGGATCTGGAGGCCAACGGGAAGTACCACAAGCTGAAGGTCAAGTCGGACCTTCCGAGGGGCACCCGGCTGTCCCACCGCGCCGGCTACTACGCCCCCCGCAGCTACCAGGACATGCACCCGATGGAAAAGGCCCTCCTGGCCTCCGAGGCCATCGCCAGCGCGGCCCCCCGCCGGGAGCTGGACCTGCGCATGCTGGCGGCGCCCTTCCGCGCGTCCCCGGACCTCGCCTACGTTCCGGTCATCCTGGAGCTGCCCGGGAAGTCCCTGCTGGCGGGTCACGGATCCGAGGAGCTGGGGCTCGAAATCTACATCTACGCCACGAACTCCAAGGGCGAGATGCGGGATTTCCTGACCCAGATAGTGACCTTCGACCTCCAGCAGCAGCGCCGGAACCTCTATCAAACCGGCATCAAGTACTACGGGCACCTGGAGCTGACGCCGGACGACTACCTCATCCGCGTGCTCGCCCGTAACAACGAAACCGGCAAGACCGCCGTGGCGAGTCAGAACCTGCGGGTTCCGGAGTACGAGCAGATGGCCCCGGCCATCCTTCCCCCCTTCTTCGTCGAGGCTCCGAACCAGTGGTTCATGGTGCGGGAGAGGGCGCCGGAGGACGGCCGCGACACGGTGGTCTACCCGTTCACGATCAACGGCGAGCCCTACGTCCCCGCCGCCAAGCCGGTGGTCACCTCCGGCGAAGACTCCCGCCTTTGCGTGGTCGCCTACAACCTGGGGGCGGGACGGGTTCGGCTCGACGGCCGGGTGTTCGGTGACGAGGGGGTTCTTCACGACGAGGGGGAACTGTCCCTCATCGAACGGACCGTCACCGGCATCGACGGCGTCGACAAGCTCTTGGCATCCTTCGATCCCCAGGGCCTCCTGGCCGGGGAATACACCCTCAACGTCGCCATCACGAACCTCGAGACCGGCCTCGAGCAGCGCAGTTCTATTCCGATCGTCGTCAACTGATCCGCCATCCGTCGACGGCAGCACGGGCTGAGCCCGTGCGGAGCAGGCAGTCGACCCTGCGTCCGTAGGGTCCTACATCCATGCCTTCCGCGCAGTGGGCCACCCCGTGGGCGCCGCGCGTTTCAGGAGACGATCCATGCCCCCTGCCGTCCGTCCAGGGGCGCCCCGCGCGCCCCTGGCCTATGCTCCCGTGCGTCCATTTTCGGCCGCACCTTCCTCCCCGAAGCCCCCCAACTTCGCCCCGGGCCGAATCGGAAAGCCCGCCTGGGCCCTGGCCTTGACCCTCACCCTGTCGGTCGGCGCCGCGTCGGCCCAGGCCCCTTCCGTCGGCGGCGCTACGCCCCCCCGTGAAGTCCGCCATCCCCAGGTCGACCTCGGGGTGCTGTCGTTCGTTTCCCGCGAAAGGGCCCAGGAGCGCGCCCTCAAGAGCTCCGACGTTCTCCACGACTTCCGCTTCGTAGATCGACAGGGGCAGTCCGGCATCACCTTCGAGCACGGCATCGTCGACGACGCCGGTCGCGATTACAAAGCGGTCCACTACGACCACGGCAACGGCGTGGTGGTGGCGGACGTCGACGGGGACGGCCTGCTCGATCTCTTTTTCGTCAACCAGCTCGGACCCAACGGCCTCTACCGAAACCTCGGCAGGGGGAAGTTCGAAGACATCACCGCGAAGGCCGGGGTCGCCATGGAGGACGTCATCGGCGTCACCGCTTCCGCCGCCGACTACGACAACGACGGCGACGCCGACCTCTACGTCACCACGGTGCGCATGGGGAACGTGCTCTTCGAGAACGACGGCAACGGCCGCTTCCGCGATGTCACCCAGGCCCGGGGGCTCGAGCTCGTGGGGCATTCCTCCGGCGCCGTCTTCTTCGACTACGACCGCGACGGCTGGCTCGACCTCTTTGTCTGCAACGTCGGCCGCTATACCCACGAACACACCGGCCCCGGGGGCTACCACGTGGGTTTCCACGACGCCTTCCAGGGCCACCTAAGGCCGGATCGAACCGAGCGCAGCGTGCTCTACCGCAACCTCGGGGGCAAAGGCTTCGAGGACGTCTCGGAGCGGGTCGGGCTCGTGGACACCTCCTGGACCGGCGACGCCAACCTCACCGACCTCGACGGCGACGGCTACCCCGAGCTCTACGTGCTCAACATGCAGGGGGACGACCACTTCTGGGTCTCCAAGAAAGGCGAGGGCTTCGTCGACCTGAGGACGGAGCGCTTTCCCAAGACCCCCTGGGGGGCCATGGGGA
This sequence comes from Acidobacteriota bacterium, assembly GCA_038748685.1. GTDB lineage: Bacteria > Acidobacteriota > Thermoanaerobaculia > Multivoradales > J023 > JAUIJL01. The sequence goes on along the minus strand of JBCDIS010000063.1, from coordinate 18,175 downwards.
TCGGCGTCTTCGACTTCGACAACGACGGCGACCAGGATCTCTACCTCACCGACATGCATTCCGACATGTTCGAGCAGATCACCCCCGACCGCGAAACCGAGAAATCCAGGGTAGATCCGAAAATGCCGGGCCTCCAAGGGGGCGGCGACAACATCTTCGGCAATGCCTTCTACGTCAACGCCGGGGACGGCACCTTCGCCGAACGCTCCGACGCCCTCGGCCTCGAGAATTACTGGCCCTGGGGCCTCTCGGTGGGGGACCTCAACGCCGACGGCTTCGAGGACATCTTCGTCACCGCTTCGATGAACTACCCCTTCCGCTACGGCCCCAACTCCCTCTACCTCAACGACGCCGGACGCCGATTCCACGACGCCGCCTTCCTCCTCGGGGTCGAGCCCAGGAAGGGCGGCCGCACCCACAAACCCTGGTTCGACCTGGACTGCTCGGGGGCGGACCGGCAGCACGAGCACTGCCAACGCAAAGAGGGGCCGGTGCGGATCCTCGGCACCTTGGGGACCCGCTCGTCGGCCCTGCTGGACTTGGACGGCGACGGGGATCTCGACATCGTCACCGGCGAGATGTTCGCCCCGCCGCAGGTCTTCCTCAGCGACCTCGCCGAGCGGCGGACGGTGCGCCACCTCGCCGTACGGCTCCGGGGGCACGCCTCGAACCGCGACGGCCTGGGGGCCATCGTCGAGGTTGCGGCGGGGGGCATGACGCAGACGCAGCTCCACGACGGCAAGTCCGGATATCTATCCCAAAGCCGCCTCCCCCTCTACTTCGGCCTCGGCGACGCCGGGAAGGCGGAGCGGGTGACGGTCCGCTGGCCGTCCGGTCAGGTCCAGGTCCTCCAGAACGTCGCGGCGGACCAGACCCTGACGGTGGAAGAGCCCGCCCCGACGGCCGCCGGGCCGAAGGCGGGGGACGCTCCCGTCAGCCCTGCGACGGCTAAGGATCCGGAGTCGAGCCCCCGGCCGACTCGGTGATGTCGTAAACCCGGTTGGGGGGGAGCGGGCCGAGCCTCTGGACGGTCCCGCTCCCCGGCCAGCGGATCTCGATCCGTTCCACCGAATCGGCCTTGCCGAGCCCCGCCTCCAGCTGCAGGCTGGACCCGCCGAAGGACCCGCCGCTTCCCACCAGGCGGTGGACCGTCCGGCGCGAGCCGCCCCGCCGGACGGTGATCGCCACCCGCGCGCCAACCCCGAAGCGGTTGGCGTCCACCCCCCGCAGCCGCAGGGTGACCCAATCCCCGGCGGCGCCGGGATTCTCGAATAGGGCATTCGAGAAGTCATCGCCGGCAAAAAAGCCCCCGAGCTGGTGCAGGAGGTCCTGGTCGCCGTCGCCGTCGACGTCGCCGAAGGCCACCCCGTGCCCCTTCTGCAGATGCCCCAGGCCGAGCTCGGCGGTGGCTTCCTTCAGGAGGGCGCCGCCGAGGTTGCGGTAGAGCACGTTGGGCACCAGACTCTCCAGCTCCGGGTCGCCGGTGCCGAGGTAGACGTCCAGCCAGCCGTCGTTGTCGACATCCCCAAAGTTGGCCCCCATCGGCGTCAGCGGCCGTCGCAGACCGACCTGGGCGGAGATGTCGCGGAAGGTGCCACCGTCATTGCGATACAGGACCGGGTGCCCGGACTCGGATCCACCCCGCCCCAGGTAGTGCCGGACCACCTCCTCCGTCGAGGCGTTGTAATCGGCCACGAAGAGATCCAGATCGCCGTCGTTGTCGACGTCGAAGAACCAGGTGGCGAAGCTGTAGCCCGGCGGACCTTCGACCCCGACGGCGGCGGCGACATCGGTGAAGCGGATCTCGCCACCCGCGGGGCCGTCGTTGCGGTAGAGACGGTTCGCGCCGACGTTGGACACGTAGAGGTCGGGGTCGCCGTCGTCGTCGAAGTCCCCCCACGTCACCCCCTTGGCGTAGCGCCCGTTGGCGACCCCCGAAGGTTCGGTGATGTCGACGAAACGCACCCGCCCGTCGGCGCTGTCGTTGCGCATCAGCTGGGAACCCTGGGGCTCGGACTCCGTCGTCTCGTTGCCGATGTAGAGGTCGAGGTCGCCGTCGCCGTCGGCGTCCGCCCAGGCCGCCGTCTGGGTGGGGGACGCGGGGTACGCCAGGCCCGCCTCGGCGGTCACGTCGACGAATGCCCCGGCCCCCGCCTCCCCCAGGCGGTTGATCAGCAGGGAGTTTCGGATCCTGCCGTGCTCCCGGAGCCAGCCGCCCCGGAGCACCAGGACGTCTAGCCGGCCGTCGTTGTCGGCGTCGGCGTGGACCAGATTGAGCCCGCCGAGCTGCTCCGACAGTCCCCAGGCTTCGGTCACGTCCTCGAATCCGCCGTCCCCCTTGGCGCGGAAGGCCCGGAGGGGTCCGCAGGGATCCCACGTGGAGGTCATGAGGTCGAGGCGGCCGTCGCCGTCGAAGTCGTCCATCACCGCCCCGCCCGCCAGATCCCGCACGCCGACGCCGAGGTCGTGGGCGCGGTTGGGCCACCGCAGGGGGGAGGGTTCGGCGATCCAGGGGGAGCTCTTCAGCCGATGATTCTCCGGGACCCCCGCGGGGAAGTCGTCCGCCAGCAGCCGAGCCACGTTGAGGAGCCAGGCGTGGCGGGCCCGCTTCGGTTGCTCCTCGGCTAGGCGCTCCAGGGCATCGCCGGCGCGGCGGGCGTGCTGCGGTCGCCGGTGCCGGGCGGCGGCGTCCAGGGGCAGGATGCAGCTGGACCCGGAGTGGTGAAGCAGGCAGTTCTCGTCCTCCGCCGCCTGCAGATGGGCGAGGGCTGTGGCGTCCCACAGCTCGATGCGCCGGTCGGTGGACAGTTTCTCGGGCCCTTCGATGAGGGTCCTCAGCTCGGCAATGGCACCTTCCGGATCCCCCTCCTGGATCAACCTGCGGGCCAGCCGAAGCACGGCGTCGGCCCGCTGCGGTTCTCTGTCCAAGTTCGCCAGCTCGGAGCGGAGCCGGTCGACGGCGGCGGTGCCGAAGTAGGGATGGTCCACCCCCTGCAGCTCGCGACAAGCCGCTTTCAGGTCGTCTGTGCTGGTCGGAACCGTGTGAGACAACGGCTTAGAACGGGACGCTGACACATCAGCGTTCACCGATCCCGTCAAGCCCAGGGCCAGCACCAGCGCAACCCAACGTTTTTCCGCCATGATCTGCGAAAGGATAGCAGGGCTCACCAAGGGGGCAGGGCCACCTGGCCGGAACGGTACCGCCCAAGGTTGGTGCGCAGCCGCGCCACCACCGACGCCGGCACCCCCGCCCCCTGGGCCTCCCCCAGAAGGCGCTGCTGCCAGTCCACCGCCTCGTCGAAGCGGCCCGCCGCCGCCATCGCCATGGCCACGGTCTCGCCGTGCTCCGGTCCGCCGAAGGCCCGGAAGAGCTGCCGCGCAAGGGAGAGAGCCCGCTCCCCCTGGCGCAGCTCCGGATCCGGGGCCGTCGCCAGGGCGCGGGCCAGGGCGCGGGCCACGGCGGGGCTCCCCGGCAGCTCGACGGCGGCTGTTTCGAGCAGGGCGAGGGCTTCGCCGAAGCGGCCGCCGAGGGACAGCGCCGCGGCCGCCCCCACCCTCGGTCGCGGGTCCGACGGCGCCGCCTCCGACGCCCGCCCGAAGGCCGCGGCGGCCTCCCCGTAGCGCCCGGCCCGGGTGAGGAATGCCCCCAGGGCCCGGTGCCCTTCGGAGGATCCCGGGTCCGCCTCCACCGACCGCCGGAGCAGGGCCTCGGCTCCGGAGCGGTCCCCCCGGGCCAGGGCGGATTCGGCCTGGAGCCGGTGGATCTCCGCCCGATCCTCTCCGCGGCCCGCCAGCTCCAGGGCCGTCGTCAGCACCTCCGCCGACCCTTCCGGATCCCCCACCGACACCAGGTAGCGACCGAGGACAATGAGCTCCCTCACCCCCCGTGGATTGGCCTCCTTCACCGCCCCCAGCTCCACCCTGGCGTCGGCGGTACGCCCCGCAGCGTGCAGGGTGATCCCCAGCTCGAGGCGCGCCGCCACATCCCCGGGGTCAGCGCGGGCGGCGGTCTGAAACCGCTCCACCGCTTCCCCGAGGCGCCCCTTCGCCCGCAGGCCGATGCCGAGGTTGAAGTTCGCGTCGGGGTGATCGGGATCCGCCTCCAAGGCCCGCAGGAAATGGACCTGGGCCTCCTCCGGCCTCCCCAGCTCCACCAGGGTCGCGCCGACGTTGTAGCTGGCATCCGGATTCTGCGGGTCGATGTCGTAGGCCCGCCGATACGCCGCCACCGCTTCCTCCAGCAGGCCACGGCGTCTGGCCCGGTTGCCGGCGACGAGGAAGGAGCGGGAGGTCGCCGTCAGGTCGTAGAGCTGCTGCATCAGGGGGTCGTCCCACACCACCGCGTTACCGCCGGCCCGCCCGAGGGACGCCTTGGCGGCCTCCAGGTCGCCGAGCCGGCGATGGGCCAGGCCCAGGGGATGGTGGACCGAGGTCGCCTCCGGCTGTAGCTCCAGGGTGCGCGTGAAGTGGGCCACCGAAGCGCTGTGGTCCCCCCGGGCGGCGGCGATCCGACCAAGGCCGAAATGGCCGACGGCGGCCGAAGGATCGATGTCCAGCGCCGCTCGGTAGTGGCGCTCGGCGGCCTCCAGGTCGCGGTGGCGAAGGGCGAGGGCACCCAGCCGAATCTGGGTCGGAAGGTCCCCCGGCGCCAGCCGGGCCGCTTCGGCGAAGGCGGCGGTGGCGGCGTCGAAACGGCCCCCCTCTTCGTGGAGGGTCCCCAAGAAGTAGTGGAGCCGGGGATCCTCGGGGGTCAGCTCCACGAGGTGCCCGAAGCAGGCCGCGGCGGCCTCGGGACGGTCATAGAAGAGGTACAGCCGGGCCAGCTCCAAAAGCTCCGGCTTCAGCTCCCCAGCGGGGGCCTGGGCCGACAGCAGCGCCTCCACCTCCCCCCGCTGCGCCGTCACCTGCTGGCGGACGGCGGGCTCCAGGTTGGCGAGGTCCGGATTCGGGATCGACACCCCGTGGGCGCCCGACGCCGTCAGAGCAGACGCCGCCAGCAAAGCCAGGGCCCAGCCCGCGACCAGGCGCCGAACCCCCGGCCAGGGGCGGTCTTCGGTCAACCCCCGCCCTCCGCCGAAGGGGCATCCTCGGTCAGCGGCGGGACCGCCGTTCCCGCGCCGCGCTCCAGGCGGTGGTAGCGGCGGGTCGCGGGTTTCGGAAAGTCCTCCACCGATCCCCCCGGCCACTCCACCCGCACCTTCTCCACCGACCCCGCGTCCCCCAGGCCGACGATCACCCGCGGATCGTTGGCGGAGGCGTAGCTGCCGTCGCTGCGCACGGTCCGCCAGCGGGTCGCCTCGCCCTTGACGAACACGCCGACCCGCGCCCCCAGGGCCTCCCGCCTGCGCTCCGGGTCCCAGGCTTCGATACCGATCCAACCCCGATCCTGCCCCACCTGGTTCAGCAGGATCCGGGCGGCCCCGGCGTTGTCGTAGATCACCAGGTCCGAGTCGCCGTCGTTGTCCAGATCCCCCACCGACGTCCCCCGGCTCACCGCCGAAAGCCCGAAGGCGGGGCCGGCGTCGCCGGTGACCTCCACGAAGCGCCCGCCGCCGACGTTGCGGAAAAGCTGATCGGTCTGGTGCAGCGGGTAGGGGTCCCCGGCCCGCGCCAGGGATTCGACCGTCTTGACGGCGCCGTTGACCACCACCACGTCCAGCAGCCCATCGTTGTCGTAGTCGAAGAGCTTGGTGCCGAAGCCGGTGAAGGCCCAGCTCGCCAGGTCGAGGCCGGTGCCGGCGGTGGCGTCTTCGAAGAAGCCGGTGCCGTCGTTGAGGTAGAGGGTGTTGGTCTCCTGGGACAGGTGGGCCATGAAGAGATCGTCGTCGCCGTCGTTGTCCACGTCGCCGGCGTCCACCCCCATGGACGCCTCCGGCATGCCTTCGGAGCTCACCGCGCAGCCGCCGAGCAGGGCGGCGTCTTCGAAGCGACCGCCGCCGAGGCCGCGCCACAGGAAGTTCGCCTGCCCGTCGTTGGCGACGTAGACGTCGAGACGGCCGTCGGCGTCGAAATCGCCGGTGATCACCCCCAGGGCGCTGCCGGGCTGGGCCGAGATGCCCGAGCGGCCGGAGAGATCTTCGAAGGTGCCGTCCCCGCGGTTGCGGAACAGTCGATCCGGCAGGGGTTCGTAGCTCGTCGGGCCGCAGTAGTCGCTGCCCCCCGCCGGCCCGAAGCAGGGCTTGTGGTTCGCCAGTCGATAGTCGACGTAGTTCGAGACGTAGAGATCTAGCCAGCCGTCGCCGTCGGCGTCGAAAAAGGCGGACGACACGCTCCAGCGCTCCTCGGCGGTGCCGCTCTTGGCGGTGACGTTCTCGAAGCGGACGGCGCCCCCCGCCCCCGGACCCAGGTTTCGCCACAGCTCGTTGGATCCGAAGTTGTTGATGTAGAGGTCGGGCCAGCCGTCGTTGTCGAAATCGGCGCTCGCGGCCCCCATGCCGTATCCCCGGGCGTCGAGGCCGCTGGCGTCGGTGGCGTCGACGAACCGCAGGGCGCCGCCGCCTTCGGCGGAGATCAGCTCGTTGCGGTAGAAGCGGTCCGTCAGGGGCAGCGGATGACGGGGCGGGAACGGCGAGTCGGCCACCGTCTTCGAGGTATCGAGGAGGTGCCCCTGGACCACGAAGAGGTCGAGGTCACCGTCCCGGTCGGCGTCGAAGAGCACCCCGCCGCCGCCGGCCATCTCGTTGAAGTAGCGCTCCCCGGTCATGCCGTTGAAGTGCCGGAAGTCGACCCCAAGCCGGTCCGTGGCGTCGACGAAGATCGGCCCCTTGGCCTCGGGGGATTCGGAGACGGCCTCCTCCGCCGGGGACTCGGCGTGGGCTCCGGCGGCGAGGGCGAACGCCGCCGCGAAGATCAGGGGCAGCGGTGACGGGCACCGACGCGGAGACGGAGGGTGGTGGGGTTTCATGGGGACTCCTTCGACCAGGGTGGCAGGGCCAGACGTCGATCCCGGTAGCGTTTCAGATCCCCCTCCCACCGCGCCATCGACGCTCCGGCGCCGGCGGAACGCGCCCGCTCCAGGAGCTGCCCCTGCCAGGCAACAGCTTCGTCGAAGCGCCCCGAGGCCGCCAGGGCCATGGCGACCGCGGCGACGTGGGGGGCGGAGGGCTCAGCGTCGAGCACGCGACGGGCTAAATCCAGGGCGCGGCCGGGGTCGCGGACCGTGGGGTCCGGGGAGGTGGCCAGGAGGCACGCCGCCAGATAGACGAGGGGGACGCCGTGGGCCCCCGACGGCTCGAGGCCACGGCCGAAGCCGGCGTCGAGCACCCGCAGGGCCTCGGCGTCGCGCCCCGCCCGCAGCAGCCCCACCACGTGGAGGTGGCGCCCTTCGAGGTCTTCGGGGTGGTCCTCCAAGAGGCGCTCCAGCTGCGCCGACGCGTCCCCCCGTCGTCCGGACGTCCCCAGCACCAGGGCCAGGTTGTAGCGGGCGTCGCGGTGCTCCGGCCTCAGGTCCAGGGCGGCCCGGTAGTGGGCAAGGGCGCCGTCCGTATCCCCCGCCGCCGCCGAACGGGCGCCCCGCAGGAAGCGCACCTGCGCCGACCCCGCCAAGGACTCCGGATCCCCCGGGGAGCGCCGCAGGGACTCCCCGTAAGCCGCCTCCGCCGCTTCGAGATCGCCGGTGAAGGCGAGGGTGGAGGCCAGCAGATTCCGCACGTCCACCCGGGCCGGCGCCAGCTCCGAGGCCCGGCGCAGGGCCGCAAGGGCCGGCGCCGGATCACCGCCCCGGGCCAGGACCGACCGCGCCCAGTCGAAATGGGACGCCGCCTGCTGCGGCGCCACCTCCCGCAGGAGAGCGTAGAGCTCCAGGGCCGCCTCCGGGTCGTCCCGCTGCTCGTGGACCCGCGCCAGGCTACGCAGGATCTGGGGGTCGTCGGCTTCGAGATCCCGGGCCCGCCGCAGCCAGCCCAGGGCTTCGTCGGTGTCCCCACGCAGCAGGGCCAGGTTGCCCAGCAATCGGTAGGCGACGGCCCCCCGCGGCACCACGTCGTCGAGCCAAGGCTCCGCCGCCTCCGGCTCACCGGCGCCGGCCTGGGCCAGGGCCGCACGGGCTTCGTCGATTCGACCCAGGCGTCGCAGCGCCAGCCCCAGCTGGTGGTGGACCGCGCCGGCGGCGGGCTGCCCGTCGAGCACGGAGCGGAAGTGTTCCACCGCCCCGTCGAGATCTCCGCCGGCCGCCGCCAGGCGGCCGAGGCCGTAGCGGGCCACCGCCAGGGCTCCTGGGTGGCGGGCGACGGCGGGGTCGGCGACGGCGTCCCGCCACAGGACGCCGGCGCCTTCGGCGTCCCCCAGAAGCCGCAGGGCCTCCGCCAGCCGCAGGCGCGATTCCACGTGCCCCGGGCGGGCGTCGAGCACCCGCCGGAAGGCGGCGGCGGACGCCTCCAGCTGCCGCAGGTGACCGCGGGCCACCCCTTCGAGGTAGGGCCACCGCGGCTCGCCGGGGTCGACGGCGGCGGCGTTGGCGTAGGCCACCGCGGCGGACTCCTCCAACTGGTAGGCGTGCAGCCGCTGACCCAGCTGGCCAAAGGCGGCGGCCAGCTGACGGGGCTCGACCTCGGGACGCACCCCGCCGGCTCCGTTCAGCAAACCGTCCAGTTGCCGGCGTGCCCCCTCGATCTCGGCCCGGACCCGGGGCTCCATGCCGTCCAGGGTCGGTGCCGGCACCGGCGGCAGCTCCGCGCTGGCTGCGGGGACGCCGAGGAAGGCCACCGCCAGCAGAAACGCCGGCAAGGCTGTTGCCCCACGTAGGACGATCATCCCCCCTCCGCAGACCGCGGGGCGCCGGGGCCTGGAGGGTCGACGGCGGCGCCGGTTCCACGCCGCAGGGTCGTGTAGCGACCGGGGCCGGGCCCCCCGTCCCCCACCTTCCACGCCTCCGCGGTGCCGTCGCTCCAGCGCACCAGGACCCGGACGGCCGCCCCGCCGCCGAGGCCGAAGGTCACGCGGGGGTCGCCGGAGGAGGCGTAGCTGCCGTCGGTTCCGACCCGCCGCCACAGGGTCTTGGACCCCCGCCCCTCGACGCCGACCCAGGCGCCGTGGTCGTCGCGGGGGGACGTCTCCCCCACCACCGCCCGCACCCCGAGCCAGGGCCGGCGGGAGCCGACCCCGTTGACCAGCAGCCGGGCGGGGCCGCTATTCTGGGTCACCACGAGGTCGGTATCGCCGTCGTTGTCCACGTCCCCCGCCGCCACCCCCCGGGACACCTCGGACAGACCAAAGGGCGGGCCTGCCCGGTCTCCGGCGTCCTCGAAACGGCCGTCCCCCGTGCCCAGGAAGAGCTGGTTCGGTTCATGGAGGGGCAGGGGATCCCCCGCCGCCAAGAGGTCCGGCTTGTCGATCACCGCGCCGTTGGCGACTGCCAGGTCGAGGTGGCCGTCGTGGTCGACGTCCAGGGCGGCGACGCCGAAGCCGGTGCGATTCCAGCTGGCGTTCCCCAGTCCGCTGGCGAGGCTGTCGTCGACGAAGAAGCCGCCCCCTTCGTTGCGGTATAAGGTGTTGGTCTGGCGGTCGAGGTGGGTCATGAAGAGGTCCGGCGAGCCGTCGCCGTCGAGGTCCCCCGCCACCACCCCCATGGACGCCTCGGCGGCACCGTCGCCGCTGGTGGCGACCCCCGCGAGGAGGGCGGTGTCCTCGAAGGTCACCTTCCCAGCTTCGCCGCGCCCTCGGCTGCGCCAGAGGCGGTTGGCGGCGAGGTCGTTGGCGACGTAGATGTCGAGCCAGCCATCGCCGTCGAAGTCGGCGACGACGGAGCCCAGGCCCGGCCCCGACGCAGCGGGGCCCAAGACGTCGGCGGTGACGTCTTCGAAACGCACCTCCCCGGAGCCTCCGGGGCCGAGGTTGCGCAGCAGCCGGTCCCGCTCGGGGCGGAAGTTTTGGGGGCCGCAGTAGGTCACCACCCCCGCCAGAGTGCGGCACGGGGTGTGGGCGTCGATGGGGGCGACGACGTAGTTGACCACGTAGAGGTCGAGCCAGCCGTCGCGGTCGTAATCGAAGAACGAGGCGCCGACGCTCCACCGCGGATCCTCAAGGCCGGCGGCGGCGGTGCCGTCCACGAAACGCAGGGCACCGTCGTTGCTAGGACCGCGGTTGAGCCAAAGGCGGTTGGCACCGAACCCCAGCACGTAGAGATCCACGTCGCCGTCGTTGTCCACGTCCCCCGCCGCCACCCCCATGCCGTAGTCCCCCGCCGTCGCCCCCAATCCGGCGTCGGCGGTGACGTCGACGAAGGTGGCCCGCGGCCCCTCCGACGTCCGCTGAAGATCGTTCCGGTAGACCCGGTCCGTCAGCTTGGACCCGGGGGGCGGCGGAAAGCGAGCCGCGGTGACGGGGCGGCCGTCGAGCATGGCCCCCTGGACCAGGTAGAGGTCGAGGTCGCCGTCGCCGTCGAGGTCCGCCAGGGCTGCCCCGGCACCCATCATCTCGGCGTAGTAGTGCTCCCCGGTCATGCCGTTGAAGTGAACGAAATCCAGCCCCGAAGCCTCGGTCCCGTCGGCGAACAACGTTTCCCGCCCATGGGCCGGCGGCGGCTCGGCGGCGGCCGGCGGGGTCGCCTCCGCCGCGCCGAGCCCCCCTGGGAACCCGAGGACCGGGGCCCAAGCAAGGGCCAGGGCCGACGCAAGGAGCGCCGGGCCGCGGGGCGTCGAGGAGCGGTGGCGGAGCATCGGCGACTCCGATCCCCTACCAGTTCGAGAGGGCGACCTGCCGATTGCCGTAGCGCCCCAGGTTGCTCTCGACCCGGGCGATGAAGCCGGCGTCGAAGTCGGCGGCCTTGGACTCCCGCAGGAGGCGCTCCTGCAGGGCGACGGCCTCGTCCCAGCGGCCCGCGGCGGCAAACGCCATGGCCAGGGTCTCACCGTGGACCGGGTTGCGCTGGGCGCCGAACACCGCCTCCGCCACCGCCACCGCCCGCTCGCCGTCCCGTACGGCGTCGTCGGGGGCGCTCGACAGAATCCTGGCCAGCAGGTGCGTGAGCTCGAGGTTGGTGGACGAGGATGTCACCTTCGTCAGGGCGTCCCGTGCCTCGGCCCAGCGGCCGTCGAGCACGTAGGTCATGGCGTAGGCGAACTGGGCCCCGTCGTCGTTCGGCACCAGGTCGACGTAGGCGGCGTATTGCTCGGCGGCCTGGCGGTACCGCTTGGCCCTGCCGAGGGCCTCGGCGTACCCCTTGCGCACCGCCGGCGCCTCCGGCGCCAGCTCCGCCGCCCTGCGGTAGTGGCCGAAGCCCCGTTCCGCGTTCCCCAGCTTCGCCTCGACCGCCCCGAGGTGCATGTAGAGGCGCCCCTTCACCGCCGGTTCTTCGGTCTTGGAGATGGACTCCAGGAGCCGCTCCGCCGCCTGGTCCCCCTGCCCCACCTCGGCCAACAACAACGCACTGGAGATGACGAACTCCAGCGCCTGGGGACGGGCCTGGTGCAGGGCTTCGAAGTGCCCCAGGGCGGGCCAGTGGTCCCCCCGCTTCATCAGCGTCACCGCCAGGCGGTAGCGACTCTCGAGGTTCTGCGGGTCGAGGTCGAAGAGCCGCTGGTAGAGGTCCCGGGCCCCGTCCAGCTGGTTGTTGCTGGCGAGGATGGTGGCGAGGTTGAACAGGGACTGGCGATGATTGGCGTCGAGGGCGAGGGCATTGCGGTAGGACTCCACCGCCCCCTGGGGGTCCCCCGCCGCCTGATGCAGCAGCGCCGTATTGAAGTGGGCCTGGGCACGCTGCTCCAGCGTCGCCGAGCCCGCCGCCGCGACCCGACCGAAGTCGGAGCGGGCGCCTTCCACATTCCCCTGGGCCGCCAGTAGCCGACCCCGAAGCACCACACCGTCGAGGTTGCCGGGCTCCTGCTCCAGCAGACCGCTCACCGTCGTCAGCGCCCGATCGAGCTTCTGGGCGTCCATCAGCGCGGTCGCCAGCAGCAGACGGGCGGAGGGGTCCCGGGGGTCGAGCTCCACGAGCCGCTCGAAATGGGTCAGGGCCTCGTCTGGCTGCCCCGCCGCCCCCAGGGCCCGCGCCAGCTGACGGTGGGCGTCGGCGAAGGTCGGCGCCGCCGCCACCGCCCGGCGGAAATGCTCGACGCCGGCGGCGGGATCGTTCGAACCGCGGATCGCCAGGTTACCCAGCTCCAGGTGGGCGGTGGCGTTGCCGGCGTCCCGCTCCAAGATCTCCCGGTACTCGGCGCTGGCCCCTTCGAGGTCCCCCTGCCCCGCCAGGCTCGCCGCCAGGGCGCGGCGGGTTTCGAGGTCCCCGGGGCGCTGCTCCAGGGCCCGGCGGTAGGACTCGATGGCGCTGTCCAGATCCCCCCGCTCAGCGGCCCGGCCGCCGGCCGCCGACTGCCCGCCGGCGGATTCGAAATCGAGGCCGAGCTGGATCATCAGCGGATCGGGGTAGCGCACGTCCTGGCCCCCCCGCTCCGCCAGCAGGTCGCGGGCCCGGTCCAGGTTCCCCGCTTCGCGGTGGGCCAACCCGAGGCGGTACTTGAGCGCCGTGGCCTGGGGCTGGGCTTCGAGGGCCGCCTGGAAATGACCGACGGCGGCGGCGCCGTCTCCGGCGTCGCGGGCGATCTGCCCGAGACCCGCCTGGCCGGCGGCGACGCCGAGGGGGGACTGGAGGGCGGCGCGGTAGAGCTGCTCCGCCTCCTCCGACTGGCCGAGCTCCAACATGAGGTCCGCCAGCCGCAGCACCGCCGGCAGGTTGCCCTCCCGGGTCGAGAGGACCCGCCGCAGCGTGGCGGCGGCGGTCTCCAGGAAACCGCGCTTCTGCTGCGTCACCGCCAGGAAGTAGGTCCAGCTGAGGTCCTGGCCGTCCAGGGAGGCCGCGTTGGCGAAGGCGGGCTCGGCGGCGGCGTGGAATCCGTAGTGAAGGAAGAGGCGCCCCACCTGTCCGTAGCGCTTCCCGAGCTCGGCGCCGCCTGCGGACCGGGCGGTCTCCACCGCGGCCTGGGCCCCCTCGATCTGACGGCGCACGTCGGGGCCGACGTCGTCCAAGGCCGGCGGCGGCACCGGCCGGAGGTCCTGCCCCCAGGCTGTAACGATCAGGCCGCACCAGGCGACGGCGGCGAGGCAGGCCCCGCGAAGGAGGGTCGGAGGTCGATGGGATCTCATGGTCGCTATTCCTTTGCCGAGCCTTCGGCCGTGGTCGATCCTTGGACGAGCATCGTATAGCGCCCCTCGGCGGGGGCGGGGAAGGTTTCGCGGCTTCCGTCCGGCCAGCGGACGTCGAGGGACCGTGGGCCGGCGCCGAGGCCGCCGAGGCCGAAGCGGATCCGCGGGTCGTGGGCCGAGGCGTAGCCGCCGTCGGTGCGGACCCGCCGCAGCAGCCCGGGCCCCTTTCCGCTCCGCAGGTTGGCGACGGCGCCAAGGGCATCGCGGCCCCGACGGTCGACGAGGCGGACTCCGATCCAGGGGCGATCTTGGCCGACGGTGTTGATCAGCAGGCGAACCGGTCCGTGATTGTCCACCACCACCAGATCCGTGTCGCCGTCGTTGTCCACGTCCCCCATGGCGGCGCCGCGGGATACGGCCGAGTGGTGGTGGAGATCACCGCCCTCGGCGGAAATGTCCTCGAAGACCCCGCCTCCGCGGTTTCTGAGCAGCAGATCCCGCTGGTGGAAAGGAAAGGGATCGTCGTTGCGCGCCAGCTCCTCCATCACCTGGACGGCGCCGTTGACCGCGAACAGGTCCAAATCGCCGTCGTTTTCGATGTCGAGGAAGCCGGTGCCGAAGCCGGTGGTGGCGAGACTGGGGGGGCCCAGACCGCTGCGGGACGACACGTCGCGGAAGGTGCCGCCGCCGTCGTTCGCGAACAGGGTGTTGGTCTGGCCGTCGAGGTGGGTCATGAACAGATCGAGGTCGCCGTCGCCGTCAGCGTCCCCAGCGTCGATCCCCATGGACGCCTCCGCCTTGCCCCGGCCGTTGACCGCGCTGCCCGCCAGCAGGGCGTCTTCGACGAAGGTGACGGCCCCGGGCACCTCCTCGACCTCCGTCGCCCCGCCTTTCGTCGCCCCGCCTTTCGTCGCTTTGGGCCCCAGGTTGCGCCAAAGCTGGTTCGGGGTGTCGTCGTTGGCCACGTAGAGGTCCGCCCAGCCGTCGCCGTCGAGATCCGCCGCCACCGCCCCCAGGGTCGGGAATCGGCCCCGATCCGGCAGGGCGGTGGACGAAGCGTCGACGAACCCGGGGCGGCCGGACGCGCCGGTGTTCAGCAGCAGCAGATCGGGCTCCGGGGGATAGGTGGAGGGGTGGCAGTAGTCCCGCTGGCCGGTGGAGATGGAGCAGGGACGCTGGGTCGCCGGATCGAACTTCAAATAGTTGCCGACGTAGAGATCGAGCCAGCCGTCGCGGTCGACGTCCACCGCCACGGCGGTGCTCGACCAGCGCCGGTCCCCGGCCCGCCAGGCTCCGGCGACCTCTTCGAACCGCATCCCGCCGAGGTTGCGCCACAGGCGGTTGGCGCCGTAGTTGGCGACGTAGAGGTCGACCCGGCCGTCGTTGTCGAAATCGCCGGTGGCCACCGCCATGCCGTAGTCCGAGGGGTAGGGTTCGGCGGCCAGGCCGCTGGCGCCGGTGACGTCGGTGAACGCCAGCTGCCGGCTGCCGTCGGGGAGGATCCGCAGGTCGTTGCGATACAAGCGGTCCCCGCGCTTCTTCGGCGGGGCTACGGGATCGCCGGAGCCGAGGTGCGCCCCCTGCGCGAAGTAGAGATCGAGGTCGCCGTCGCCGTCGGCGTCGAAGAGGGCGGCCCCCGAGCCGTTGATCTCCGGGAAGTACCAACGCCCCGACATTCCGTTCCAGTGGACGAAATCCAGCCCCACTTCGTCGGCCCGGTCGACGAAAAGTCCGCCGTCGGCCGTAGCGGGGGAGGCGACGGTCCACAGCAGGCCCAGCAGCAGGCCGGTGGGCAGCATTCCGACGGCCCAAGCCCGGGCCCGGCCACGGAGACGCGGACGCCGGAGGGGCGAGCAGGAAGGGGGACGGCGCAGCCGGGACTTGGTTCGTGGCATGTCGGAATGGAGCGACCGGATCGAGCGGCAGGGGCGGTGGGAACGGCGACGCCGTCGCGTCATTTTAGCACGCCGGCTCCCCAGCCCCGGGGGGCGGGCCGCCCCGCGAACGACGTCACCCAACCCCTCCGCCGCGCCGGAGTCGGTAGACTGGAAACACCCTTGGAGTCGACGACATGCACGACCTCACCGAACTTCTCCACGACTGGAGCGCCGGCGACGCCGAAGCCCGGGACCGCCTGATCGCCGAGGTCTATCCGCAGCTGCGCAAGCTCGCCGGCCACCTGAAGAACCAGCGACCCGGCAACGTGTCGATCCAGACCACCGAGATCGTCCACGAGGCGTACTTCAAGCTCATCGACCAGCGCCGGGTCAGCTGGAAGGATCGAGCCCATTTCTTCGCCGTCACCGCCCGACTGCTGCGGCGCCTGATCGTCGACCAGCAGCGCCACCGCAGGCGCGCCAAGCGGGGCGGCGGGATCGACCACGTGGCGGTGGACCCAGGAGGGGAGGTGCCGGGCCTCGTCGAGCTGGCGGTCTGCGACCAGGGTCAGGATCTGGACGTCCTGGCCCTCGACCGGGCGCTCCACGAGCTGACGGAGGTCGACGAGGTGGCGGGGCAGGTGGTCGAGCTCCGTTACTTCGGCGGCCTGGACCACGACGAGACCGCGGAGGTCCTGGGGATCGGACGGGCCACCGTCGGCCGAAGGTGGCGCTTCGCCCGCGCCTGGCTCCGCAGCCGGCTGGAGCCCACGCCGTCCCTTGACCCCCCTCCCGCGCCGTCAGTAGACTGACTTCGTGGTTCGGGACGGGTCAGGGCCCACCGACTCGGATGCGTCATAGATCCGAGCAGTCCGGGACGCACATCCCGAAGGCCCGACCCCACCCGCCGCCCTCCCCGCATCGATCACCCACCCCAGCCCTCACCCACCACGGGAGCCCACCATGGCCGAGCCGTCCGCTGCTCCTTCGAGCTTCGTTTCCGTCGCCGAAGCCATCGAGATCATCCGCCGGGGCGAGATGCTCATCGTCGTCGACGACGAGGACCGCGAGAATGAAGGCGACCTCGTCGTCGCCGCCGAGAAGGTCACCCCCGAGGCGGTCAACTTCATGGCCAAGCACGGCCGGGGCTTGATCTGCCTGTCCCTGACCGAGGAACGCTGCGAAGAGCTCGACCTCCCCCTGATGGTGGAGGAACACCGCATGGCGCCCTTCGGCACCGCCTTCACGGTGTCGATCGAGGCCCGCGGCAAGGTCACCACCGGGATTTCCGCCAAGGATCGGGCCGCCACCGTGCTCGCCGCCATCGACCCCATGACCCGGCCCGCCGACCTGGTGCGCCCGGGGCACATCTTCCCGGTCCGCGCCCGCGCCGGCGGGGTCTTGAAGCGGGCGGGGCACACCGAGGCGTCCTCCGACCTGGCGCAGCTCGCCGGCCTCCACCCCGCAGCCATGATCTGCGAGATCATGAACGACGACGGCACCATGGCCAGGGTCCCCGACCTCGAGCGGTTCGCCGTCGAGCACGGCCTCGCCATCCTCACCGTCAGCGACTTGATCAGCCACCGCCTGCGCAACGAGACCCTGGTGGAGAGGGTCGCCGCCCCCCGTATCCCCACCCCCTTCGGCGAGTTCGTCGCCCACGCCTACCGCTCCGAGGCCACCGGCGAAGAGCACGTGGCGTTCGTCTTCGGGGAGATCGATCCGGAGGAACCGATCCTGGTGCGGGTCCACAGCCAGGACCTCACCAGCGACATCTTCGGGTCCCGACGCAGCGACGGCGGCTCCCAGCTACACCTCGCCCTCGACCGCATCCAAAGCGAGGGACGGGGAGTCCTCCTCTATCTCCTGCAGGAAGGCAGGGGCATCGGGCTGCTCAACAAGCTTCGCGCCCTGGAGCTTCAGGAACGCGGCCACGACACCGTCGAGGCCAACGAGGAGCTCGGCTTCCGGGCCGACGAGCGAAACTACGGCATCGGCTGCCAGATCCTCCGGGACCTCGGCGTCCGCAAGATGCGGCTGATGACCAACAACCCCGGCAAGTACATCGCCCTCAAAGGGTTCGGTCTCGAAATCGTCGAACGGCTGCCCCTGGAGGTCCCCGCCACCGAAGACTCCCGCGCCTACCTCGAAACCAAGCGGGACAAGCTGGGCCACCTCCTGAAACTGATTTGAGGCGGCGGGAATAAACCCCCGCCGCCCTTCGTTTCCCTGGGTCGATCCGGCGCCGGGCTGTTAGCAGTCTCCCGAAGAGAGTGCTAAAAAAAGTATTGACAACCTGGCCCCCGGACGGCAAGGTATTAGCACTCGAGGACGCCGACTGCTAACAGTCAGGCGGGGCGGATCCCTCCCAGGGAATCCCTCCGGCGGCTCGATCTCCGGATCGACGGTGCGGTGCCCCTCAAAAACCCGAACTCACGAATAGAGCTTCGAATGCTGGACGGGCGTGGTCCGTTCGGCGGCTGCAACTACGGCTCGAAAGCCATCCAAGGAGGACACCGCAGTGAACATTCGACCTCTGCACGACCGGATCGTCGCCAAGCGCATTGAGCAGGAAGAGCAGGTCCGCGGCGGCATCATCATTCCGGACACCGCCAAGGAAAAGCCCCAGGAAGCCGAAGTGGTCGCCGTCGGCCCCGGCAAGCTGGACGACAAGGGCAACCGCCTGCCGATCGACGTCAAGGCCGGCGACCGCGTGCTCATCGGCAAGTACTCCGGCAACGAGATCAAGGTGGACGGCGAGGACATGGTGATCCTGCGCGAGGACGAAGTCCTCGGCGTGATCGAGTGATCCCTATCCCCCGAGCCCATCGCGAACACACCCAAGCACATTCGAGGAGATAGCAACCCATGGCCAAGCAGATCGTCTACTCCGAGGAGGCGCGTTCCGCCATCCTCCGCGGCGTCAACAAGCTCGCCGATGCCGTCAAGGTCACCCTCGGTCCCAAGGGCCGCAACGTCGTCATCGAGAAGAGCTTCGGCTCCCCCACCATCACCAAGGACGGCGTCACCGTCGCCAAGGAAATCGAGCTGGCCGACAGCATCGAGAACCTCGGCGCCCAGATGGTGAAGGAAGTCGCCTCCAAGACCTCCGACGTCGCCGGTGACGGCACCACCACCGCCACCGTTCTGGCCCAGTCCATCGTCCGCGAGGGCGCCAAGTCCGTGGCCGCCGGCATGAACCCGATGGACCTGAAGCGCGG